>PMCB01000075.1 GCA_003153955.1 Dehalococcoidia bacterium | reverse complement strand
ACCCGCAGTAATACCGGGGAATTTCCCGTGTACTGGGACGAGGTCGAACCGGAAGAAGGCAAGTTTAACTTTGCCAGTGTGGACACATTGATCTCCTTTGCCCGCCGGTACGGGGTAAAATTGTGCCTGTTATGGTTTGGCACCTGGAAGAACGGCACGATGGACTACGCCCCGGCCTGGATAAAGACCAATCCGCAGCGTTTCCAGCGCGAAAAAGCGCCTTCCGGAAAGGATGTCTGGGTACTTTCCGCACACTGCCGCGCGACCCTTGATGCCGATAAGCAGGCGTTCAGCGCGCTCTGCAGGCATTTAAAGGCGAAGGATAAGACCGAACGCACCGTTATCGGTATCCAGGTGGAGAACGAGCCGAATATCACCGAAATTGACCGCGACCATGGGGCCGAAGCGCAGACGGTATTTGACAATCCGGTGCCCGCGCAGTTAATATCCGGCATGAAAGCGGCCGGCAGAGGCGATGTCTACGACCGGTGGCAAAAGTCGGGCAGCAAAGAATCCGGTACCTGGGCGGAGTTATTCGGCGCGGAAGCCGGGCATTTTATGCATACCTGGGCCATGGCTGCCTATATCGATGCGGTCGCTAAAGCCGGTAAAGAAATTTATGACCTGCCGATGTATATCAATATCGCGGGCCCGGCACGGGATTACGACGTGCTGGATATCTGGAAGTGGTTCACACCGCACATCGAGATGATCGGGCCGGATATTTATATCCGCGACAGCAAGGAATTTGACTTCATTTGCGCCAAATACACCCGGGACGACAACCCGCTTTTCGCACCGGAATCATGGGGCGGCATCAATATGCTCCATGCCATCGCCGACTATAATACAGCCGGTTATTTTACCCAGAATATCAGGAGAGCCGGCATCTACGGGGATGTTTTATCGTTACCGGAAACCATTTTGAAGATAAGCATGATGCGGTGCGTGTCTGGCGTGATGCCGCTGATACTGAAATACCGCGGTACGGGTAAAATACAGGCGATTATGCAACCGGAGAAGGAAGAAATCCAAAAGCTGGATTTTGACGGCTTCACGGGTATCGTCGAATTCGGGGATTGGCGTCCGGCTTACGTGCCGCGGAATCCGCCAGATAACAGTCCCGGCGGGGGCCTGGTGATACAGGCAAGCAGGAACGAGTTTTACATCGCCGGGAACAACTGCCGCCTGCACATCAATGCCAAACCGCCCTTTGACAAAATAGAGCCGCCCAAGGTTACCGCCAGGTGGCCGCACGGCATCGGAGTGGGATATACCGTCAGCATCGAAGAAGGCCATTTCGACGTTAACGGAGTGTTCGTCCCCGACCGGAGACGCAACGGCGATGAAACGTATCACGGCGCGTGGGTGGAACCCAACATCGGCGTGGTGCGGATAATAATGTGTGACAGTTAGTGACACTGGTTTGAGGCAATAGAATACAAAACAATAATTTTCGCAAACCTTTCACTGTAAAATTTGACTCTGAGGCGATTTCCACGTATAATGAATAAAGTATCGTTTAAGTCAGACTATCATTTTTGCAGGAAACCTCCACATTCCGCCTCAAGATGAATTCAGACGGCGCAGTTATTAAACCCTGAGAGAAAGTTATTATGCAGACAAATGTTGCCCAATTACTGAAAGCCCCGGTAGGTTCCGTCCGGAACTTCCCGATAGATGACGTTTTAACCGAAAACGGCACCGAATATCACGTCCGGGGTGAGCTGACATTAATACGTTCCACGAACAGCATCCTGGTACAAGGCAGGCTGGAAACGCAAGCTCATATTGCCTGCAGCCGCTGCGCCAAACCATTCACGCAGAAAATCCCCCTGAAAATCCAGGAGGAATTTTTTCCGACAATCGATATCATCACCGGGGCAAGACTGCCCAAGCCGGAAGACCCGGGCAGTTTTACCATCGACGAGCACCATATTCTTGACTTAACTGAAGCAATACGGCAATATATTATCACGGCCATGCCGATGAAACCGCTGTGCAAAGAAGATTGCGCCGGTTTATGCACTGTCTGCGGCAAAGACCTGAATCAGGGAAAATGCGGCTGCACGCAGGAAGAAACCGACCCGCGGTGGGCGGAATTGCTAAAATTGAAAAATAGTAATAAAGTAAAGATTGCAAATCCTAACAAACAAAGGAAGAAAGTAAAATGACACCACTACCTAAACGAAAATACGCCAAAGCACGTCAGGGAAAGAGACGTGCACATCTCGCTATCCAGGCTACCGCGACGGTAGAATGCCCGCAGTGCCACAGCCCGAAACTGCCGCATCATGTCTGCAAGACCTGCGGCTCTTATGACGGACGGGAAGTACTGGCAATCAAGGCTCCCAAGCCAAAGAAAGCTTCCTAAGAGACAACGTGCAACAATTTTGGCAATGAACACCCGATAATTCAGGGAATACAGCGCATAACAATACCGCCGGGCATATCCCGGCGGTTGCTGATTAGAGCGCACCCAGCGGCATCGGGTGTTATTTTTTCCGGCAGGTGATATTTTAGTTTGGTTGAAATTAAGTTGATAGATAAGTTAACCACTCAAATATTTGCCAAACGACCCACAACCCGGAACAAGTATGGATTACAACCCGACCATTGAATTGAAAAACGAGAAACATGGCGGTCAGGTTCGAAACCTGACCCTACAAAACGGGGCCTAATAGCATCTAACAGGAGAATATTATGTCTGATATTAAAAAAGTAGCTTATGTTTTTCCGGGGCAAGGCGCCCAAACAGTGGGGATGGGGAAAGACCTTTATGACAGCTTCGATTCGGTGAAAACATTGTTCAAACAGGCGGATGAGGCCGTAGGCTTTCCGCTTTCTAAAATATTCTTTGAAGGGCCGGAAGAGGAACTGCGCAAAACCAGCAACGCCCAACCGGCGCTGGTGGCGGTAAGCATCGCCTGCCTGCGGGCGGCGCAGGAAGTCGGCGGGAAGAATCTGCCGGCGCCTGCTTTTATGGCGGGACACAGCCTGGGGGAATACACCGCGCTGGCGGCAGCGAATGTCCTTGATTTCAGCACTGTAGTTTTTCTGGCGAAAGAGCGCGGCCGTTTGATGTATGAAGCCGGAATGAAAACACCGGGCAGCATGATGGCAATTATCGGACTGGATGAGGCAATACTGGCGGAAGTCTGTAAAGAGACAAACACCATGGTTGCCAATATCAACAGTCCCGGACAGCTGGTCATCAGCGGCGCAACGGAAAATATCGCCAAAGCCGGTGAAATGGCCAAAGCCAAAGGGGCAGCCCGCGCCCTTCCGCTTCAGGTCAGCGGCGCTTTCCATTCGCCGTTAATGCAGCCGGCAGTGGACGGCATGACCCAAATTTTAGCGAAAGTTACTTTTAAAGACCCGATTGTCCCGATTATTGCCAACGTGACGGCACAGCCGTTGACAAGCGGCAGCCAAATCCGGGAGGAGTTGCTCAAACAGCTCTGCAGCAGCGTACAATGGCAGCGGAGCGTGGAATACATGGTAGGGCAGGGTGTTGGGAAGTTCATCGAAATCGGGCCCGGAAAAGTGCTTGCAGGGCTGATCAAGAGGATTAGCCGTGAGTCTGAGATGGTGAACATCGGGGATGCGAACGCGGTAAAGGGGCTGGCAGGAAGCTAGGGCTTTTCACTTTCTTTTTCCGTATAATTCTTATCTTTCAAACGGGCGATATCTCTGCTTTTACAGAGTTAATAAACTCACGACGCCCCATCTCTTTGATCTCTTCCCCAGCGGGTGAAGAGAACCTCTTTTTTTATGGGCGGCGCGAGGGCAAACGCCCTCGCTTGCCCTCAGTTTCCCCTTATCCCCACTCCACCTTGATTAAGACGGTTAGGTCTTCGTCAAACATTCAATAGGCAGGGAGACCCTTAGCTACGCTCAGGGTATGAGCCTTTATTTGTTCTTGTTATTTGGAATTTCTTGGTGTATCCCGCTGTATGCTATACTAAAAACGTCAGCCAGAAACACTGAAACGAGGGTGAAAAAATGGACTTCACAGGCAAAGTCGCCATTGTTACGGGCAGCGGCAGAGGCATCGGTAAAGCGATCGCGATGAAGCTGGCCGAAAACGGCGCCACGCTGGTGATCAACGATGTAGGCGACAGCGCCCCGGCTGAACAGACCGTATCCGAAATCAAGAACCTGAACCGCCAGGCAGTGGCAATTATGGCCGATGTGAGCTCTTCCGCGGATGTCACGAAAATGATGGAGACCGCCATCGCTGCTTACGGTAAGGTGGATATCCTGGTCAACAATGCCGGTATCACGCGCGACCAGTTGACGATGAAGATGACGGACGAGGAATGGGACAAAGTACTGGCCATCGACCTGAAGAGCGTCTTTCTGTGCACCCGGGCCGTTTTACGCCCGATGCTGAAACAGCGCTCCGGCCGGATTATCAGCATGTCCAGTGTCGTCGGGATTATCGGGAATGCCGGCCAGGCGAACTACGCGGCCGCTAAAGCAGGCATTATCGGGTTCACCAAGACAATCGCCAAAGAAGTGGCTTCCCGCGGGATTACGGTTAACGCCGTCGCCCCGGGTTTTATCGATACACCGATGACGCAGGTTTTGCCCGAAGAGCGGAAGCAGGCATTAATGGCCAACATCCCGCTGGGTTATCTGGGCACACCCCGCGATATTGCGGAAACAGTCGCTTTCCTCGCCTCGGAAGAAGCGAGATATATTACCGGACAGGTGATAAGTGTTGACGGTGGAATATCATTAGGAAAACTTTAGTTTTGAGATATAATAGTNNACGCTGAAAAACCTCAGGGAAGAACTGAAGTTATCCGACGAGACTTTTAAGTTTGCGGGCGAACTGGTAAACGGCGTTGTACGCTACAAAGAAAAATTAGACGCTCAAATTCACCGGTACGCGCCGGCCTGGCCGATAGAGCAGATCGCATTTATCGACAGGAACATTCTGAGACTTGCAATATTTGAAATTTTAATTGATAATAAAATACCGGTGAAGGTAGCCATCAATGAGGCTGTCGAACTGGCGAAGAATTTCGGGGGGGACAGCTCCTCAAAATTTATAAACGGCGTACTTGGCGCCATTAGTGCTAATATTAGTAAAGAAGATCCTTCAATAGGGGGTAATTAAGTGGCAACTGTATTAGAGCGGGTCAAAAAAATCGTGGTAGAACAACTGGGCGTTGACGAAAAAGATGTCGTNNATCATGTCGCTGGAAGAGGAATTCAGCAACGCCACCAACAAAATCGAAATCCCGGACGAAGATGCCGAGAAAATCGTCACCGTCCAGAACGCCGTCGACTACATCACCGACCTGGGTGTTAAAGACTCGTAGTCAAAAACGCCGTGATTAAAGCAGTCTTTTTCGATTGGTTTAATACACTGGCGCATTATTATCCGCCCCGTGAAGAACTAGAAAGCCAGGCTCTCAAAGAGCTTGGCTTTGACGTTTCCCCAAAGTCTATCAGTTACGGCCTTTATCTGGGCGATAAGCATATGTACGAAGAGAATGCGCGCCGCCCCATCCGCGACCGGAGCCGGGAAGAACAAACCAAGCTGTACGCCGGTTTTCACCGCATTATTCTGAAAGAAACGGGAATCAATGCTACCGACGGCCAGGTAATGCAACTGCTGGCCCGGATGTTTCAGCTCAACGCCAGCATGAAATTCGTGCTTTTTGACGATGTCGTTGAGACGCTCAAAACTTTAAAAGCGCAGGGGCTGAAATTAGCTTTACTGACCAACCTGCAGACTGAAGTGAACACAATGTGCCGCGAGCTCGGCATCGGCGAATACCTGGATTTTACGGTAACTTCCGCCGAAGTGGGCGCAGACAAGCCGCAGCCGCCGATTTTCCTGAAAGCTTTGAACCTGGCCCGTGTTAACGCTGCCGAAGCGATTCATGTGGGGGACCAGTACCAGAACGACGTGCTGGGAGCGAGAGGGGTGGGGATTACTCCGATACTGCTGGACCGCGCCGATTACTACAAAGAAATCACCGATTGTCCGCGCATCCGCAGCCTGACGGAAGTCAGCCAGTTTGTGAAGTAGGGACTATCATCAGTCCAAGCCGACGACTTTACTGCGCCTCTCGACCGAGACGGTATCCCGCCAGGTTCCTTTGAAATCGCCATAGGTCATTCTGGCGATTTTTTCCCGGCGACCGATTTCTCTGAACCCATGTTTTTTAACCAGGGCAATATTGGCGACATTTTCCGGGAAAATACTGCCCTGCAGCGTCCAGATGCCGGCTTTTTCCGAAGCTGCGATGAGGGATGACATCAGGGCGGAACCGATACCCAGCTTTCGATATTGCGAACTGACGTATAAGCTGACTTCGGCGACACCGGAATAGACAACGCGGCCGGAAACCGGGGCCAGGCTGATGAATCCTAAAATATTGCCCTGCGCCCGGGCTACGAGGCGGGGTTTTTGAAGGTGGGTTGCGTCCCATTTTTCCCAAGTGGGGGCATCCGTTTCAAAGGTAGAATTACCATTTTTTATCCCCTCGACATAAATGGCTCGGACTTTTTCCCAGTCAGACGACTGCATTTGGTCGATAATATATTCCATGGTTTTGTCCTTGATATGTTACGTTTTAGCGGGCTGTACCCACCCCACGGGTACCGGGCGGACATACATTTCAACTGCTGTTGAAAGTATTTCGTTGAAAAACTCAAGGTTAGAAACCTGTCCTACAGTTGCCTGCTGTTCCCTGCAGACCTCACCCTCTGGCTCCCTCTCCATAAATGGCGAGGGAGGAGGTTATTTAGAGGGGCTGCGCCCCTTATACATTTGCTCCGAACTGCTCCGCAAAGTACCTTCGACTACGGTCTACGGACTCAATCCCCGCTTAATACGAAATTAGCCCTGAATCTCTTTGGCGTGTTTATCGATTTCGGCTTTAATAAAATCGGCGGACATGGCAACCGGGCAAAAAGCCGTATCGACGCCGCGGTGGGCGGTGAAGAGCCACTGATTTTCCGGCCGGTTGACGCGGGTAAGGACGCACGGGATATTGAAAATATGGTGCGCCAGTTCCGCGATAATCAGGTTGTCCTCATCATCACCGGTGGCGGCAATAATCACCTGAATATTTGACACCCCGGCCCGTTCCAGCACTTTGGGGTCACAGCCGTCACCGAAAATGACATGGTCGCCGAAAATTTCTTTGGCCTTAGCGGCAGATTCGTGTTCTTTCTCGACAAAAGTCAGCTTGTGACCGGCATCGGTCAGGCGCTGACCGGTTTCACGTCCTAATTTACCGGCACCGATAATCAAAATGGATAATGGCNNTCATATTTACTGCCCTCCTCCAACATCAGTTTGTTAACCCGAGCATTGCCCGGAGCTTATCAATCGACCTGGTATCCACGGCCACTAAAACCCGGTCGCGGCGTTTGAAAATAGAACCGAGAACGGGAATAAAACCAACACCTTCGCGGGTAATTGCCACCACCCGGATTTCATTGGACACATTGAGGTCCTTCACATTACGGTCGACTAGAACAGGCTGCACTTCAAATTCGTAAAGCTGGACGCCGGCGCTGCCGACACTGAAGACATTATGCAATTCCGGCGAGATAAGGTATTCAAAGATGCGGCCGGATGTCCAGAGCGTGGATGAAATGGTGGTAATCCCCAGCTTGGGGAAAATCTCCGCCCGGACAGGGTCGTTGATACGGGCCACCACCCGGGGCACATGAAAATCCTGCGCCGCGATAGAGGCCACGACGACGTTGGAATTATCGCCGTTGGTGACAGCCGCCAGCGCATCGGCTTGTTCGATGCCGGCATCAAGCAGCGTTTTACGATCGAATCCGACGCCCTCGATCGTTTTACCTTTGAACGAAGGTTCCAGACGCTCAAAAGCTTCCGGATTTTTATCAATCACCACGACCGAGTGACCGGAACTGCTTAACAGCGAAGCAAGCCGCGCTCCAACACGCCCGCAACCGATAATAATGATATGCATACATACCTCCCTTATATTGTGCGGTTCCGAACCCGCGCCCGTAAAACCGCCTTGCGAATTTCTTCCGCGGCAAATAACAGGGCGCCAAAACCGGTGACGATGATCCAATCATAGGCAGTCAACGGCGCCGTATTGAAAATACTCTGAATAGGCTGCCAATAACTGATAAGGCAAATCAGGAAGACGGAGAAAATCTGAGCGAATAATAATCTGCGGTTAGAGAACAGCCCTTTTTTAAACACCGAATCAAAAGAAGTCCTTACCGCAAAACTATTAAAAATCTGAGAAACCACAATTGCCGCCTGGGTGGCGGTAATGGCATGGCGGTAGAGCGCGTCATGCATAGGCAAAGTGGTGCCCCAGACCCAACCACCCATCAACAACACGGTAACAAATGCGACAATGGCGCCGGTAGACTGAATACCACCCAGAAAAAGAATGCGTCCGATGGTATTCCTGTCCAATAAGCGGGATTTTCTGGGACGGGGGGGACGCTGCATGACATCCGGTTCAGGAGCCTCGCCGCCAAGCGCCAGCGCAGGCAAAACATCGGAGCCGAGGTCGATGGCCAGCACCTGAAGCGCATTCAGAGGCACTAAGGGAATACGCGCAACCGTGGCGAACAGATAAGGCATCAGTTCGGCCATATTATGGGAGAAAAGATAGATAACCACGCGGCGGATATTATCATAAATCGAGCGGCCGTACCTGACGGCATGGATAATCGAAGCAAAGGAATCATCCAGCAGCACCATTTCCGAGGCGGCCCGGGCGACATCGGTGCCGGCCAACCCCATGGCGATACCGATATCCGCCTGTTTCAAAGCTACGGCATCGTTTACGCCGTCACCGGTGACGGCGACAACCTCACCAAGAGACTCTAAAGCGGTGACCACGCGCAATTTATGCTCCGGTGTGGCACGCGCGAAAATAATCTCGCGGTGTTCAGTCAATTCTTTCTTTAAATCCTCTTCGCTCAGGTTATCAAGGTCGTAACCGGTAATAATCCGGGTCAGCCTTTCCTGCGAGATGCCGGTGGCGTGGGCAATACCGTCGGCGGTCAGTCCGAAATCGCCGGTAATCATGATAATGCGCAAACCGGCGGTACGGGTGGCTTTGACCGCTTCAATAACGTCGGCCCGCGGCGGGTCCATTAGACCCGCCAGCCCCAGGAAACATAGGCCTTCCTCGATTTCACCCGACTGCTTGCGGTTAGCGATTTCCGGCGTCAAAGCCTTTCGGGCAAGAGCCAACACACGCAAACTGCGCTCGGCCATGGCGTTATTCTGCTCGACGGCGACCTGACGCTCCTGTTCGCTCCAGGCTTTTTCCCGGCCGTTTTCCAGAACATGGGTACAGCGTTCGATAACCGCGGTCGGCGCGCCTTTGATATAGGCCATATAGGTGTCACCGACTTTCTGGACGGATGACATCCGCATGCGGCCGGAATCAAACGGCAGCAGCGCAAACCGGGGATATTTTTTAGCCAATTCATCGGCGGTTAAGCCCACTTTGGCGGCGGCCGTCAGTAACGCCCCTTCGGTAGGGTCGCCGATGACTTTCCATTCTTCACCGGCATCCTGAGGAGGAACCAGGCGCGCCGTGGTGCAAAGGGCAGCACATTTTACCGCTTCAAGCAAAGAATCATCAAGAATAGTTATTTTCTTCCCCTTGGCATCTTCAATGTTTCCCACCGGCGCGTAACCGGTACCGGTAACCCGAAATTCTTTGCCGTCGACATACATCGCGACCATCGTCATTTGGCCGCGGGTCAAGGTGCCGGTTTTATCGGTGCAGATAACGGTGGTGGCACCCAAAGTTTCCAAAGTCGAAAGCCTTTTAATGAGCACCTTACCTTTAGCCATGTAAGAAACGCCGAGAGCCAGGGAAACAGTTAAAGTCGCCGGCATTCCCTCAGGAACCAAACACACCATGACACCCAGGGCGAATAAGAGGTTCTCGATTAATGTCAGGCCCAGGAAATGCCCCAGAACAAACATCACAATACCGATGGCAACGGCGGCAATAGAGACCATTTTTGCCATGGTAGCCAATTCCATTTGCAAGGGACTCAATCTCTCGCTGACCTGAGAGCTCAGACGGTACACACGCCCGAACTGGGTATTCAGGCCGGTACCGTAGACAATACCGACGCCGGAGCCGCGGGAAACCGTGGTGCTCATAAACACCAGATTCGGCAGTTCTGTTTCTGCCAGCAGTGTTTCCATCACCGGGTCGGCAGTTTTCTTTACCGGAGTGCTTTCGCCGGTCAAACTGATCTCGCTGGTGGATAACTCGTAGGCGCGGACGAGACGGGCGTCGGCAGGCACATCATCGCCTTCTTCCAGCAGAATGATATCGCCGGGAACAAGCTCGGTAGTCGGAATAATGACTTCTCCCCCGTCACGTAAGACGCGCGCATTGTGCGGCACCAGTTTCTGCAGCATGGAAGTAGCGCGCTCCGCCATGTAACCCTGCACAAACCCGATGGAGGCATTCAGCAGGACAACGCAGATGATGGCAATGCAGACTTTCAGCGAATAAAGGTCGCGGCCGCCGAGGATATAAGCGACAAAGGAGATACCGGCGGCGATTAAAAGAAGCACGGCGAATAAATCGCGGAACTGCAGGAGGAATTTTTTCCAGATGGGTGGAGTGGGCAGCTCCGGCAGGAAGTTAGTCCCGAACTGAGCGCGGCTCTCCGCGGCTTTGGCGGTAGTTAAACCCTTCTGGCTGCTGTTGAGCTTTTTGTAGGCTTCATCGGCAGAAAGAAGCGCGATTTCACGGGGGGTGACTAATTTCGAATCAGGCGTTTCCATATCTAATGTCCTATGTTATCACGATTTAATCGATTGTTACACCGTGTCGTTTCAATTACATTACAAGGTGTCTTCAAACCTTCCGGGGATGCATGCGGGGGGATGCATCCTCCGGATGCAGATTGTAAGGAAGCCGGTGTTTCCGCTATAATAAGAATCGTAGAACTTGTGGTGGCTGTAGCCCAGCGGTCAAGGCGTCAGGTTGTGGCCCTGAAGATCGAGGGTTCAATCCCCTCCAGCCACCCCAAATACAACGAAAAGAAAATTCCAAAAACCAAACAAGCACTAAATTCGAATTTCGAAATCCTATCCTTCAGTTGAAGGACCTTCGGCAAATCCAAAATTACAAATTCCAATAATCAGGTTTTTTCCTTTTTTAATCCTTGTTAAATTAGCTTCGGCCTTCCTCTAGCCAGTCTGGTGAAATAGCCCCTTCCCCTATAGAAAGTGATGCCTAAGTAGAGAACCGACTGGATCCCGATTTCCATCGGGATGGAATAAAACCGAAGGTAACGCTATTTAAAAAGCACCACACTAATACTTTTCAGCAATCCCCTGGCTTGAAATAATTGTTGATGCCTAAGCAACGCATAAGCACGATACGTCTTTGACAACGATGTCAGATGTGCCCTAATATACTAGTAAAAATATGGGAGGATATTAAATGAAATTAGGCTGCAGTTCAGTTTTATTCAATCAGGTCGACCTTTACGGCGCATTACAGCACATCTCCTGGGCCGGTTATGAAGGGGCCGAGCTGGCGATTATGGGCAGTCACTGCCGGCACATCGAATTAATCACCAAGCAGTCATATGTGGACGAAATTAAGTGGACGGCGAAGAAACATAACCTGGGCCTGTTTGCAATTCACGCCGATGTCGGATTCGGGCCGGGCGAAGATAAAATTAAATCGATGCAGACCCTGTTCGACCTGGCGGCTAAAATCGGGGTGCCCATCGTAACGATGCGCGCCAAAGGGAAATCCGATGACAAAGCTGCCACCAAAGAAGAATTTAAATACCTGCGCAGAATGGGTGAAGAGGCGGCCAGCCGCGGCATCACCCTGGCAATCAAGCCGCATGTCGGCGCTTCCGTTTACAACACCGCCACGATGGTGCAAATGATGACGGAGCTCGATATCCCCGGCCTGGGCGCGAACCTGGACACGCTGCACATCTTCCGGGCCCGAGAAGACGCTACCGATACGATTAAAAAGCTCGGCAAGAAAATCGTCCATGTGCATCTGCGCGAATATCCCGATGTCGAGGACAGACAGCATTACGAATGCAAAGCCGAAGAAGAAATCGCCGGCCGCGGCGGCGTCAATTTCCCCAAGATTCTGAAGAGCCTTAAGGCAATCGGATATAAGGGCGCGATCGACCTCGATGTTATCGGCGCTTTCACCTATCCTTTGTCCAGGCAGATGGGCATAGCAGCGGAGACCAGAGGCTATATCAACCGCTGTTTACAGGAATTGAAATAACACAATAACCGGCTGTGAAAAACAAGAGCCGCAGGGTTTTGAACAGTGGAAAGCTGTTCAACCTGCGGCTTTCAGTTATCTTTTTAATAGCCGAGCCGTATTTTCCTCTCGCACGTTTGCCTCTCAAGCTTGACAATTTAAGGGGTAGAATATATCATCGGAATTAAGTTTAAATTCCGCAACATAAAAAAACAAAGAAAATATATACACGCAAGTATTAATTAGGAGAAAAAGGAATGCCTGAAAAAAAATTAGACCCTATCGATCAACTGATGGAGGAGTGGGGAAAACTGGTGGGACGCGTCATGACCAGTGAGGATTTCCGCGCCCGCGGACCAGGATTTGAGGGGAATATTCTGAGCGATAATACGCTTAACCGAGATGTGACGCAAGACGGGATACGGATCTTCGTAAACGGCGAAGGCGATTTAAATCCGCTCTTTCGTGACCCGGAATACGCGAAGAAGACCAAGTATAAAACAATGATTGCGCCCCCCAACTACCTTTATACCATTTGTTATGCGCAGTCACCCCCGGACCACGGTCCGGTAATCGCCGGCGTGGACGGCATGTATTCGGGCTGCGACCGGGAATGGTTCAGGCCGGTGTGCGTGGGGGATACCTTCACTTACCGGGTAATGTGCCCGGCGGAAAACAAAGTTGCCCCCAGCAAATATGCCGGACGGAAAGTGCTGTCATATGAAAAAGCAGACTATTACCGGCAGGGCGGAGAATTGGTCGGCGGATACAGCAGCTACGAACAATGGTTCGATGTGAAAAAAGCAGAAGAGTTAAACATCTTCGGGAAAACAGACCTGGTCAAAATGCCGGAGTACAGTGAACAGGAGTTGAAAGAGATTTACGCGGCGCAGGACAGAGAGGAAATACGCGGCGCGAAGCCCCGCTACTGGGAAGACGTGAAGGTGGGCGATGAATTGACGCCGGTGGTACGCGGGCCTCTTAACGAGGCTGAATTGACCGCCTGGCATGCGGCCGGCCACGCTCATTTCATCTCGGAGCGGTTAACCCGCATCATGTGGGAGAAAATGCCGCCTTCCCCCGGTTGGAAAGGGGTCAATAAGTGGGAATTCGGCCAGGGCTTTTTAAAAGGTCAGGTCAGGGACTATGGCCCGGGCCACAAGATAACCGAAGCGCACCCGAGGCAAGTTGCCGTGGGGCAGCAGACCGAGGCATGGCGCTATATCATGCTCACTAACTGGATGGGAGACGACGGGTTCCTGTGGAAGTTCAGCACGCAAATCCGGAAAATGAACATGATCGGGGATACGACCTGGAGCAAGGGCAAGGTCATCAACAAGTATTGCGATAATGGAAAATACTGCGTGGATATCGACGTCCAGAGTATCAATCAAACAGGGGCGGTAACAGTGACGGGAGGAGCCACCATCATTCTTCCGTCCCGCGACCACGGGCCGGTAATCTATCCCGAACCGTACGCCCGCGTTCCGATGAAAGCTTAAGTTAAGTAACTTTTATTAGCAGACCGGAGAGCATCCCGCTTCAACTCATATCGGATAGAAATATCGAGGAGCAAGCGGGGTGCTTTCTTATTTTTATTGAAAAATACGACTTGGCAGGCTAGGTTATAATAATAATGGAGATATGTAGATATATCAATACCATAAAAAGGGATTCAAATGGGAAGCAAACGGACTAAAACAAGGAATTCGCAGACCGGATAATGGCCTAGACATGGTAATCTGATGAAAGTCAGATATACGCTAACAGGAGGGTAAAAATGGCAGAAAACAACGGCACAACAATCATCGTTATGAGCGGGGACATGGACAGGGTAATGGCGGCTTTCAATATCGCCATCGGGGCGGCCGCGATGGGGAAAGAGACCAACATGTTTTTTACTTTCTGGGGGCTGAAAGCGATTCAGAAAGGCAACTTCACCGGCAAGAGCTTCTTGGGGCGGATGATGGGGTTAATGAACCGGGGCGGNNATGAGCATGGAAGTGATGGAAATCAACGCCGAAGACCTGATACCAGGGGTGGAGGGAGTCTGCGGGGTGGCTTCAATGCTGGAAATGGCCGACCGCTCGAAGCAGACACTTTTTATATAAAAAGTTGATGCATTTCAATAAATAATACTTTTTCCAAAACGCTGTCTGCCCGCAATGCTGAAATCGTTGTTTTTTCCATTAGGGAAAGAGTAAACTTAGGATGATAATTCAACGATAATTGGCAGGCGGGAATTTGGCGAAACAGGCGCAGGAAATATTCAACAAAGCATTAATCGATGCACCGGCTCAAAAAGCGCTGGCAAATATCGCCGATTTTCTTAAATATCACAGCGTGAGCGGGTATCTGGTGGGCGGATTTGTGCGGGACGCATTGCTGGGTAGAGAGACGGCGGATATCGATATTGCAGTTGGGGCCGATGTCCTGGAAATAGGCCCGCAACTGGCAGATTCGCTGCAGGGCAAATTCGTGCTGTTGGACGAAATCAATCGCATCGGACGGATTATCCTGCCGGATTGGACCATCGATATCGCTTCTTTCAGCGGAAAAATCGAAGACGACCTGAAAAGGCGCGATTTTACGACCAATGCCATGGCCGTCGATTTGCAGCAGCTCATATCAGAAAATCAAAATGCCAGCCTGATTGACCCGTTCGGCGGGCGTCTGGATTTGGACCGCGGGATAATCAAAATGGTCTCCGCCGCGGTTTTTCAGGACGACCCGGTGCGCTTATTGAGGGCCCAACGGCTGGCGGCAGAGCTTGATTTCACAATTGACAGACAGGCAGAGGCGGAGATGGAAAAGGCGGCGCCGCTGATTGCAACCGTCCCCGGCGAAAGGGTCAGGGAAGAACTTCTCCGCCTGCTCAATGCCTCCCGCGGCGGGCAGGTTTTCGCCGATATGGAAAAGCGGGGATTATTGACCGCTTTGATTCCGGAACTGGTGCCGCTAAAGGGCGTGGAGCAACCGAAAGAACACCATTGGGATGTTTTCGAGCATTCCCTTAAAACCGTCAGCGCCGCGGATTTTATCCTGCATCAGGGAGCCTGGGAATATCAAAATCCGGCAGTACTAAACATGGTACCCTGGAATGAAACAATCGCGGAATATTTCGACCGGCCGGTCAGCAGCGGCAGTACCGGAAGATCGCTGTTGAAGCTGGCCGCATTGCTCCATGACATCGCCAAGCCGCAGACCAAAGCCCTCGATGAAAACGGCCGGATACGCTTTCTGGGGCATCCGGAAAACGGGGCGGAAGCGGTGGAAAGCATTTTGGAAAGGCTCCGCTTCAGCACGAAAGAGGCCCGTCTGGTCACTTTAATGGTGAAATATCACATGAGACCGACACAGCTAAGTCAGGATGCGATGCCGACCGCAAGGGCGATATACCGATATTTCAGGGATACGGGTGATGCCGGCATCGACACCCTGTACCTGAGCCTGGCCGACCATCTGGCGGCGAGAGGGCCCGGATTGTTGCCGGACCAGTGGGAATATCATACCGGCCTGGTAGCTCACGTTTTAAAACAGCATTCGCAGCAAAAAGTAACCGGGCCGGTGAAGCTGATGGACGGCAATGACTTAATTAATGGTTTCGGGATGAAACCGGGCGCGAAAATGGGTGCGCTGCTGGAAGAAATCAAAGAGGCACAGGCGGCCGGGGAAGTGACAGATAGAGAAGCCGCAATGGATTACGTACGGAAATACTTGTCGATAGATTGACGTTGAGATAAAAATGTATTTTTTTAGAACTAAAATCAAATGGCTCCTATCCTTTATAAAATCAAACTGGAATTTTGACGATTATCCCATCAGGACGTGGAAAAATCCTAATGCTGGAGTAGCTAAGGTTGCCTACGGTGCAGGAATAATTAATTGGTCCTTGATGGTCGGGCATGGAGAAACATACGGAAAAGCAGTTGAAAATTTAAAGAAGGATTTCGAATTATATAAAAAACGAAATCCTTCTGTGCCCAGGCCCGGAACTTATGTCCCGATTAAATATGCATCCACCAAGCAAATTGATAAATATAAAGATATTGCTATAGATTTTTTCAATAAAGTCCTTGAGCAAGATTACAGCAAGGGATTTTATTCCGACGAAGCCTGTTTATGGCCAATTGGGGGACCTGATAAAGAAAAAGCAAAAAAAGTAAAGGCAGAAATTATTAACCGCACTCTTAGAATATATGGTGTTGATATAACTGAGATTTATGACAATCCCTTATACCAAATATTTGAAGTAATTAAACAAAAACAAGCTGATTTACTGAAATAACGCCTTTTTTACCCTCTATTAAAACATTAAATTCTCGGTCATTTTTCCTTTCGGTGCTATAATAGTGCCATGACTTTCCCGGAATTGAGCTATTATCAGCGGACTTTTACGCGCCTCATTTTGAAGGATGAAATTGTCTCCGCCCGGGAGTTTGAGGACTGCCGTTTCGAAGCTTGCAGTTTTACCGGTTGCACACTTAAAGGAGTTAAATTCATCAACTGCACTTTTAATGAGTGTTTATTGAGTGTGACCAAGTCTGCCGGCAGCCGGTTCCTGGAAACGCAATTTACCAAGTGTAAAGTTACCGGTTTTAACTGGTCGAAAACAGATGCCATCCGCGATTTGTCTTTCAGCGAATGCCAGCTTAACTATTCTGATTTCAGCTACATGAAAATCCCCGGAATTAAGATTTTAAGCTGCGAAGCGAAAGAAGTAGATTTTACCGAGGCGGATTTATCAGGCGCCGACTTACAGAACACCGATTTCGAAAACAGCCGTTTTTACAATACGAATTTATCGGGCGCGGATTTGCGGGGGGCGCGGAATTTCTACATCGATGTAAAAAACAATGTGCTGAAAAAAGCGCGGTTTTCTTATAACGGCGCAGTAACGTTATTGGATTGTCTGGATATTGTGATTGAGTAGGCTTTTCACTGTTCCGTTAGTAAAACATATTAATATTTGTTACTATAAGTGCAGCAGAACAGCATCCTTTGATTTCTTGAAGCATATCGGGCTGAATAGCAGCGGCGGGAGTACTCCACAGGGCTGAAGATTTGTGGAGTTTTTTATTATAACGGAAAATTCAATGATAAAAAAAGTACTGGCAAGTATCTCTACAAGAAGCGGAGCCGCTAAACTGGCCCTGGGTGTTGTTACCAGCCTGATCATTTTGAAGGTAATTGTCGCTTTTATCTCCCACAGTATCAGCATCACCGCCCAGGCAACAGACAGTTTTTTAGACCTCTTTTCCATCGGCATCACCGTGATTGCCGTGCACATGTCTGTGCAGCCGGCCGATGAAAAACATCCGTTCGGTCACGGTAAAATGGAAGGTTTTTCTGCCCTGATTCAGGCCTTTCTGGTATTGGGTGCAGGCGGTTTTATCATCTATTCGGCAATACAGCGAATTATCCACCGTACAGTTATTAAACCTGATGCCGGTATAGCTGTGATGGTCATCTCGATTATCGCTAGCTATTTTCTTTCCCGCCACTTACGGAGAGTTGCTAAGGCCACGGAATCCACCGCCATTGATGCATCAGCGCAAAACATCAGCGCCGATGTTTATTCGGCGTCCGGAGTATTGCTGGGACTGCTGGCCGTGCTTATTACCGGTTGGGAAATCCTTGACCCTATTGTTGCTTTAGTTATGGTCGGATTTGTATTGAAGGCCGGCTACGAAACCGCGATTCGGGCTTTCCGTGAACTAACTGATTATTCATTACCAAAAGAAGACATGGCGATTTTGAACACTTGTATCCGGGAACACTTTACCGAACTGGTTAGTTATCACGCTGTGCGGAGCCGCCGCGCCGGGAGTGAACGCTTTGTTGAACTTCACATGGTAATGCCACGCAATGTCAGTGTGGAAAAGGCTCATCACATGTGCGACCTTCTGGAAAACGCTATCAGGGAAAAATTACCGAATTCCAGCGTCACGATTCATGTCGAGCCTTGCTATGAAAATGACTGCGCCCACTGCGAAATCTCTGTTTGTGATTTGCGCAAAACCGAAGACAGCGAATCTACGGACTAGAATTTCTGAACGCCGGAAATCAAATACCACACGCCGAAGCCGACCAGCAGCAGGCTGCAAACCGCGAATATCCATTCCTGCAATTTCAGTCCCCACAGTCCTTTAGTGCGGTAAATAAGGACGGACACCAGCGTCAGCCAGGCCAGGTCGCACAGCCAGTGCACCACAATCATCACCGGCAGCCAAGCGCCGCCGTAAGCCGTAATTTTCATCACCAGCATCGCNNTCTTTGCGGGCGCGGAACATGTTGATACCCAGCCAGATGATGACCGCCCCGCCGATGAGGCTCAGAACGATTTGAACCGCATTATGCTGAAAAAAGCGGGCAAAGCCGTAATAAATCAGCAGGATTATCGGGACTTCGATGACCGCGTGCCCGAGGGACATTTTGGTGCCGGCCCACGGACTGTGATAGCTCTTGGCCACCGCCACAGCAAACATCGGGCCGGGCATCATCACACCGGACAACGAAATAACAATGACACTTAAGATAATGGCGAGCACGGAAATACCTCTGAATTGCATTGTAGCATAGACGACAGATTGGCATTCATCTTTGGGATTTAATATTGACACAATGACCGCCCCCTTTATCCCCGCCCCAAAGATAAGTGTTAGCAATAGAGGATATTGTTATCTATCCGACTCTATTACATTCGGCAATTTCATTCTGTTTCTTTGGCCAATGGGTTTCAAAGTAACATTCCCGGCATAAATCATTATCCCCAATATGAGAGTTCACCATATATTTTCAAGACGGCATCAATTTTACACTCAAACTGCAATGTGCCGGAAACATAATTAATGCGATTGTAAACTGCTGATAATCTGTTCGAAACATCGTCTCAGTATATTGAAAGAGTAAGGTCATCGCTTCGTCCTTATCAATAATTACGGTCCGAGTGGTGAACAAAACGCATTTGAGGAATGAGAGATTGAATAAATCGAAAGTTGCTTTTAAAGACCGGGGACGATGTCAATATCATAATCAATAACTGAATATCTACGGCTAGCTAGAAGGAAGAATGAGGAGGCTAAAATGAGAAAAGTTGCGATATACGGTAAAGGCGGTATCGGGAAATCCACTACCACTCAAAACACGGTGGCAGCTCTAGCGGAAATGGGACGCAGAGTATTGGTTGTGGGGTGCGACCCCAAAGCAGATTCCACCAGGTTATTGCTGGGAGGCTTGGCGCAGAGGACAGTACTGGATACCCTTCGGGAAGAGGGGGAAGATGTTGAACTGGATAAAGTCCGCAAGGCCGGTTACGGTAAAACACTTTGTGTCGAATCCGGCGGGCCGGAGCCGGGAGTCGGCTGTGCCGGACGCGGGATTATTACTGCGATAAACCTCATGGAGCAGCTTGGCGGGTACGAAACAGATGTCCCGCTGGATTATGTTTTCTATGATGTTCTGGGCGATGTTGTTTGCGGAGGTTTTGCAATGCCGATGCGGGAAGGAAAAGCCCAGGAAATATATATCGTTTGTTCCGGCGAAATGATGGCAATGTATGCCGCGAACAATATTTGTAAAGGTATCCGTAAGTTTGCGGATGCCGGCAGCGTCAGGCTCGGCGGGTTGATTTGCAACAGCCGTATGGTGGACAACGAACGGTCAATGATCGAAGAATTCGCTAAACGGTTGGGCACACAAATGATACATTTTCTACCACGGGATAATGATGTACAAAGGGCGGAAATAAATAAAAAGACGGTCATCGAGTGGAACCCGGCTGTGAAACAGGCGGAGGAATACCGCGCCCTGGCCCGGGCGATAGATAATAATAAAATGTTTGTGATTCCCCAACCGATAGGTATTGAAGAATTGGAAAAGATACTGATCGAATTCGGAGTATTGGCTTAACGAACGAAATTAGAAGTAAATTGCAGGAGGACCGGTTAATGAAAATGGTGCGTGCTATTGTGCGTCCGGAAAGAGTTAACGAGGTTATGGCCGGATTGATGTATGCAGGTTTCCCTGCCGTGACCAAGATTGATGTCTTCGGCCGCGGTAAACAGCGCGGGTTGAAGGTTGGGGACGTAACATACGATGAATTACCCAAAGTGATGTTGCTAACCATAATCGAAGATAAAGATAAGGATTTTGTGATCGAAACGATCCTCAAAGAAGCCCGCACGGGCAGCTCGGGCAATTTCGGTGACGGTAAAATTTTTATCTCAACGGTGGAAGAGAGTTATACAATCAGCACCGGCAAAGCTCAACTTTAAGGGAGACATAATGAAAGAAGTTATGGCGATTATTCGGTTCAATATGATGAATGTGACCAAGCGGGCATTGGCTGACGCCGGATTTTATTCATTAACCACGCTGAAAGTAATGGGGCGGGGAAAAGCCGCCGTAGACTATTTCCTGATACAAGGCGCGGAAACCGGTCATGAAGAAGCGGCCGCGCAGCTCAGCGCATCACCCAAACTTATTCCGAAGCGGTTGATCACCTTAGTGGTGCCGGATGACCAGGTGCAAATCGTGATTAAGACCATAACAGAAGTAAATCAAACCGGCAAGAAAGGCGACGGCAAGATATTTGTTCTTCCCGTTTCGGAAGCGGTCAGAGTAAGAACCGGGGAAACAGGTGAAAAGGCCATCGATAATGTTGTAAAAGGAAATCCGGCTAAATAAGGAGTTCGAAAATGAATTCTGAGCAATCTGTCAATCCTGAAGACGCGAAACAGAGGATATTAGCGGCATTACCGGTTAAAGTGGCGCGTAAACGCAGCAAAGCGATTGTTGTGAATGACGGCAGCGGCGCGATACCCGAAATTACCGTCAATTCCCGTACTACACCGGGAATGATAACCATGCGCGGCTGCGCTTACGCCGGCTGCAAAGGCGTTATTTTAGGCCCGACAAGAGATGTATTAAGCATTACGCACGGGCCGATCGGCTGCGGCTATTACAGCTGGCTAACCAGGCGTAACCAGACACGACCGCCAACCCCGGAAGACGCAAATTACATGACTTACTCCCTTTCCACCGACATGCAGGAGTCCGAGATTGTCTTCGGGGGCGAAAAGAAGCTGGCCAAAGCAATAGATGAAGCATTCGAGCTCTTTCACCCAAAGGCCATCGCGGTGCATGCTACATGCCCTGTAGGCCTCATCGGGGATGATATCCACCGTGTAACTAAAGAAGCACAGGAGCGGCTGGGAATTAAGGTCTTCGGGTTCAGCTGCGAGGGTTATAAAGGCGTCAGCCAGTCCGCGGGGCACCATATCGCGAATAATCAGGTCTTTAAACATATGGTTGGCACTAATGATACGGTTTCGGCTTCTCCTTTTCAGGTCAACCTGCTCGGAGAATATAACATCGGCGGTGACTCTTTTGTCCTCGAAGAGTTGTTTGCCCGCTGCGGTTTCAATCTGGTATCTACATTCTGCGGCAATTCCGACCATGACAGCATGTGCCGGGCGCACACCGCGGACCTGAATCTGGTAATGTGTCACCGCTCCATCAATTACATGGCCGACATGATGGAAACCAAATACGGCATCCCCTGGATAAAAGTTAATTTCATCGGCGCGGCGGCCACCGCTAAATCTCTGCGCAAGATTGCGAAATATTTTGATAATGCCGGACTTATGGAGCAGACAGAAAAGGTCATCGCTGAGGAAATGACCGCGGTGACAACCGCACAGACAATCTATAAACCGCGCTGTGAAGGGAAGGTTTGTATGATGTTCGTCGGCGGTTCACGTTCTCATCACTATATGGAATTATTCAACGAACTGGGCATGAAGACGGTCGCCGCCGGTTATGAGTTCGGTCACAGGGATGATTACGAAGGGCGCAACGTAATTCCTTCGATTGTGGTGGATGCCGATTCGCGTAACATCGAGAGCCTGAAAATAGAGCCGGACAAAGCACGTTTCCGGCCCCGCGTCACCACCGAACAGAAAGCAAAGCTGACAGCCGATGGCGTGGATTTCAAGGAATACGGCGGTTTAATGCGGGATATGCCGGCCGGGACTTTAACAATTGATGAGCCAAGCCATCATGAAGTGATGGAGCTGATCAACATATATCATCCGGATATGTTCGGCGCGGGCATCAAAGAGAAATACGCTATCCAGAAGGCGGGAGTCCCGTGTTTACAGATTCACAGTTACGATTACGGCGGCCCTTTTGCCGGTTTTGAAGGCGCGATCAACTTCTATAAAGAAATTGACCGTATGGTCAATAGCCGGGTGTGGTCGCACCTTAATGCACCATGGCAGGAGCAAACTGAAATTATTGCCACATTCGGGAGGTAAAACATGTTATTAAGACATACCAAACCTGAGATTAAAGAACGGCAAGTATTAACGATTAATCCCGCCAAAACTTGTCAACCAATAGGCGCGATGTATGCTTCATTGGGGATTCACAACTGNNAGCCACGGCTCGCAGGGCTGCTGCGCTTACCACCGCAGCACACTGACACGGCATTACAAGGAACAGGTACTGAGCGGCACCAGTTCATTTACGGAAGGTGCGGCGGTCTTCGGCGGGCAGTCGAACCTGGTGCAGGCCATCGATAACATCTTTACCGTCTATAACCCGGATATTATCGCGGTGCATACTACCTGCCTTTCGGAAACAATAGGCGATGATATTCCCCAAATCATCGGCAAAGCCAAAGAGGAAGGGAAAATTCCTCCGGGTAAGATTGTCATTCATACTAACACCCCGAGCTATGCCGGTTCTCATGTTACCGGTTTTTCTAACATGGTGGCCAGCATGGTCAGCTATTTGTCAGAACCGGGTGAAAAACGTGCCCGCCGGGCAAACATCATCCCCGGCTGGGTAGACCCCGCGGATATGCGGGAAATCAAGCGCTTGTTGGATATGATGGACATCGACAATATCATGTTCCCGGATACCTCCGGAGTGCTTGACACGCCGCTAACCGGAAAACAGGAATATTTCCCTGCCGGAGGCACGACAATCCAAGCTTTACGTGCAACAGGGAAAAGCAAAATCACAGTCGCGTTAGGGCCAACCGCATCGTTAGCAACCGCGCGCTTATTGGATACTAAATGTAAAGTGCCTTACGAAATACTTGATTTGCCAATCGGATTGGAAGCAACGGATGCGTTTGTCGATACACTCAGAAGAAACTTTCACACCGACGTTCCGGACGAGATAAACGGGGAACGCGGCCGGCTGCTCAACATGATTTCCAATATGCATCAGTATACTTACAACAAACGGGTAGCCCTTTGGGGAGACCCGGACCAACTGGTAGCGTTAACCCAATTTCTGGTGTTGCTGAATATGCGTCCGGTTTACATTGTCACCGGGACGCCCGGCAATAATTTCATTGACCGGATTAATGCGGTTCTTAACGGCATCGTACCGGAAGCTAAAGTGCTGCAAGGCCAAGGGGCAGATATGTACAAAATGCACCAGTGGATAAAACAGGAAGGCGTGGATTTACTCATCGGCAATACCTATGGCAAGTATATTGCCCGCGACGAGAATACCCCCTTCATCCGTGCCGGCTTCCCGATATTGGATCGTGTCGGGCACCAGTATTTTCCGATTGTGGGATATAAAGGGGCGATGCGCCTGTGTGAAATGATATTAAATGCTTTTCTCGATAAAAAAGACCGCGAATGCGCTGAGGAAAGTTTTGAACTGGTGATGTAAAAGGAGGTACCGCGATGATTGATATACTGAAAGACCGTCAAAATCAGGTATTCGAAGGACGCAAAGACCAAAAATTTGAAATGTCCTGCGATAAGATCAGCGCCGCCGGTTCAGTCAGCCAGCGGGCCTGTGTTTTTTGCGGCTCGCGGGTAGTTCTTTATCCCATCGCCGATGCGGTACACCTGGTGCACGGCCCGGTGGGTTGTGCCGCGTATACCTGGGATATCCGGGGAGCCCTTTCCTCCGGACCGGAACTTCACAGATTAAGCTTCTCAACTGACTTGAAAGAGAAAGATGTTATTTTTGGCGGGGAAAAGAAACTATACAAGGTACTAACCGAACTGATCGACACTTACCATCCCAAAGCGGCTTTTGTTTACGGTACCTGCATTGTTGGTGTTATCGGGGACGACATGGATGCTGTTTGTAGGACAGTCAGCCGGGAAAAAGGCATTGATGTTATCCCGGTACACTCCGAAGGTTTCAAGGGCACTAAGAAAAATGGTTATCAGGCGGCCTGCATAGCGTTGTCCAATATTATCGGAACCGGAGATATCTCCGGCATACCGGAGGCCAGTCTGAATATTATGGGAGATTTCAATGTTGCCGGCGAGACCTGGCAGATCAAAAGCTACTATAAAAGAATGGGTGTAAATGTGGTTGCTTCAATTACCGGTGACGGACGGGTAAATGAAATTCGCCGCGCTCACGGCGCCCGGCTGAACGTAGTACAGTGCTCCGGTTCCATGATGACGCTGGCACAATCGATGAAGGAAAAATACAACATCCCGTTCATCAGAGTCTCTTATTTCGGGATCGAGGATATGAGCAAAGCGCTGTATGAGGTAGCGGAAAGATTAGGCGACGCGGCGATGCTGGAGCGCACAAAATCCCTGGTGCAGGAAGAAGTAGCGGCTATCATGCCTGAAATCCGTTATTACCGCACGAAACTTGAAGGCGCCAGGGCTTTGGTTTATACCGGCGGCGCTTTTAAGGTTTTTTCGCTGGTACGCTCGCTACGCACACTGGGAATGAAGACGGTAGTGGCCGGGTCGCAAACCGGCGATAAAGAAGATTATCAACAGCTGCGCGATTTGTGCGACGAGGATACGGTTTTATTGGATGATACCAATCCAATGGAATTGGCCAAATACATTCAGGAAAAAGATGTAGACCTGCTTATCGGCGGCGTCAAGGAGCGTCCTATTGCCTATAAATTAGGCGTCGGGTTCTGTGACCACAATCATGAACGTAAGATATGTCTGGCCGGTTACAGCGGTATGCTGAATTTTTCCCGGGAAGTTTATTCTTCGGTCTGCAGTCCGGTGTGGTCATTGATGCCGCGGCGCCGGAAATTCACAGGAGGTATTTAAAATGGTTATTGCCGATATGAAACCCGCGCCGCATGAGGCTGCCCGTAATGCCTGCCATCTTTGCGCTCCACTGGGCGCCGGCTTGGCTTTCGCCGGTGTTGCCAATACTTTACCTTACCTGCACGGCGGTCAGGGCTGCGCCACCTACATCCGGCGGTACACGATAAGCCATTTCCGCGAACCGGTCGATATCGCTTCGTCGAGCTTTGGCGAAAATGCTACGGTTTTCGGGGGGAAAGGTAATCTGTTCAAAGGTTTAAACAATGTGATCAAACAATATCATCCGGCCATGATTGGTGTGGCCAGCACCTGTCTCGCTGAAACCATTGGGGAAGATGTCGCCGCGCAAATTAAAGAATTCTATCTGCAAAGTGACGGCTGGTGCCCGGAACTGATATTTGCGCCGACTCCCAGCTATGTGGGTTCCCATTACGACGGATTTCACCGGGCAGTCTTCGCGACTGTCACAGCATTGGCAAGGGCCGGAGAAAAGAAGCAAAATATCAATATTTTGCCTAATATGATCTCTCCCGCGGATATCCGTTACCTGCGGGAAATGTGCAGCGATTTTAGTCTGGACGCAACTATATTGCCGGATTACTCGGAGACGCTGGACGGCGGCAGCTGGGCGGAATATCACCGGATCCCCGAAGGCGGGACATTGCTCTATGACATCCGGCGCATGGGGCAATCCGCTGCCACGATTGAATTCAGTAATTTCCTGGAGCCGGAGGTTTCCGCCGGCAACTATTTGGCGAAAACGTTTGGCGTGACAAACCACCGCATGGGGATTCCCGTGGGAGTAGCAGCCGCAGATGAGTTCATGAAATTATTGGAGCAATACAGCCGCATCAGTATTCCTGCTAAATACATCAAAGAACGCGGGCGTCTGCTGGATTCATATGTTGACGGGCATAAATATGTTTTTGGTAAAAGAGCCCTGGTTTTCGGAGACGTTGATTTTGCGGTTAGCATTGGGGCGTTTTTAGCTGAAATCGGCATGATTCCCATTATTTGTACCGCCGGGAAAGAACGTAATTTACGTGAACCGGTAAAACCCCACATGCAAAAAGCCCTGGAATTTCACATATTTGAAGGGATGGATTTTGTGGCAATGGGGGAAATCGCCGATAAACTCAAGCCGGATATTATCATTGGGAGCGGGAAAGGTTATCCTCTGGCACGCCGTTTGCAAGTACCTTTGATCCGCCTCAATTTTCCGATTCATGACCGGTTGGGGGGGACCCGGCTGCGCTGCCTGGGATACGGCGGCACACAGGAGTTATTCGACCGCGTCGTCAACGGCCTGCTGGAAAAACAACAGGATGATTCGTCAATCGGGCATGCGTATTTATAGCGGAAACCGTTTTAATTAACATTATCCCTTTGGCTAAGAAGGAAGGCTAATAATGGAAAATAACATAGATAAACAAACCAATAGCTCTATTCGGGCGGCGGTGACCACCTATGAAGGGTTATTGATTAATCAGCATCTGGGGATGGCCGACCAACTTTGGATATTTGAAATTGATGCAGACGGCTCCCGTATGATTGAGCGCAGACGGACCCCTCCCATGGGTACAGGTGACGAACGCTGGCAGGAACTGTCCGGAATACTACGTGATTGCAGTGTCTTACTCACGGGCGGGATCGGGGAAAGACCTTTGGAAGTTCTATCCGCTAAAGGAATTAAGGTATATGAAGCCGAAGGAATGATAGAAGATGCCTTTCTGGCAATTGCCAAAGGAAAAGAGTTGCGGATGCCGCACCGAAAAGCCAGCGGATGCAGCCGCGCCGGTTCAGCGTTCAACGGCGATGGTTGCGGTTAAATACATTAAATATAACCCGGTTTTAAGGAGGGAGATTAAACATGAGAAAGCCCGATTATCATTTCCTGGTTTGCAATAGTTTCCGCGTTAACGGCGTGCCGCAAGGCGTTTGTAACAAAAAAGGCGCAGTGGATTTACTCGGGTACCTTGAGAACGAAATCGCTGACCGCGGTCTGAATGCTCAGGTCTCCAGCACCAGTTGCCTGAAAATCTGTGAGCATGGTCCGGTAATGGTCATTTATCCGGCAGGCTGGTGGTATAACGAAGTGGATATCAAAAAGTTGGATACAATTCTGGATGCATTGGAAGAAGGCCAGCCCGCTGCCGAATTGCTGGCAACCTGAAAGGAAGAAATCACATGGAGCACATGATAATTCGTCCTGCCCGATATGAGGATTTAGAGGCAATGTCCGGATTGCTGCAGGAACTGTTTACAATGGAAAAGGATTTTTCTCCGGATCCGGTAAAACAGCGTTCCGGCCTGAAACAGCTCCTCACTTCACCGACAGCGATTATTTTCGCGGCGGAATACGACGGAGAAATCGTCGGAATGTGTACCGTGCAAAAAGTGATTTCCACCGCCGAAGGTGGAATGTCCGGGTTACTGGAAGATTTGATTGTTACGCCGCGGTGCCGGGACTGCGGTATCGGGCAGTCGTTAATCTTATTTGCGGAAAAATGGGCAATAAAACAGGATCTCGTGCGGTTACAACTTTTGGCGGAAGCGGATAATACTGCCGCGTTGAGATTTTATGACCGGGCAGGCTGGCAAAAGACGGGATTGATTTGCCGGAGGAAGATGTTAAATACAAACTCTCAACTTTACTAAACCTGTTCTGCCCGGATAAGGGAGCAATAATATGGAAAATACAGATTGCCAGAAAAATCAATACGGACATCCCTGTTTCGATTCTGATGCGCAATGCGCAACCGGGAGAATTCATCTGCCCGTCGCTCCCCGATGCAATATTAAATGTAAGTATTGTTCCAGAAAGCATGATTGCGCTAATGAAAACCGGCCCGGAGTTACTACCAAAATAATTAATCCGGAAGAGGCATTGGAAAATGTTAGAATGGCGGTGCTGCTGGAACCCAGAATACGCGTAGTCGGCATCGCCGGACCGGGGGACACTCTGGCAAATCCGGCGACATTCAAGACACTGGAGTTGGTCAGAACCGGATTTCCGCGAATGTCCCTTTGTCTCAGTACCAATGGGTTGCTGCTGCCGGAATACATCAAAGAACTAATCGCGCTGGATTTGGATTCTCTGACAGTAACAGTTAATGCGATTAATGAGACCGTCGGCGCTCAGATCTATTCTTTTGTGCATTTCCATAATTATGTACTGCGAGGCGCGGAAGCGGCGGCCTGTTTAAGAGACAACCAGCTTGAAGGAATCAGGCAAGCTGCCGCGGCCGGTATCAGGGTAAAAGTAAACTCGGTTTTGATTCCCGGTATTAACGAAGCGGAGATGGTACCGCTGGCAAAAACATTGAAGCAATTAAAGGTTTCCGTGATGAATATTATGCCCTTAATCCCCCAGGCTGATTTCGCTTATCTTCAGCCGGTGCCGGAGCATTTGCACCGGGAAATCCGTGAGCAATGCGTGCCGTTCATAAATCAGATATCGCACTGCCGTCAATGCCGTGCAGATGCTTGTGGGCTCCTGGAGGAAGCTTTTAAGGGTTGAACCCGGATTAGTGCTTTTACCGGTTCTGTTATACTAGGATAAAGCAAAATACGGGTCAACATCGCGAGGAGCGCAGCGGCGCGGCGGTCTCAGTTTCGCTGCCATATTTGGCAAAAGTGAGATTGCTTCGGGGACTAACATAACCTCGCAATGATGGCAGATAAAGAGCAAAATGGCGCTGGATTTAAGCAAAGTCGTGAATCAAATCACCGGCATGGTCGGCAACCTGAAATCGCACCGTGACGAAAAAAGGCAGCAGTTGCAGCATGCCGTGGCGATTCTGCACAGCCAGTCCAATAATCTGGAGCAATTAGCCAAAAAAATCGAGGCCAGCAAACCTACATGGCTGGTGGCACGTCTAGTGGAGCCTATCGACCGCCATTATCAGCCGCAGTCTGCCCCGAAGGAATTCACCGTTATCGCCACCGACGGCTCANNACATCGATGTGGACCGGCACCAGCCGACGCACTGTTATTTAATCAATATCGGCGGGGTGGTTTTGCATTACGGCGCCAAGCCCGAAGCCGCGCTGGATAGCGTCCCCCACCTTTATGCTTCCGATACGGACCTATTTATCAGCTCGCCGGAAATGCAGGGGCGGGAACAGCCAATTGAGGGTGCGCTGCTGGGCATCAAGCGCGGCGTNNGGCGTGGGATTGATCGACGGCTCGCTAATCATGTGGAGCCTGGCAGCCTACCCCGATTTCGTCGGCGATATCATGCTGGAAAAAGGCTTTTTGACATATCTGGAGCAAATCCGCAAACTGAATCAGGACCGGGAAATCCCCATCGGCAGTTACATCAGTTATCCCCGCAGCAGCGACGTGGTCAATGCGTTACGGGTGGCGTTGTGCCCGCGGGAGACCGTTGATAGCGACAAATGCCCCGAATGCAAGACCCGGGAATGCGATTTCGCCGCCGGCGTACGCGACCGCGAACTTTTTTCCGAACTATTGAGCTCCGGGGAAAGGTCGGCGCTGTTCATCAGCCCTTCGACCATTCAGAAGCGTTACGGCAAACATTTAGTGCATTTCTTTTACCTGAAACTGGATGATGAAATCGCCCGGATTGAAATCCCGCAGTGGGTGGCGCAGGACGAAAAAAGACTGAACCTGGTGCATACGCTGGTGCTGGACCAGTGCAAGCGCGGGCAGGGCTATCCGGTCGCTCTTGGGGAAGCCCACGAAAAAGCGGTCATCACCGGCGCCGACCGGGAGAATTTCTGGCAGATGGTCGAGGCTTCTTTGATCGAGCAACACCTGCCGACATCCGGTTCGGCCAAAAGCCAGAGCAAGAAAACGCGCTGGGTATAGACAATTACCCCCGCTGAAATCAGCCGTCAGCTACAGAAAACATCCCTCTTTGACCCCTTCCGCTCACAAAAATGAACCCTCCGGTTAAAGACGTTGGTATCTTTATACCTGACATCAGTCCTCATGCGGCGTCAGAATAAAGTTACAAACACTTTCGGGAAACACGGAGGTAGAAAAATGACATGCCTTTGCAGAGAAGGGGAAAAACGGTGCGGCTGGTGGATTCCCGATGGATTCAACAATGAGCCGAACGGTTATTGCATCAATCCGCACATCGAAATTCAGACCAAGGCTGTTTGCAGCGGGACGCAAAAAAGATATGCGGCCAAGCGGGAAGGATATTACCCGCAGGGACGTTCCCCGCAGGGAACGCAATCCGGCGCATTGGTATACTAGCGTTCAAATCATCCGGTTATTTGGAATCGATTCTGCAGCAGTTTTTGCCGGCTTTCTTGGCCTGATAAAGCAGGGCATCGGCGCGGGCGATGATTTTTTCCGCATCATCCAGAGTTTGAGCTACCGTCACGCCTGATGAGATAGTGACGCGCAGCATGCCCGCCTCTTTAGCGACCGATGAATTCGCCGCCAGTAAACGCAGCCTTTCCGCCAGGGCAAAAAGTTTTTCCGCGTCGCAGTTGGTGGCGATAACCAGAAACTCTTCGCCGCCCCAGCGGAAGATGGAAGTTTCCGGCTCACGGATGATACCCGCCGTCGTCCGGGTCAGCACTCTCAGGACTTCGTCGCCGATATTGTGGCCGTAAGTATCGTTGACCTTTTTAAAATCGTCGATATCGATAAAAATCACGCCGAAAGGCCAGCCGTAACGTTTCAGTTCGTTCAACCTGGTGCTGAGCGTGATGTCCGCGAAGCGCCGGTTGCCGACGCCGGTCAGCCCGTCGATGAGCGACTTGCGTTCCAGGTCGCTGACCCGGTCCTTGAGCGCGACTTCGAAGGAATCGTCGCTGAAAGTTTCGACGCCGCCGATGATGTTATCGTTTTCATCACGCAGCGGTTTCACCCGGACATAGACCGGCACGCGGTGGCCGTTTTTATGCTTCATAAAGACATGCGCCTCGCGCGGCACTGCGTCCTCCATCATCGCCGCCAGCGGACAGCCGGTAAGACAAAGACTCGTGCCCTGATCATCAATGTGTACCAGGATGTTATCCGAACAGCGGCGGCCGATGACTTCTTCGCCGGTATAGCCCGATAATTCTTCCGCCGACTTGTTCCAGTAGGTAATCACGCGGTCGCGGTTGACGAAATAGACGCCGTCGCTGATTTCATCCAACAAACTTTTATAGAAATCCAGCTGTTCCAATTATTCCCCTCGCGTAAAAAAAGCAAGCCAATTTGAATACGCTTATTGTACCCTGATTGGGGAACGTGCGCAACCGTCTGTAAGGGAAAAACCGGCGGGAAACTTGAAAGGAATGCCTGCGAAAGTGTAACATAATTCAAGCAGGGCCGCACGCCCCGCAGTCTGTCTTTGTGCCCCAGTAGCTCAGCTGGATAGAGTAGCGGTTTCCTAAACCGTTTGTCGGGGGTTCGAATCCCCCCTGGGGTACCATTCTGTTTCTAACAATTCCCAACAATTTGTATTCTGTCCCCCTTTTTGTTAATCTTTTGCTAATCGTCATATTAAGCAGGACCGGGGGACAAGTATGGCAAAGCAAGCGTCACAGTGGTGGGAGAGACTGGGTAAACCGCGATACGGCGGGGAGCTGGTCATCCGCGCCAATAACGATATCGTGAATTTCGACCCCTATAATTCGCCGGGCGGCAACATCCATTCCGCGTGGCTGGAAAGGCTGGTTTCGGATGACTGGACGCTGGACCCGGCCATCTTTGATTTCAAGGCGCACTGGCGCCCCGCGCAGTATATGAAAGGGCAATTGGCGGCAAGCTGGGAAATGCCTGACGCGAGCACTTATGTTGCCCATCTGCGCCAAGGCGTCCACTGGCAGGACATCCCGCCGGCCAACGGTCGGGAGTTCACCGCCGACGATGTCGTTTTTCATTTCGAAAGGATGTGCGGCCTAGGGGAATTTTCCAAACCCAGCCCGCGCCGCATGCCGCAATTTCAGGACCTGGTCTCCGTGACCTCCGCCGACAGGTACACGGTCGTTTTTAAGTGGAAAATTGCCAATCCCGCGCTGATTATGGAAGCGCTGCACATGGTCAGCCCGATGCTCGGCCTGGAAAACCCCGAAGCCGTGCGGCAGTGGGGCAACCTCGACGACTGGCATCACGCCGTCGGCACCGGCCC
>PMCB01000010.1 GCA_003153955.1 Dehalococcoidia bacterium | reverse complement strand
TTCACCGAAGAACAGATGAAAGTGGTTGATGAGACCTACGATAAAGAAGAAGTCCGCGGCGTTACCATCCGTTATTGGGACGATGTCAAGGAAGGGGACACGATTACCCCGGTGGCCAAAGGGCCGCTCAACCTGGGGGATATCCAGGGCTATGCTTCCGCTTCGATTCAGCCGCTGGCTTACGGTGAGTTGATCCGCTATTTACGCAAGCACCCCACCTACGGTTTCCATCATCCCACCTCCAATAGATTAGAGCCTGTTTCACGGGTAAATACGGACGATTATGTTGCCCGGGAACTGGGTATCCATTCCGCTTACGATTACGGCGCCGACCGGATTACCTGGATCGGACATGCCCTGACCAACTGGATGGGGGACGATGGGTTCCTGAAGAAGCTCAATGTGGAAATCCGCCAATTGGATATTATCGGCGATGCCACTTTCTGCAAAGGCAAAGTCGTTAAGAAATACAAGGATGGCGAAGAACATCTGGTGGATTTGGATGTCTGGGCGGAGAACATGCGGGGAGAAGTCACCGCGCCCGGCAAAGCCACTATCAGGCTGCTCTCCAAAGAAGTCCCCGGCGGCCATTCCTATCTCTATCCGCGGGCCAAAGAATAATAGTTATTAACTCAATAAAATAAAAAAGAGAGGGCGTTAACGCCCTCTCTTTTTTATATACCACCCTGAGTCCACCTAAGGCGGATGAAGGGTCTCTCTGCCTACTAACTGGGTGGGCATCGCCCCATTATTATCCACACCGTCGAAGGCTAGTATCCACTGGTAGGATGGACAAAATCATATCTCTTTTCTGTAGGGTCGGGTTTTCTACGATACTCAACTTTAGTTGATGTGCGAACCCGACCGCCCACGTTCCCCTTTGAGTACCATAAGCCGTAGCTGAAGTACCGACCGTAGTGACGCTGAAGAAATCCATATCCATTTATTTGTTTGTAAACAAAAAGGAGAGGGACTAAAGGAGAGTGGGAGAATTTTTCAGTCTAAATCCAGCAATTTCGCCGAATTCTTCTTCGCCATGAACTCCACTTCCGTCGGGCTCAGCCCGTTCTTCAGCAGCAGCGCGATGAACATCCTCATCCCTTCCGCCGGCGGCGGNNAAATCGGAACTGATGATGCAGTGCTCGGCGCCGATGAATTTAATCGCGTCCGCCATCGGCTTCGGGTCGTAGCGGAAATCCGTCGGCAGGAATCCGACGTAGCAGTGCTCGATATAAGCCCCCATTTCGCCCAGCTTCTTCAATTCATCCAGTGTAAACTTCACGCTGCCGTTCACCCACAACCCATGGGTCACCACCATCTTATTTATCCCCATCGCTTTCGCGGCTTCGAATAATGCAAAGGTCTCGCGCGGCGAAACATGGCCGTTCGCCAGTACCATGTTGTATTTTTTTACGATGGAAAGGATTCTGCCCACTTCCGGCACCAGTTTGCCCGCAGTATCTATCAGCGAGAAACCCTCGCCCTCAAGCACAACCCCGGGTAGTCTCCTCATATTCGCCCGGGAATTTGTCGAGGAGTGCGTCGGCATCCAGACAACCTTTGTCCCGAATTTAGCCAGCGGTTCCAGCGCCTCATGGTTCAGTCCCCCGATTTCGTTATCCAGGCAGACGCTGCCGAAAACCTTTACTTCCGGCACTAACTTTTGGATAATATCCGCCATCGGTGTCGTCGGGAAATACGTGCTCTTCAAAACCACCGCCCGCATCCCCATCTCGCGCGCCTTTTTAACGGTCTCCAGCGCGTCCATCCGCCCCTCGATCATCGCATCCGGGGCATGGTGGCAGTGCATATCTATCGAACCGCGCACTAAATCATCAATTATCATTTACTTTCTCCTCAAATCAGTTTTAGCTGTAAATTATATCGGGAACTATTCAATACTTCGTTATTATTGTTGTGAATACTAACACAATCCCTCTCTGGCCGTCAACGAATATTGACTCCTTTGTCATTCCCGACCTGATCGGGAATCCAGTTAATCTTTTTTACATTATTTTCCATAGCTCGCTGATATATTGATTCTTGCCTTTTGATTCTTGATTATTCTTATCCTTGCTCCCTTTTCTTGAAAGCATTTTTCCCTCTGTGCTATCATTGTAGAAACGTATCTGAACGCCCTTCAATACTATCCTAAAACGTCCACACGTTGATTTTACACAAATATATTATTGCGGAAGGAGAAAAAAGCATGCCTGAATTTACCAAACTTTTTGAGCCCGGGAAAATGGGCAAAATCGAACTGAAAAATAGGATCATTTTTGCTCCCTGCGGCACTCACTACTCTACTCATTACGGATATATTTCCGAACAGCAGTTGAATTACTACGCCGAACGTGCCAAAGGGGGCACCGGCCTCTTGATTATCGAAGGCGCCAGCTGCCGCAAACGCGGTAAGCCGGGACGCATCCTCGTTAACGACGATAAATTCATCCCGGGCATGGCTAAGCTGGCCAAAATCTGCCACGACAACGGCGCCAAAGTCGTGATGCAAATGAGCAGCCATCAGGGCAGTATGGACGAAGTCGATTCCGCTTCTCCGTCCGGCCTGCCCCACCCCTTCGCCGGCTGGTCGACCTCTATCCCCAAGAAAACCAGGATGATCACCGTCGCCGACCTCGAAGAACTGGCTGTGGAATACGGCGAGGCCGCCCGCAGGATTATGGAAGCCGGCTTCGACGGCGTGGTCATTCACGGCGCCAACGGCTATCTCCCCTGCGAACTGCTTTCACGCCGCTTTAACAAGCGCACCGATGCCTATGGCGGCGACCTCAAAGGCCGCGCCAAATTCCTCCTCGACCTGGCCCGTTTAACCCGGGAAAAAACCTCTCCCGATTTTGCCGTTTTGATGCGCCTGATGGGCTCCGACCGTGTTTCCAAACCCGGCGATGAAGGCTGGGACAAAAAGGATACCGTTGAACTCTGTAAATTAATGGAAGCCAACGGCATCACCGCCATTAACATCACCAGCGGCTCTCAGGAAACCCCGGAATGGTCCTGTCCGCCGTATTTCATGCCCAACGGCTGCAATGTCGATATCACCTCCGCTGTCAAAAAAGCGGGGGTTAAAATGCCTATCTGGGTCACCGGCAAAATCATGACCCCGGCCCTCGCCGAGCAAATCCTGCGGGACGGCGATGCCGATTACATCTGTATTGCCCGCGGTTTAATCGCCGACCCCTTCTGGGCCAATAAGGCTAAAGAAGGCCGTGTCGAAGATATTACCCCCTGTATTTGCGACGACCGCTGTCTGGAAGACGTCATGGTAGACTGGCAGCCGATGTCCTGCACCGTCAACCCGATGGTCGGCAAAGAACAGGAATTCCATGCTAAAATGCCGCGCCTCACCCAGAAGAAAAAAGTCCTGATTGTCGGCGGCGGCCCGGGCGGCATGCAGGCCGCGATTATTGCCGCGCAGCGCGGCCACAAAGTCACTATCTGGGAGAAAGGCAAAGAACTCGGCGGACAATTGATTATCGCCGCGGTTCCCCCGGACAAAGAGGATTTGGGCAATTTACTCAATTATTTGCGGCTCCAGGTTGCCAAGGCCGGCGTCAAAGTTGTGTTGAACAAAAAAGCCACCCCTGCCGCCATTAAGGCCTTCGCCCCGGATTCCGTTATTGTCGCTGTCGGTTCCACCCCATGGGTTCCGCCCATTCCCGGCATCAATGGTAAAAATGTCATCAACTGCCGCCAGGTTCTCTCCGGCGAGAAAGAAATCGGCAAGAATGTCGTCGAAATCGGCGCAGGCCACGTCGGCTGCGAGACCTGTTTCTTTATGGCGGAGAAAAAAGGCGCCAAGGTCGTCATGACCTTCCCCGAACAGGCGATCGAGGCTAAATTCTGGATGTTCAAGAAATACTTCCTCGATAAACTGGCGAAGGATAACACTAAGGTTTACCCGCATGTCCAGTACAAGCAGATTACCCCCGAAGGCGTCGAGATTATCACCGAAGACGGCGTGACTATGTTCCTCAAATGCGATACGGTTGTCCTGTCCACCGGCTCCACCCCTGATGCTAATTTCGGGAAATCCCTCCGCGGCAAATTTATGGATTATGCCGAAATCGGCGATTG
>PMCB01000031.1:411-63975 GCA_003153955.1 Dehalococcoidia bacterium | reverse complement strand
ATTTACTTACGCACCCTTTAGTATAAACACTCCATTCTTGATTGTTGATAATTGAATCTTGATTATTATTAAAACAGTGTATTAACCACTAATCCGGCGGGGGCTTTGGGGTAGAAATAGGTGGATTTGCGCGGCATGATTTCCTTGGCGTCGGAGACGGCCTTAATCAGCTCCGGTTTAATCGGTTTCAGGAAGAACACGGCCTCCTGTTCGCCGTTTAACACGTCCCGCACGGATTCCTCGCGGTCGTGGCTGAAACTGACCCGCGGCTCGGTGCTGCCGTCGATGGCCAGTCCCAGGATTTTATTCAATATCAGGTGGTCGAGGACGGCCACATCCAGATTACGGTAAATATCGGAACTGTTGGGCATGATTTGCGCCAGCGCCTTTTCGTCGCGCAGTTTCAGGGCGTAGAACTTATCCTTGCCCGGGCCGAAGAAGCCGAGCCGGATACCGCCCGGTTGATTCATCGCGGCATCGAGTTTCTGCCAGTCGTCGGCCGGCATTTCAGTGATGGTAAAATAAGCGGACAGTTTGTCGCGCAAATCCGCCAGCACTTCCTTGGTCAGGCCGCGGATAACGCGGTGCGGTGCCAGGATAATCAGACCGGGGTCGGCGAAATCCACCAGCGTCGTCATCACGAAATTGACGGCGTCGTCGGGGGTGATGCGGCTGTCGGCGGCCATCTGCTCGCGGCTGTACATCAGCGCGGAGGTATAGCGGTGGTGCCCGTCGGCCACGTAAAAAGGCTGCTTACTCAGTGCATAGGCAATACGGTTGACCACGGCCTTGTTGCTAATCGCCCAGACTTTGTGGCGGTCGCCTTCGGGGATTGTCACATCAATGACCGGTTCCTTTTGCGTTTCCGCGGCGAGGGTGTCGGCGATGACGCGGTCGGGGTCCTGATACATCATCAAAACCGGGCTGGTGTTCACTTTCAGGGTTTTCAGCAGGTTCTGCCGGTCTTCTTTGGCGGCGGCGAAAATCTTTTCGTGGGGACGGATGATGCCTTTCTCCCACTCTTCGAGGCGGACGCGGGCGATGATGCCGCGGCGCATGCCGGCCTTGCCGTTGAGGCTGAAATAATGCTCGTCGAGATAGACGGCGGGGGCCTGTTCCGGCACCANNGATTTTCTTATCCAGCCAGTCGGCGAGAGTTGCCCGGGTGCGGGTGTATTTGTTGTTGAAAGGGGAATCGCCGGGGGATGTTTTGGCGTCTTCCAGGCGGATGAAATTATAGGGGCTGCGGGAGTGTAAATCCGCGTGCAGCGCGGTGGAAATAACGTCGTAAGGCGGACAGATGAATTTGGAAATATCTTTGACGGCCGATTGATTGTAGCGCAAGCCGGCGAACGGTCTGATTTCTGCCATGGTTTTGCCCCCGGAAATAGATTTGTGGCGGACTGCCCCTTCTAAGTGTACTGTAAATCGCAATCGGGGCACAAGCGGCAGTTTTTGACGCATTCCGGCGCAACAGGTATAATTAGCGTGAAATTATCATGCCTTCGGGCTTCTTTTTTCCGACATGCGCCTGTAGCTCAGCTGGANNGGTCACCAAATGGTCACGGATTTTTCTTGCTTTACATTTCATCAGCTTTACCCTAGGCGCTATATTCGGTGATATATTATCGGTTGATACTTAGCCGTTTGGAGGGAATAGAGAATCCGCTGGAAGTGGAGTAGAAAGGGGAGTCGAATATGGAATGGCTGTAGGCATTTGATTCGGAAAACTACTTTGGTTCGTGCTCCATTCAAAATTTACAACGTATTTATGATTCCCGTGTGGAGCATTAATTGAGTCCGTGCCACTTATAGCGAATTACGTACTACTTCCAGCTAAAACTTCCAACACATTATCACTGGGGGGCGCCCAAGGACCATCCAGGTGAAAAATAATATAATCAGTCGCGTCTTCAACTAGGACAACCCACAAATTCTTAGAACCTGTATTATCCAACTGTATTGTGGCTGTTTTTGTTTCACCAGGTGCAAACGACACCGTCCATTTTCGGGAACTGCTATTCCATGAACCGTCTCCACCAACAAACGTCCATTTTATGGGGCCGCTTGGGTAACCTGTCCAGAGAATACAACCGGTCATCAGAACCGATGTGAATATGAAGGTCAAGGCCAAGAACAAAATTCCCTGTTTCCTGATCATATTAATCTCTTAATCGAATTTATTAAAATCGCTATCCGTTGCATTATTGTGAAACTGTGAAATGAACCACTACCAACGCACCCCACTCATCACCGGCGACAACGGCATAAACTCCCGGCTCGAAGTTGGTTAAAGCTGCAGATGATGTTCCCCCCAGTAACCCGTTGTCTGAACTTCATAATTCATGTTCTCCATATCAATTGACCTTAAAAGTGCTGATAATATGCTCGAAATCGTTTTCAGCTTTATCAGCATTCGCAGTGCTTGAATATATGGAAATACTCCAGAGAACTCCGTTAACGTCGAAATATACCGCCCGGTTTATTGAAGGAGCGTATTGATAACCAGAATTATATGCAACCAGTTCGCCTGTAATTCCAGCAATCGCGATTGATATTCTTTCAATTTCTTCATCTGGGGTATGCGAACCCGCCGTATTTGCAGCAGTGGTAGGGTCTACCTGCTCTGCGATAGGACTGTTGATATCGATGCCAAAAATCGGGTCAGCCCCGTGCCAGCTAAAATGGACACCGATAGAAGCTTCTGTATTATCTTGAATATACGAGAGAATTGTTTTGTAGCCAACCGGATATTCAAAGGAAAAGGAAACCCCATAGTGTTTCAGAGTATAAGTTTTATATTTTGAATTGGTACCCGAAGTTACGTTCTGGGTGCAAGAACTCGCTCCGAACGCAACTGAAACAACCAGAATCAATAATAGCCATAATTTCAATCGTTTTTTCATGTTTTGTCTCCGTTAGAAAAGCAATTAGGGTTTGCCATCGCTTTTACCGCCGACCGCGGCGCCATGCCGCCCATATCACCGCCAGGAGCACAATTATTTCAATCGCCAGTATTCCCATAAACAAAATGGCCGCATCGTTAATCGGTGGTTCGATTGGCTGCACTGAACCGGACGGAGTCGCAATTAATGTTGCCGGGTCTGCTTTTACACTGCTGCAGTGACTCAATGACAGGCTGAACAAAGTAAGTAACGATAAACTGACATATATCCATCTTTTCATTTATGCATTCCTGTTTAATTACTTGGTGGTTCCCACGCGAAAGTAAATGTTTTCCCGTTCCGGTATGTGCCGCTGATTTTCAGCGAATAGGCAATACCGTCGCCAAAAGCTCCCTGGAACAGGTCACTGAACCCGATTACATTCGTCCTGGAGAGCAAAGGGTTATCCAGGCTAACATTAAAGCCGAAATTATAGTCCTGGGGAGCAAATTCAATCAAAACGGCGTCCAAAGATACGATTGGCTCGGTAGAAACGTTCTCCAAATTTAATTCTACTGTCGGGGAGTCTGTCGGAGGGTTTAAATGTGGGTTTGATATGCAAATAACTTTAACCGGAGCGTTTTCGGAATTTACAGCGGGAGTATTGGTGGCAACAGCATTCGATACTGTGAAATGTACAAATACTAAATTACCCCATTCATCCCCACCCACGACAGTATATACGCCTGGATCAAAGTAAGTGAAGTTGGGAACAGAACTGTTCGTCCAATATCCTTTTAATGTAATTTCAGCACTGATTTGCTGATTAGTCGCGTTTGAACCGGCATCAGCACTGGGGATGTTTTTACCCGGGATGATATCAGCAATATCACTCAAAGGTTCAAATGAGTAAGAGGTCGGGGCAAAAACCGGGGTAGCCAAGTAAGTTAAACTTGGGTCATAAAGATTAAGCGGCGTCAACGTGGAAAAGTTTGCCGATGGATAATCTCCCCGATAGACAGCTATCCCATACGGAACATCAGGATAGCCGACTGGACCAAAATACATTCTTATCAATCCGTCTAAAGACCAATCGTCCGATATGGGTATATTATTGGTTTTAGAAAGCGTATTTTTTTCGTCTACAACTACTTCAACCTCTTGACCGGGTTGATATGTTGTAAGATCCGTTGAAACAGAAAAACTCAAGCCGTTTGCAGATTTAGCTGCGGCTGAATTGAGCCCAATAGTGTTATATATCGTTGGCGGTTCGGTTTGAGTAGTGTTTTGAGTAACAATAATTTTGCTACACCCTGCAGCTAACAAACTAATAGATGCCACTCCGATAATAATTCTAGTCCAGTGTTTCATTTCTCATCCAACTTTCGATTAATAATATGTTTGTTAGTTCGTAACGTTGAAATGTAGAACGATTAAATTACCCCATTCGTCACCACCCACAACGGTATAAACCCCGGGAGCAAAACTGGTTAACTGTGAATTAGAGCTGAAGTTATCATCAGGCCAATATCCGTTTATAGTAAGTTCATATTTCATTTGCTGAGAGTTATTTAATTGATTAGCAGGATTTTCAATGACTTGTGCCCAATCAAGCGAAGGGAGAAAGGAATAGGAGATTACTGGATAATTTGTGGGACATAACCGAGCTACATGGGGATTATAAAGTGTGAGAGGTGTCCCTGTCGATAAATTTGAAGAATTATAGTCTCCCGAAAACATTGCTATTCCATAGGGAGAGGTAAAGTTGCAGGGAGCAACACCTAACCCTTTGTATAACCAATTGTCAGATACGGGAACATTATTAATTTCCGATAGTGTATTAGTTTCATCGAGAGTTATTGAAATCTGGTGCTGAACATTAGGAGTTGCATCAACTAAAAGCGATAAATTTAGGCCATTCGTCGAGCTGGATGAGGTTGGGCCAACAATGTTAAATGTTGTGGTCGCTGTAGGTGTAGTCGCGGGGTTAACAGTCATCAATATTTGTTTGAAGGCTATCGTTTTCAAATTGTCGGTCACTTGGAAAGTTACGAAAGACGGATTACTCGCAATAATGGGTGTACCTGAAATGACGCCGTGGGTAGCGTTGAGCTGTAGCCCTATTGGCAGTTCACCTCCCATTGTTGACCAAATATAAGGAGGTGTTCCTCCATGCACTTTAAGAGTCTGCGAATATGCTTGACCTTCTGTCCCTTCCGGTAACGAATTTGTCGTGATGGTGGGGGTTTTCGACGGAGCGCAACTAGTAGAAAGAATTAGCACAGTTAGTGTTATTGAAAGTAAGAGTATCCTCATCCGATTCTTCATTTTTCTCAACTCCAAACACAATTATTCGTCCTAAGCATTCCGGTCGCTCAATGTGTCTGGAATACACTATCCAGAACACTGGTGTCACCGATAATCTCAAAACTACCATCTATCATATAGGCCGTGCTACCGTAAACCACTCGGCTCAGTTTGCCATTGCTCCTGTCCCATTGGATACCGATCCATTTGGCTTGTGCCAGCACCGTGCCGGCAGAATTACAAAGATTTACGGGCCGGGGAAAAATAGTGGTCAGCAAATGCCCATCCGATGATTGAGGGATTGCGTTCGACCATGTGTATGACAAGAAAGTATGAGGCAAATCACTCGTTGATAAAGGTGCTCCTAGTTCATTTAGCACCTGAGTGATGGCATTTGCCAAAACTGGGTAAGCGCTACCGTTTTCGTCATAACTTCCGATATAATTTCCAATTACATTGGAAGTGAATAAATAGGGACCATTGGCCCATGGTTGCAGATTAGCAAATGGGGAGAGTAATTCCGCAGCACTGTCAATGCTTATTATGGGAGGGATTCGACCAATGGGTCCGAGAAGAATAATGAGTCTATAATCATAAACGCCCTCCAGTCCCAGCACTTTGCCGTTTTGGTCTGTTACCACTGCCCCTTGAGTTATGGCCCCACCGTAGACCCCGTCGGGTAGATGAACTCCAAAATAAAGAGGTACTGAGTTCGGCGATGTATCGGGGCCTCCTATTACCTCGGTAGCTTCCGGAACAGGGTTAGAATTGATTTGTGCCCAAACAATTAACGGTTCATTTGTCTTGAGCGTTGACGGATCTCTGGTAGTAACCGGGGGTAAATTACCTGAATCCAATTTCAGCAGGGTTGCACCGGTACGGGCGTCGATTGCCTGGATTGAAGCCAAAAATGTTTCATTATTTTGAGTTGTTACTTCTATGTCTCCGTTTGCAGGCGCGTAATCCTCATAATCAATGATAGTCAGGATAGCTGTGCCGTCTCCAACCGGCACTCCGAGAGCCTCAAAATTCTTGGTGCCTGCACTTGGGTCAATTATCCATACCTGCACCACGGAATCAATTGTTGACTCAATAGCTGGAGATGATGAAGCACTTTGTGTAGTGGTCGATAAGGTTGTAGCAGTAGTAAGAGTAGATGGGCTGGTAGTGGATGGAATAACGGAAGTATTAGGTGAAGAATTTGTAGTCGGTGTTGTCGTCGGCGTTGAAGTTATAACCGACGTTTTTACAATTGTTGTTGTAGCCTTAGTGGGCGTAATAATGAGATATCCTATTAACCCAAATATACCCAGAATATAAAGAATACAAATACCTAATAGCCACACTCTCTTTTTAAACATAATTCATTCTTATCTAGCTTTGTGCATATGATTATTTCTCTGAACAATATCCTTGAAATAATTATCTTCCTTCTTATTTGATTTATCAACACCTTGTAAGCTCAGTGCAACTATATATACACATTTTATTTAACTTTATCAACACTTATACCCGGGTTAAACAGGTTAGTTGGTTTGCAAATAATAGTATATATAGGCATGCGTGGCTCTTCTCAATTGTTAAGGGTGTTTTTAATTAAGTGGCTCTACAATCTCCACCTGTTCAATATAAGAAAATGTTGCGCCACTTTGCAGAGTTCCTTCTATGGTAAGAGGATATAAAACATTATTGCTAAATCCTCCATCAATTAATGACTGGGTATCGCTAATACTTGCACCCGGTGATAAAGGATTAACAGAACCAACTTCAAAATTGAAGTCAAAATCATGAGGTCCCAGATTCGTAAAAATAGCAGTCAAAGAAATGATAGGCTCTGTAGACACATTCTTCAGTGTTATTTCAACGTTCGGGCCGCCGGGATTAATCGGTGGCAATGGGCCTTGAACAGATAAAACATCAACAGGTTGCGGATTTGTAACGTCGGTGGTTGAAGTTGTTGTCGTTATTGGTGATGTTGTCTTTGTCTGGCAGGCGGAAAGAGTCAGAGCACTTATCATTACAAGAATGGATATTGGTAATATTTTGCGTAAATTATTTTTCATGTACGGATTCCTATCTTTAGCTCACATCTATTATAACGAATAGATTCTCATATAGTTAGGTGGTAGCTTAGTTTCGTATTAAGAAGTGAGGTCGACAATTTAATAGCCCACATTATAATCAGTTATGGCACCCGTAGACGGAGAGATTTTACCGATTTTGTTTCCTCCCCCAAAAGTGAACCATAAATTGCCATCAGGACCTGCGGTAATCTCATTAAGCTCGTTGCCAAAGTCTGAAGAAAGAATGGGATATTCGGTGATAGCACCAGTGCCTGGAGAGATTTTATCGATTACGTTCCCTTGACATACAACGAACCACAGGTTGCCATCGGGACCAGCGGTAATGCTGTCAACGACGTAAGTATCGTTTTGAGAAGGAGGAATAATATATTCTGTGATGACACAAGTAGCCGGGTCGATTTTACCTATTTTGTTGCCCTCGTGTTCTGTGAACCAAATATTACCATCAGGTCCGGCAGTGATGCTGCAAGGGTCAGAGTAAGCCGAAGGAACAGCATATTCTGTAATTGTGCTGGTAATGGGAGAAATTCTACCAATTTGGTCACTCTCTTCTTCTGTGAACCACAGGTTACCATCCGGACCAGCTGTTATGCTGTCGGGGCCAGCGGATTTTGTGGGAATAGGGTACTCAGTGACTTTTCCGTTTATTGGTGAGATTTTACCGATTTGATTGGTATACCCATCAGTAAACCATAAGTTACCATCTGGTCCAGTAGTTATGTCATTGGCACCACCCCCGGGAACAGAATAATCCGTGATTTTACCGCTCTTTGGGGATATTTTACCAATTTGGTTTCCGTCAGTGAACCATATATTACCATCAGGGCCGGCGCAAATTCCGTCTGAGCCAACACTGTTACTAGCAAGATTATATTTGGTAACTTTGCCATTTTTAGGGGATATTTTACCGATTTTATCCCCATTTATATTTGGTTCTGTGAACCACAAATTACCATCTGGCCCTTTAGTGATAGCATACACACTGAAGCCAACCGGCCCGCCTGTTGATACAAAATTAGCGGGTGGGGTGGGCATACATCCAAGTAATCCAAACAGAAGAATTGCACAACAACCAACAATTCCTAATAACCGGAGCCCTTTATCAAACATCATTTATCTCATTGACGAGGAAATAATTCCTGACACATATAACTAATACCCGCAACATTTCATCAAATTTTACCATTTTAAAGACCCATCTAATTATTTATACGATATCATGGGGAAATCTTTGCATTGATTTTTCAATCTAGACATAAATGGAATTGCTATATACACATTTTATTTAACTATACTAACCCTTGTACCCAGGTTACAAAGGTTAAACAGGTTGCAAAAATAACGCATATATCTTAGGCAACAAGCGCATACCGGATTCGATATTTTCTTTGCACCCAATTGGTCACCAAAATGGTCACACTTATTTGAGTCAGCGAAATAAATTGAGGCTAAAATGTTGTTTGTTGTTGTTTGCATTTGTACGGTTTCTGAGGCTATAATACGCGATTGCATACAACTTCGAAACTGGTGGTCGAGGGTTCGAATCCCTCCAGGCGCAGTACCTTTTGAAGCTAAATTCGTTTTTAAGTAATTTACTATAATTCTCTTCCAACCGTTTTACTATTCTGTTTACGAGTTGTTTTGCCCAGGTAAGTAGGAGATGACTCTTAATTCGTTCTATCTCCTGCTTTCGTGATTAGATTCGCTTGAATAATGTTTATCTCTGGGATAGTTATGTCATCGCCACGGACAGTTGTATAAGTTTTGAGACCCTTAATCGTTCCTTTAAAATAAATAATGTCCTTCTCTAAAAAACGCTGTCCTGTATAGTTCAGATATACCGTATCAGACCAACCATTAGCATCTTTAGTAATGTTAGCCCTTAATCTGAATTGGTTTGCCCCATCATCCTTTACCTGAATCACCTCGGCAAGGTAATTGACTTGTTTACCAATATATTGCTCATTATAACGAAATATATCATCATAGGTAGGCTCAACAGAAGAGATGGGAGAACTTTGCGTTGTTAATATTGTCGATGGTGTGCTTGGGCTTGACGGGATTGAAAATCCAATAGCACAAACTGCAATTACCCCACCTATAATCCAATATAAAACTTTCTTTTTATTAACTCCGCTCCATATAGTCATACCCAAACAAAGTAAAAAAGCTAGAATGGCAATTCCCAACATATACCTGTCCTCCCAATACGCCAGAAATACATCGATTAACAAATATATTGACTAATTATACTCGAAAGTGCTGTTATTAGAACACGGCGAGCTTATTGGTCTCAGGTTCGAATCCCTCCAGGCGCACCACTTAGTGAATATAAGAAAGCCTTATTTTAATTCTGTATTAAAAACTTTTCCGAATAGCTTATTTACATATTGTTGTTTTGTTGGAGGAGTATATTTAGTTCCCCAAAGAAGCGACGTGTATACATTTGATGATAATCTGATATTATGCTTCTTCGCTAAATCCTTTAACTGAGTTACGGTAAATCTATTTAATTCCTGTTTAGTCAATACTTTGGATTCTATTTTTGGTTTAGCGGGTTTTCTTACCTTGTCGACTTTTTTCAAATTTTCCTTGAGTGTTTTACGTCTATGACAGTCAGGGTGCAAAGCAACTCCATTTTTTACGATTGTCAATCCACTTTCTGACCAGGGCTTAGAATGGTCAAATTCAACAATAGTAAGATCTAATTTTTTAAAACACATTGCACATTTATAATTCTGTTGTAATAATATATGTTTTTTCTGAGTCGTGGTGAATGCTCTTCTTCCATCTCGCGGTTCCAATTGTAACCCTCCCTTAAAATGTAATGGAGTAAATTACCGAATGATTGAATATAGTATATTTTGTAATATGATTTATGTCAATATGATAATAAATTATCAACGAATCCCTCTAATTTCCGCTGCATCTTCTTTATTCCATCCCGATAACAATCGGGATCCAGGCGTTTCTCTGATTGCTCTGTGGCTGTTAAAAATCTCCGGGTTGTAGGGGCAAGCTCACGTCAATAAGCAATTTGTGATGAATATGTGGACAGGTGGTGCTTTTAAAGTGAGATTTGAAAAGAAGAATCGTAATCTAAAAGAGGACTAATCACATAAATAAATGCAATACGGAATTTCTTATAAAACTATTGATTAGCAACTATGACTGTTTTCTGTACACCTGTTTTTGGGTCAGGGATAGACAGCAGATTTATATTCGTCGGATATAAAATTGAAGAGTTTGTTTTGTCCGGTTGAGCCATTGACATCATTAATATATCACCGGGCTGAAGGGTTTTCATTATCGGTTGGCCCCTTTTAACCTGCACATAAACCACGTCAGTGGGAGCATTATGACCGGTAAAAGGAGTCATTCCCTCTATCAATGGCGTAAAGGGAAGTATGTCATTACCAGCTACATTAATCTCTTCCTCTGTGCCGTCAAGAGCGGTAAAAACGATTTCCGCACCTCCGATAGTTCCATTAGGAACATTATCGGCAAAATAACGAAGAATCCCATCAATAGGAGCAAGAATAATAGAGTCTTTAGCAACGTTTTTTAACAGAAACATACTCTTAACATTATTTTCTATTGCCTCTCGTTTGTATTGTTCCTGGAACGGACTCGAAATACCTTTTCCTTCAAGATCCATTCCGTATTTAACCGGATTTGAAACATCAAGATTTGCAACCGGTTCAAGTAGATAGACATCGTGTTTTGCGGTTGGAGCTGGTGGAAGAGGAGAGATGTTCTTTATGGTATCAAAATTTGTAATAGTTATTGAATTGTCGACAGTTAAGCTTCCTTTATAAGGGTAGCCGTATAAAGGATCAGATCTGTTTTCAAAAAGTTTTTGTACATCTTCAACTACAGATTTACCGAGGTTCCCGGGCCAGGCGAGGTCGGTTTTTATTGTTTCGCCGGTCATAGGGACTTTGTTGGTTAATTCAGTGGCAATAGCGCCAGCAACCCAAAGCACAACGGCAACAATTAACACACTGACGATAACTGTCTGAAGGGTTTTCCTTTTAGGTTTTACTGGAGGAGATTCAAATATAACTTGGATTGTACACTCAAGTGATAAGAGTGTCAAACATGGTCTTCTCCCCGAAAAATGGACAAGCTGGAAAATTAGTAAATTGGGTAAATTTAGTTTGTATCAAGGAGTATTTTGGGGTACGAATGCCATGACATTTTCCCCATTCTCGTTTTTTTCTACGAGATCAAACCCACAAGTTAGGCTGGTTTGATAGTCTGGCGGGGGATAAACAAACAACCACATATTTACCTTTACACTGTCGTCGGAGGTAGTCGCAATAATTGTACCAGCTGCAATATCTGCGATAGTCCCATTATTACTTGCAACTGCATTCTTAATCAGATCACTTGGACTTAGTTGTCTCGCGTCTTCTGGAGTCGTAATGACTAAATTGTATTTTGTTCCATCAGGACCATTAAAAATAATTACAATGTCGGTTACGTAGGATTTATTCTGTATGATATCCGTACCAGTCGAAATGCTAGCCCCTTCTACTGGAACTATAATCTCAGTACCTTTTTTAGAAATTATAAAATTTTTCCCCGAAGCTAAGGGTTCACCGCTTAAATCGGGGTTGATGGGATTATAAGAGTCGGTCCAGTAAGTTTCAACCTCGACTTTTTCACCATTCGTAAGCTTAAATGGTAAAAGAATTGTGGGTTTTGGAAATTCACCTTTGACTATGGGCAGAATAGTACCTCCAAGCAGGGATGGTAATTCTTCTTCAGAAATAGGCGCAGTGTTTTCACCTGCTTGAATAATTTGAGCGTTATCATCGCTGTTGTTATAATTTGGTAAAACTGGTTGATTTAGTTCTTTACTATATATTCTGTTTTGTTGCCAGTGTGCTATTTGATACGTCCGTTGTGAAGGAATGCCTTTAACATCAGCTAATACCCCAGAAAGAGAATTCGAAGTTGCAAAGTCAAAATGGTATTGTACGGCCATCCATGCATTGGCAAAAATTACGGCGCCAATAATTATGCTTAAGCTGATTTTCGTAACTATATTTTTCCTGGGTTTTATTGTTGGTTTAGATTCCACAATAGATTGAATTGTACACTCCAGTCATAAGTCTGTCAATAAGGCCGATCGAAAAGCGAAGGTATTCCCACAAATCTAAACAATGCTACTTATTTTCTTATTTGGTATTGGTAGATGCTTCTGTTACCGACTCCTGTAAAATAAAATCATATTCCTGTTTTTCCCTTTCTATCTCCCGTAGAAGAATCTGGGCGGCCTGAGTTCCAGCCAGACATCGTCGCAGGCTTTCGTTTCATCAGGGCTTAGTTTGACGTCCAGCGCCCCCAGGTTCTCGGCCAGCTGCGCCGCGGAGGAAGCCCCGACAATGGCGGAAGCAATCCCCGGATTCCCCAGCACCCAGGCGAGGGCAAACTGCGCCGGCTTGCGATTGTTGGCCGCGGCGATTTTGTTGAGGTGTGCGACGGCGGTGAAATTAACCGGCGACCAGTACCGCTCCAGGTAAATCGGATTCTGCCCGAAGCGGGTATCGGCAGGCGGCGGCGCCGTGCCGTTATGCTTGCCGGTGAGCAGCCCGCCGGCCAGCGGATTATAGACCACCACCCCGACGCCTTCGTCGGCACAGGTCGGCAGGAGTTCGGTCTCGATATCGCGGGTGATGAGATTATATACCGTCTGAATGCAGTCGAACCGTGCCAGATTCCGCTGTTCGCTGACAGCCAGCGCCCGCACCAGCTGCCCGGCGCGGTAATTGGAGCAGGCGGCATAGCGCACCTTGCCCTGCTGCACCAGGGAATCGAACGCCCGCAGCGTTTCATCGATGGGCGTGGTGCTGTCCGGATGATGGGCGTAATAGATATCGAGGTAGTCCGTCCCCAGCCGCCGCAGGCTGTTTTCGGCGGCTTGCAGGATGTGCTCCCGCGAGAGGCCGGAGTCGTTGGGGCCGGGGCCCTGTTTGCTGTAGACTTTGGAGGCCAGCACCACGGCATGACGTTTGTTTTTCAGGGCTTTGCCGACGATTTCCTCCGAGCGGCCGCCGGCGTAGCCGTCCGCGGTGTCGAAGGAGTTGATGCCTTTTTCGAAGGCCAAATCCATGATTTTCAGTGATTCGGCCTCGTCCACCTGCTGCCCGAAAATCATCGTGCCGAGAGTGATTTCGGAGATTTTGAGGCCGGTCCGTCCCATTTTTTTGTACTGCATGTTAGACTCCTTGGTAAATTATTTATCTGGATTCCCGATCAGGTCGGGAATGACAAACCGGGAAAAACAGCTTCAAGCAAAGCTTGAAGCTGTTTTCTTTTCATTGTCATTATCGGGCTTGACCCGATAATCCAGTATAATTTCACCCCTCACTCCAGTCTCTCACGTACATTTTGCTCTAAAAAGCAAAAGTATTTCGGTCTTCGGACCTCAAGAAGAGAAGAGGCTATTTCTTCACCTTGCTTTATTCTGTTACACTACGGCTGGACTCACAAGAACTGACCGGTGCGCGGGGCGATCGTACATTTCAACTGCTGTTGAAAGTATTTCGTTTAATACTCAAGGTTCGAAACCCGACCCTACAGAATAGACTCCTTTCATTACTTATTCTCCCTCCCTCTCAGGGAGGGATGAAGGGAGAGTGGGTTGTCTAGCTCCCGTAAAAAACGCGGGGCAGACGGAGTTCCTGCCAGACGGCGTCGCAGGCTTTCTTTTCTTCGTCGGTAAGCTTGATATCGACGGCTTTTACATTATCCTCGAGCTGTTTGGCCGAAGAAGCCCCGACGATTGCCGAACTTATGACCGGGTTATTGATAATCCAGGCCAGCGAGAATTGCACCAAGCTGCGGCCGTTGGCTTCCGCGATTTTCTTCAGTTCCGCCACCGCCTTGAAATTGGCCGGCGACCAGTACAGTTCCTGTTCCCTTTTACCGGTCCTTTCCCGTCCGAAGCGGTTATCTGCCGGCGGAGGCTGGTTGGGGTCGTATTTGCCGGTGAGGAACCCGGCGGCCAGCGGGTTGAAAACCGTCACGCCGACACCCTCGGCGGCGCAACAGGGCAGTAATTCATATTCGACATCGCGCGTCAGCTGGTTATACACCGACTGGATGCAGTCGTAGCGGGCGAGGTTGTTTTTATCGCTGACCCAGAGCGATTTCGTCAGTTGCCAGGCGCGGATGTTGGAGCAGGCGACGTAGCGCACTTTCCCCTGCCGCACCAGCTGGTCGAACGCCCGCAGCGTTTCCTCGATAGGGGTGGAGTAATCCGGGGTATGCGCATAATAAATATCGATGTAATCCGTGCCCAGACGTTTCAGACTGACTTCAACTCCCTGGATAATATGCTCGCGTGACAGGCCGGAATCGTTGGGGCCGCGGCCGCCGCGGTGTCCGATTTTGGTCGCCAGAACCACCGATTGCCGCTTGTTCTTGATGGCTTTCCCGACAATTTCCTCGGACTTGCCCAGGACGTAGGCATCCGCCGTGTCGAACATGTTGATGCCCTTTTCGAAGGCTAAGTCCAGCGTTTTGATGGCTTCTTCTTCACTGACCTGGCTGCCGAAAAACATCGTCCCGATGCTCATGGCGGAAACTTTGAGGCCGGTCCGGCCTATCTGTTTGTACTGCAATTTTAAACTCCTTCAAATTTATTTTCTCCCTTTCGTAAAGGGAGATTAAGAGGGATTTATCTAAATCTTCCTCAATCCCTCTTTCGCGAAAGAGGGAGAAGTGCATCGTTCTTTATCAGTAAATATTTCGCCTGCACTTTGCCTCAAGTTTACTCTAAAAAGAGCATTTTAGGCAAGGATTTGATACAGATTTCTAAGGAGCACTCTCCTTTTCGGGAAAGGGAGATACAGAAGGATTTTTCCACGAGTCAAATAAATTTTAGTAACAGACGTTCTATAAGGCTACTGTTGTATAATACTTGCAGGTAATATCATGAAAAAAGAAACCAACATGCCTTCGGTTTGCGAGGCTTATCTGGATATCGAGACGACGGGGCTGTCCCCTTCCGGCAGCGAAATCACCATCATCGGCATCCACATCTGCAAAGGGGACGAAGAGACTTTCGTCCAACTGGTGGGGCGGGATATTGACGCGGACAGCCTGCTGGAGGCCCTGAACGGCGTACAGGTCATCCACACCTATAACGGCCACCGCTTCGACCTGCCTTTCATCCACCATAAACTGGGCGTAGACCTGGAAGAGATATTCTCCCACCGCGACCTGATGTACGACTGCTGGAAAAACAATTTACGCGGCGGGTTGAAATCAGTGGAACGCCAGTTGGACATCGGCCGGGAATCCGTGGGGATTGACGGGCTGGAAGCGGTGCGGTTGTGGTGGCGTTATGTTGAAACCTTCGACCTGGACGCGCTGAACGTCCTGCTGAAATACAACAAAGAAGACGTGCAGAACCTCAAGGTTTTAAAAGAGAAGCTTAAATAAAAAGCTGACAGCCATTACCTTTCGGCTGTCAGCTTTATTACATCGATAGACGAAATATTATGCTTTGGCTTTTTCAGGGGAGCTGAAGAGTTTTTTCCACCAGGCGATTTTCTGAGGAGCTTCGGCGGATTTATTCTCGGTTTTACCGGGCGGCAATTGTTTTTGAGCCTGCTGTAAAAGCACATGCAATTCCTGGACCTCGCGGCGGCGGGCATCCAGTTCGTTTTCCAGCACGGATATTGTCTTCAGCATCGCATCGATAGTGGCGGTGCTGTCAATCTTCTCTTCATTATTTGTTTCCGGCACCGGCAGGGCATCTTCCGGGATTTCCACCATATATATTTCCCCATGCGGTGAGGGCACCTTATGGGCATTTAATTCGCCCTTGGCAATGCGCCTGCGTATGCTGTCGATGGACATGCCTAAGCACCTGGCCGCTTCCGCGATCGTTACTTCCTGNNTAAGGCACTTTTTTGACGTTTCAAGTCCTTTTTTTAATTTGCCTAGACAAATCCTACGCGCTGCTTAGGCATTCGCAGACAGCAACATCATCACGACCCCAGAAAACAGGATACCCTGCCTGATAAATCAAGCAGGGTATCTATGGTTGACTGTGTGGCTGATTTCTTATTCTTGATCGCGGTATGATTTACGTTTCTTGGGGACTTTCTTGGGGTTGACTAATTTGTCGGCATGTTTCATCAGTTTGTCGAGTAAAGTATCGAATTTAGCCATTTCTTCTTTGGTGAAGCAGGAAGTCAATTTTTCAAATAAGACCAGGCTGCCCTTGGTGGAAACGGACAATTTTTCTTTTCCCTTGGGAGTCATGACTGCCCAGACCAGACGGCGGTCGGTAGTATCGCGGATCTTCTTGACCAGGCCTTTCTCTTCCATGCGGTCGAGAATCGTGCTGAGGGTATTGGTATTCTTGTCCAGTAATTTTGCCATTTCGGTTGCGTTGGCATTGTCGCCCAGTTTTTTCATGACAATCAAAACCAGGAATTGCTGATATGACAGGCCCCTCATTTTGATCAGGCCGCTGTCAGCATACCGCGTAACTAAACCGCCGGTATGGTACCAGTTGATCCAAACTCTGTGTTGAATGTCCTGATGATCAAATATTTCCTTCATTTACGTTCACCACCAATATATTTATTTTCTAGTACCATTACTTTAGTACTACTTTGGTACTAGAGATATTGTACCCTAACGCAAAAGATTTTTCAAAAGGGACAATAAGGGGTAATAACTAGAGGCATCTTTCACTGTAATTAGTATCAGGTATGAATCAAGAAAAGTGTCAGAAATATCAATAATTATTGCTTATGGACTTAATCGGATATGTAAATTCTTTGTAAAATATCTGAAATATATGGAATTTTTAGCAAATAATTAAAATTTTAAACCGGCCAGAAAAAGCCATAACCAGGCCACACCAATACCCAAAGCGGCGCCAATATAAACTTCGAAAGGAGTGTGTCCCATCAGTTCCCGCAAGTCGGCTTCGATCTTAATCATGGGCTCTTTTCTCTTCAGTTCCAATATGATTCGATTCAATACCACCGATTGCTGCCCGACTGATTGGCGGACTCCGGCGGCATCGTAAGTAACCACCAGTGCTAAAATCACGGCAATGGCAAAATAGGCCGAACCGAATCCATCCTTTATCGCAATCGCGGTCGCCAGAGCACATACCATCGCCGAATGGGCGCTGGGCATGCCGCCGCTGGAGATAAAGAAACTCAGGTCGAGCCCTTTCCCCCGTGCCAGGGCCACCAGTAATTTCACTAACTGGGCTACCATCCAGGCGCACAGCGCGATTATTAATACCCAGTTGGTGATCAGGTCATGAAGCATACTGCGGCTAACTCCTTTTTCAAACTTCTAGCCCTGATCTGCTATCGCGCGGCTGTTCCATAATTTACGATCGGCAATATCACGGTCAAACAGCAGCCGATAGAAAATCACTTTATGCATGGGCATGTTTTTACTTAACTCCGTGCGCCGGCCGATGATTCTGACGAACAACCCGACGGTACTCAGAATTGCCAGACCGATGGCGATCGCTACTTTTTGCTCCACTCCAAACGTACCGGGGAAAAAATAAGCGAGGAACGGAAAAGTAACATAAACAGCAACTACGCCCAGCGCTACCTGTTTAAAAGGCGCGAATAATAGATAAGGGCCAACCAGCGCAATAAGCCCCAGTTTCCAGGAGAGCATAGTGATGACACCCAGCGTTACAAAAACGCCGCGTCCGCCGCTTTTAAATTTCAGATAAATAGACCAGTCATGTCCGAGAACAGCACATACGCCGACTAATGCCTGGTAAAGCGGCTCCAGGTGCATTAGTTTGGCAATAAAAACAACCAGTACCCCTTTCCCGATATCAAAGACGGCGACGGGAATAGTCAACCACTTAGGGCCGGCATTCAGCACATTAGAAGCGCCAACTTTGCCGGTGCCGACTTTGCGGATGTCCGTCCCGCGCGACCATTTAATTGCCAGATAAGCAGCCGGGACAGAGCCTAACAGATAAGCGCCAATCGCTAGCAAGATAAATTTAAGTTCCATTCGTTCTCCAACTTTACACTAAGAAGTTTTTAACCCTCTTTGTTCTGCCAGCGCAATTAATTTGTCAACAAAACGCATCGGAATATCGGTTCCGCCAAGCGTGATTTCCGAAGCGGAGTCAATACCGTGGTAGTCCGTGCCGCCGGTGGGGATAAGATCGTATTTTTGCGCGAGGTTGAGTAAATTGTTTGTTTCCGCAGGGAGGTAACCGGCATAATAGACTTCCATCCCCACCAGACCGTGCGGTTTTAATTCCATGACCATCTTTTCCGGGTTCGTGGTGGTAAAAGGGTGTGCCAGCACCGGCAAACCGCGGACTTCCGCGATCAATTGCACTGCTTCGGCCGGAGTCAATTTTTCACGGGCGACGTAAGCCGGACAATCCCGCCCGATATACTTTGAGAAAGCTTCTTTGAAAGAAGCTGTATATCCTTTTTCCTGCAGGGCCTGGGCAACATGAGCCCGGCCGAGAGAGCCGCTTCCGGCGATTTCCCGGACCCTTTCCAACTCGACATCACAGCCAAGTTCTTTCAGTTTAGATACCATTTTTTCCGTTCTGATTGCCCGCGAATTACGCATCCGCTCCAGGCTGGATTTAAATTGCGGATCGGTATAGTCTATAAAATATCCTAACACATGGACTTCGCCGCCGGTAGTATCGGTACTGATTTCCACGCCCGGAATTAATCTCAGCGAGGGAAATTCCCCGGCTGCATCCAGTGCCGGAGCCAACCCGGCAACGGTATCGTGGTCGGTAAGAGCCATGACGGTCAACCCGGCAGCGGCCGCCATCTTCACTATTTCGGCGGGGCTGTAACGGCCGTCTGAGGCGTTTGAGTGGATATGAAGGTCAGCTTTCGCCTTCACTCTGTTTCCCTCTGGATACGTTGGATACTGACAGCTTTTCCGGTTTGGTCGTCAATCCGGACCAATATGGCGTTGACCACGCTTTTCCCGGCGCCGACAGATAACCGGTACGGTAATTGAGTCAGGAAACGTTTGAGCACATTTTCCGGGTCATCGCCGATGATAGATTCAATCGGGCCGGTTAAACCGATGTCGGTGACGTAGGCGGTGCCGCCGGACAGTATCCGGGCATCGATAGTGCCGACATGAGTATGGGTGCCCAGCACCGCGCTGACCCGCCCATCGAGATAGCGTCCCAGCGCCATTTTTTCAGAAGTGGCTTCGGCGTGAAAATCCACGATAATAACCAGTGGTTTATCAGTTAATTGCGCCAGCAGCGCGTCCATCGCGCGGAAGGGACAGTCGTAATTATCCATAAAAGTCCGCCCGATGAGGTTCACCACCAGCACGCCCTTTTTCACGAGATAACCTTTACCGGGGACACCCGGCGGATAGTTCAGCGGCCTGACCAGCGGCATTTCACTGTCCAGACAGGGCAGGATGGTTTTATGCGCCCAGACATGATTCCCCGAAGTTAAAACATCGGCTCCCGCCCGGAATAATTCCTCCGCCGTTTCCGGCGTAACACCGATGCCGTGCGCACTGTTCTCGGCATTAACAATCGTCAGGTCGACGCCATATTCCTGCCGGATTTGAGGCAAAAAAGTATTGAGAGCCTGNNCGTCCCGGTTTGCCGATGACGTCTCCGATTGCGAGTATCAGCATTTGTTCCCCTGCTCCCGTTTACTATTTCGCGAAATCAACCGCTCGAGTTTCTCTGACCACCGTAACTTTAATCTGGCCGGGATATTCCATCCCCTCTTCGATCTTTTTCACGATATCACGGGCCAATCTCATTGCGCCCAGGTCGTCAATTTCTTCGGGCTTAACCAGGATCCTGACCTCACGGCCGGCCTGAATAGCAAACGATTTTTCAACACCTTTGAAACTGTTGGCAATATCTTCAAGCGATTTGAGCCGTTTCAGATAACTGTCCAGAGATTCTCTTCTGGCTCCCGGCCGCGCGCTGCTGATGGCATCGGCGGCGGAAACGATATAACCCCAGGTGCTGGTATTGGGCGTTTCGAAATGATGCTCGGCGATACCCATGACCACCTCGGGTGATTTTTCCCATTGTTTCACCAGGTCGGCGCCGATGGCGGCATGCGTACCTTCTACCTCGCGGTCAACCGCTTTGCCGATATCGTGGAGCAACCCGGCCTTTTTCGCAATCATCGGATTTGCTCCCAGTTCGGAGGCAATCATTTGCGCCATAAACGCGACTTCGATACTGTGATGCAGTACACTCTGTCCGTAACTGGTGCGGTACTTTAGTCGCCCGAGTAATCTAATAAGTTCGGGACGCAGGCCCTGCACCCCAACCTGATAAGCGGCTTGCTCGCCGGCGGTCTGAATGCTGGCATTGACTTCTTCCTCGGCCTTTTTAACTACTTCTTCGATGCGTGCCGGGTGTATACGGCCGTCCAGAATGAGTTTGGTCAGCGCGATGCGGGCAACTTCCCGGCGCACCGGGTCGAAACTGGATAATGTTACGGCTTCAGGAGTATCATCCACAATCAGGTCAACACCGGTTGCCTGTTCCAAAGCGCGGATATTGCGGCCCTCCCGTCCAATCAGTCTGCCTTTCATCTCATCACTTGGGATCGGCACGCTGGTCGCGGTCGTCTCGGAAACTATTTCAGAAGCGCTGCGCTGGATGGTTTGTGCCAGGATTTCCTGAGACCTGAGGTCAGCTTCAGCTTTGATTTTTATTTCCCATTCGTGCAGCCGGCGGCCGGCTTCACCTTTCATCTCAGATTCAATACTCTGCAGCAGCATCTCTTTAGCCTGGTCGATAGACATGCCGGAGATAATTTCCAGCTGTTTTAATTCTTTACCTTTGGCTTCTTCAATCTGCGCCTGTAAATTGTCTAAGGATTTCTCCCGGTTGGCTAAGGCCCGTTCCCGCTGCCCGATGCCTTCCAGCTTATGCTCCAGGTTTTCGGTCTTGGAAAGAAGACGGTTCTCCTGCCGCTGTAATTCCAAGCGGCGTTCCTTGTACTCGGCATCTGCGGTCGCCCTGACTTTTTCCGCATCTACTTTTCCCTGTTCGACAATTTTTTTCGCTTCTTCCCGGGATTCAATTATTGTCCGGTTTACTTTCCGTTGGGTAACACGAAGCAGACGGTTGACCGCAATATTGCGGTTGAAGAAAATGATTGCACCGCCTAAAACAACCCCGATGATCAGTACGGCAACTAATAAGATGGCTGTTAATACATTTGACATATTTACACCCCACTTTTCCGGTAAACTGCCTTTAAATTAATCATTAATACCACCCGGTTCCTTCATTTCCTGCCAGAGTATTTTCACGGTTTGATTTATTACCGTGTAGCCGAAGCCGCGCTGCTGAAGATAATCACCCAGGCGGCGGCGGAAAACCTCGTAATCCTGATTTGCCAGGTGTTGAGATTTGCGCAGAGCGGCCTGATAAGCGGATTGCATATCGTTGGAATCATCGGTGACTTCTTTGATGATTTCGTCGGCCACTCCCTTTTTTTTCAGCTCCAACCCGGTTAATCTTTTACTACGCGGGCGGAATGTATCCCTGTTTTCTTTCCAGAACCGAGCGAAGGCAGTATCATCCAGTAAATTTTGCTCCTTTAATTTATTTATTATTATTTCAATTTTTGAATCTTCATATCCACGGCGGCGCAGCCTGTCTTTCATCTCTGCCTCGCTGCGAGGCCGGTAACTGAGGAACAGGTAGGCGATGTTCAACCCCCGCGCCAACTCAGTGTCTTCAGTCAACTCTTTTATCCGGTCGTCAGAAATCTCTTCCCCGACTTTCAATCCTTTTTTTACGGCTAATTCCGAATCTAATTTCACGGCAAACTTACCATCCAGAAACATGTTTACCTGCTGGTCTGTTCGCTTATTCGTTTTTAGCGCCGTAATCTTGCCCATTTAATTTACCCGGATAAAACACAAAAGCTGAGGTCTAGACCTCAGCTTCTATTTCAACATTTGCCAGTATCGATATGATTTTATATTAAGAAATCATTTTTCTTTGGGAGCTTCTTGCGAGCTCGGTAAGGCTGAGGCTCGAACCTGCTGCTCTATTTCCTTGGCAATCTCGGGTTTTTGGACCAGGAAAGTTTTTGCGTTCTCCCTTCCCTGTCCCAGACGAGTATCACCCCAGGAGAAAAAAGCACCGGATTTCTTAATCAGCCCGAGCTCAACCCCTAAATCGATAAGGTCGCCTTCACGGCTAATCCCGTGGTCGAACATAATATCGAATTCAGCTGTCCTGAAAGGCGCGGCAACTTTGTTCTTAACAATTCTGGCTTTCACGCGATTGCCAACCGCGACCTCACCCTGCTTGATAGTTTCACTGCGCCGTAAGTCAATTCTAACGGAGCTGTAAAATTTCAGGGCCCTGCCGCCGGGCGTTACCTCAGGATTACCGAAAACGATACCGACCTTCTCTCTTAACTGGTTGATAAAAATCACTGCTGTTCCGGAACGGCCAATCGCCACTGCCAATTTTCTGAGAGCCTGAGACATCAGCCGTGCCTGCAAAGCAACCTGACTGTCCCCCATCTCTCCCTCAATTTCAGCGCGGGGTACAAGAGCGGCCACGCTATCTACCACAATAACATCCACAGCTCCACTTCGGACTAAAGCTTCGCAAATCTCCAGCGCCTGTTCACCGGTATCGGGTTGGGAAATGAGCATGTCGTCGATATTGACGCCGAGGTGCCCTGAATAAACGGGGTCAAGAGCATGTTCAACATCAATATAAGCGGCGACTCCGCCCTTTTTCTGCGCCTCTGCGATAATGTGCAGGGCCAGTGTGGTTTTACCGGTGGATTCAGGTCCGAAAATTTCGATGATGCGTCCCCGGGGTATGCCCCCGATGCCGAGAGCGATGTCCAATGAAATAGAGCCGGTAGGGATGATCCCCGCGGCTGCCACGGTGGTCGATTCCCCCAGCTTCATAATTGAGCCTTTGCCAAACCTTTTTTCTATCTGGCTGATGGCTAGCTCGAGTGCCTTAGTTCTTTCTCCGCTGGTCATATTCGTCTTACATAATGATAACATGAACTATTACGAAAAAACAATACTTTTTTGGTACAAATGTTCGTTTCATGAGTTCTTTTCAAAAATATTTTTCCATTGGGTTTCGGACTCGCTATAGTTGATTTAGCGGCATTGTATTTTTTACAATAGCAGCGTTGTCGTAATAGGTTTGCGAGAGTATACTTTGTATTTGAATAAGTCACCTAAAGGATTCTGATGCCGACCGCCGATCTTATATTCAAAAATGCCGACGTGATCACCGTCGATGCCGGTCGTTCCAAGGCGGATTTTGTCGCTGCAAAGGGCGATAAAATCATTTTTACCGGTTCTAAAGATTTTCTAAACGATTTCACCGGACCGGATACAAAAATCGTAAATTGTGAAGGAAAAACACTGCTGCCGGGTTTCAATGACGCCCATTGCCACATTTTTTCCTTTTTACGGAAGCTGACCTCTATTGACCTCGGGGGGCCAGGGATTAAATCCATCCGGGATATTCAGACGGCAGTAAAAACGAAGGCGGTACAAACGCCGCCCGGAGAGTGGATTACCGGTACCGATTATAATGAATTCTACCTGGCGGAAAAGCGCCATCCAACCCGCTGGGAAATTGATGAAGTTGCGCCGGATAATCCGGTAATGCTGACCCACCGTTCATTGCATGGCTGTGTGCTGAACAGCAAAGCGCTGGCGTTGGCCGGGATCACCATCGAGACTTCGGAATTGCCAGGGACGATGATAGACAGGGACGTGACCAGAGGCGGAGAGCCAAACGGTTTCCTGGCGGAAATGGTAGGTTATCTCCGGGAACATGTNNGCTACTTATGTCAACAACCTGAACAGATGGCGGCATTATCAAAGGTTTAAAGAGAACGAATTGCTGCAAAGCCGGGTTTACATGATGACCGGCCTTGAAACGATAAAAGAATTCCAAAATGCCGGACTGGGATTTGGCGCCGGTGATGAAAACTTGCGGATTGGTGCGGTGAAAATTGTCCCGACTTTAATTGCCGATAAAATGCACCCTTCCCCGGAGGAATTAAACGACCTGGTACTACAAATCCACCGGGCCGGTTTTCAACTGGCGATTCACGGTGTCCAGACTCAAATGGTAGATGCAATTATTTGCGCTTACGAATACTTGCAGTCAGTTACGCCTGATTATGGCACCAGGCGGCACCGCATCGAACACTGCTCCGAATGCCCGCCGCCGTTGATGGACCGGCTGAAAAAACTCCAGGCGGTGGTTGCGACCCACCCTTCATTTACTTATTTCAGCGGGGACAGATATTTGGCCACCATTGAGAAAAATGTTAGCCCCTGGCTTTACCGGACCGGGACAATGGTGAAAAGCGGTTTAACGGTTGGCGCCGGTTCTGATTCCCCGATTGTCCCCAACAGCCCCATCATAGGGATTTACGGCGCGGTGACCCGGTTAACCTCTTCCGGCCAAATCTTGAATCCCGCCGAAAAACTTACCGCCGCCGAAGTGATAAAAATGTATACCCTGAACGCCGCCTATGCATCGCATGAAGAGAACATCAAAGGTTCCATTTCGCCCGGCAAACTGGCGGACATGGTTTTATTGAGCCGCAACCCCACTACGACAGCCGGCGAAGAAATAAAAGACATCAAGGTGCAGATGACCGTAATCGGCGGAAAGGTGGTTTGGGAAGGTTGACGCGATACAGGAATTAATTCAATTAAGGTTTCTATGTTATTTTTTCCTGGGCGACTAGGGTTCTCAAAGTAATTTATTATTTCAGAGTCAACTTTATTTATACTAAGAAAGACCTCACCCTCTGTCTCCCTCTCCTGTACATTTCGCTTTAGTAGCGAAAGTATTTCGCCTGCGGACTCAAGCGAGGGAGGAGATGAGTTAGAGGGGCTGCGCCCCTCTCCCGTTCACTTCGTTCAGGGACCTTGTAACTCAGGCCTTGCTCAGGGACTTTGTAACTCAATTCCTGCTTAACACGAATATTCTTTTAGAGTAAACCATAGCATTGACATTGATCCCGGTTCCTAACTCACAAAAACCGACCAGAAAAAACTCAATCCGCTTGTCCAGCTAGGGTTGACGCGATTCCGCCGAATGATTAAACTAGAGGTGGAGAACAAAAATGCCGATTTATGAATATATTTGCCCGGACTGCAAAACCAAATTCGAGTTAATACGCCCTATCAGCAGGTGCGGCGAATCGGCGGAATGTCCGAAATGCAAACACCAGGCCGGCAGGGCTTTATCCAGTTTTTGCTGCCGTTCCGGTAACGAATCCAGGGTCACAGCCCCGATTGCCGGTGGCGGCGGATGTGCCGGCTGCGGCGGCGGCAGCTGCAGTTCCTGCGGCGGCTGATAAGTTAAAACTATGACAATGCCGAACGGTGCCCGACATACAGGTATTGCCAATCTCCCTCTCCACGGCGGGAAAGCGCCGCCCTGGCTTTTCGAGCGCATGGTCAAATTAGCCCGGGAAATCACGATTGTCATCGTTTCCGATTTCGGCCCCGATGAAATGCTGCAAAGGCTCTCCCATCCATATTGGTTCCAGGCTTTCGGCTGTGTGCTGGGTTTTGACTGGCATTCCAGCGGCGTGACCACCACACTCTGCGGCGCCCTGAAAGAAGGCGTTAAAGGGATGGAAAAAGACCTGGGGCTGTTTGTAGCCGGCGGAAAGGGCAGGACGTCCCGCAAAACACCGGCTGAAATCGAGGAATGGTCGGGAAAACTTTCACTGAACCCCGAGCCGCTTGTCTACGCCAGTCGGATGTCCGCCAAAGTCGATAATAATGCCATACAAGACGGCTATCAGCTTTATCACCACACTTTCATATTCACCCGGCGCGGTTCCTGGGCCGTGATTCAGCAGGGCATGAACGATAACACCAAATACGCGCGCCGCTANNAATCCGTCACCGATTTCGTCAACGAGCCGCATTCGGCCATTCTTTCAGAAGCGCGCGGCGCAGCATTGAACCTGGTGGCAGGCGAAAGTGATTCCGCACGGGCCACCATCACCGACATCGCCAACGAAACTAACCCGGATAAATTACTGTCCGAACTAAAGAAAATCACCACGTTGAGTTTGCCTGCGCACCATCCCATCGATGTCAGTGACATCCACCCGGACAGTTTGAACAAAATCCTGCTCAGCGTTTATGAACGGCAGCCGGAAGACTTTGAGCGGCTGCTGGGTTTACCCGGCGTCGGGGCGAAGACTTTGCGCGCGTTGAGCCTGATTTCCGAACTGGTCTACGGCGTGGCGCCGAGTTACCGCGACCCGGCCCGCTACAGTTTTGCACACGGCGGCAAAGACGGGTTTCCTTATCCGGTCGACCGTGAGACATATGACAAATCCATCGAATACCTGGCAAAAGCGGTAAACAGGAGTTTATTGGGCATCAATGAAAAGAACGAAGCGGTGAACCGCCTGCGCCGGTTAGGGCTTGAGTAACGGATTTTTTTCTTTGTGTCTTTCCAGATAATACCAGGATAGACCGACGAGTATGAGCGTCGCCGCGGCAATCGAGATGAGCAGACAGGTCATGGTATCGTACCAGAAACCGTCCGGGAACAGCAATAACATGTTGCCCTTAACCGACCAGAAATTATTGGTAAAAACCAGCTGGTGAAAATATAAAAACAATTTATCGAAGTTCAATATCGTTCCGATGCCCAGCAGCAGCATCAGTATCAGAGTGATGGCGCCGCTCCAGATGGTGGCAACGGCCAGTTTTCTGCGGTTTCTGAGTTTGTCCCAATAAATGCTCACCAAGCCGAAAATCAGGCAATAAAGAAAAGTCCCCAGTAAAACAGCATAATCGAACCGGAAAAGGTTTTTAACATCCCGGAAGTGCAGGATTTCATCTTTATTGAATAAGGCGACAGATACGCCCTGCTGCTGCACCGTAAGGCTAATATATTGCTCATTCGAATCCCAGTAACGGATGAATCCCCGGGCGATATTGGACATGTCCGCTTGTGTGAGATAATAACCGTTATCCGCCAGGCTCTGCCGGACATTGAATTTTTCAAAGCCGTGCGTATAAAGCCAACTGCTGTTTACCGCGCCAGCGATGGCCGCCGTTAATAACAGGCACGGCAGGCAGATAATGAAGAGGAAACGGGCGACAGACATCACAATTTTCATAGTTTAATCAAATACTACACTTTTGTAGGAAATTTTGGTAGCACAAACCGCCTGTATAATTTAGTATAACCGATGTAGCCGTTTGACCGTCTTTCTTGCGGCAGAACGCAGAAAGTGTGTATGATAAAAATGCTACTTCACCAGGTTTTATTTAGTATCCGGCAAGCAAAAACAAAAAACCGCGTGTAATAAAACGCTTTTTTGCCTTATTTCAGGAGGATAATCGATGTCGCCTCACCCGTTGGGAAAAATTTTGCAGCCGGAATCGATTGCGGTCGTCGGCGCTTCCGAAACCAGCGCGGGCGGACGCTACGTTTCAGCAATGCTGAAATTGGGTTTTAAAGGGAAAATCTACCCCGTTCATCCTCAGCACCAGGAAGTCTTCGGCCTCAAATGCTATCCCAGCGTGCGTGAAATTCCGGAAAATGTCGATTTTGTGATTTCTACAATTCCGGCAAACATGGTACTCAGCTTGATCGATGACTGCGCGGGGAAGAGCGTCAAATGCATCCATTTCTATACAGCCCGTTTCAGCGAAACCGGGCGGACAGACGCGATTGAACTGGAACATGAAGTCCTGCGCAGATGCCGAAACGCCGGTATCCGCCTGATCGGACCGAATTGCATGGGTGTCTATTATCCAGGCTGGGGAATGTCCTGGACAACGACCATGTCCAATCAGCCCGGGGCAATCGGTTTTCTTTCTCAAAGCGGCTCGGCGGCATATGAAATTATCGAGTCGGCTGAAGTCAGGGGCATGCATTTCAGTAAAGCGGTCAGTTACGGCAATGCCTTGGATTTTAATGAATGCGATTACCTGGAGTACTTCGGGGAAGACGCCGCAACAAAAATAATCATGATTTACATCGAAGGGGTCCGCGACGGCAAGAGGTTCCTGGAGGTATTGCGTAAAACCGCCCTCAAGAAACCGGTTCTTATCCTTAAAGGCGGCAGAGGTAAATCCGGCACCCGAGCCACCGCCTCGCACACTGCTTCATTGGCCGGTTCGATGACGGTCTGGAATACCGCGATGGAACAAACGGGCGCGGTCAGCGTGGCGCACATCGAGGAACTGCTGGATGTCGCCGTGGCTTTGTATTTCCTGCCGGCGGTTTACGGCAATCATGTCGGGATTGCCGGCGGCGGAGGCGGCTGGAGCGTGATGGCGGCGGACCTTTGCGAAGAAGCGGGCCTGAATGTAATTCCATTACCGGACGAAATCAGGCAGGAATTGAAAAAAGCGGGCAACCCGATATGGGACTGGGTGACCAATCCGGTCGATTTTTCCATCGCCCCGGTTGAACTGATTCCCTCTTATATCACGAAAATGATGGTGAATAATCCCAATTTCGACCTGAATATTATTTTCATCGACCCGCAGCGAAACCGTGGGGTGGTATCCAGCGATGTGCTGCTGAATGAATTCCCCTGGAATGATTTGAAGAAAAAGCCGCTGCTGGTGGTTCTCCTCGACTGGGGGCGGAATGCGGCGGGCACGGACATCGCCAGCAGTGAACTTTACCGCGATTTAAAAAACAAATTAATCGGGATGGAAGTCCCGTTTTATCCCACTGCGGTGCGCGCCGCAAATGCCGCCGGCAAAATGATTGGTTATTATATTAATCGGAAGAAAAACCTAGCTGATTGATATACGCAATAATCATCTTTTTTACTAAGTTAATTTAACCACAACGCCCCATCTCTGTAAGGAATGTCCGAAAATAATCATCAGAAATTATTTATATGGATTCCCGATCAGGTCGGGAATGACAAACCCAGGATAATAGCTTCAAGCAAAGCTTGAAGCTATTATCCTTTCATTGTCGTTGTCAGGCTTGACCTGACAATCCAGAGTTTTCGGAATCTGAACGATTCTTCCGTGGTTGAAACTTGTTCGTGCCGGATATACAATGGCGGTGGGTGAGAACATGACAAAGCAATACGATGTCATCATTGTCGGGGGCGGGCCGGCCGGCATCTTTGCCGCGCTGGAAATCGCGCAAGCATCCTCTTTGAGCGTCCTATTACTGGAAAAGGGCCGGGACATCGATAAGCGTCAATGCCCGTCCCGCAACCAAACTAATTCATGCATATCCTGCGCGCCGTGCAACGTGGTCTGCGGACTGGGCGGCGCCGGCGCATTCAGCGACGGAAAATTAACGTTGTCTTCTCAGGTCGGGGGCCACCTTCGGGAATACATCGGCGAAAAAGCCACGGAGACGCTGATTCAATATGTGGACGGCGTTTATCTGCGTTTTGGCGCGCCGGAAAAAATCTACGGCACCGGCGACGAAGTTTCCAAACTGGTGCACCGCGCGGCTTTAGCGGAACTAAGCCTCGTGCCCGTGCCTATTAGGCACATGGGCACGGAACACTCCCAGCAGGTACTGAAAGCAATGCGCGATTACCTGGCCTTTCGGATTACGATTGAGGTTAATTCCGCCGTTGCGGAAATTGTCATAGAAAACAGTCAAATCACCGGCATCATCACCGAAAAAGGAGAGCACTACCACTGCCGATACCTGATTCTATCGCCGGGCAGAGAAGGCGCCGAATGGCTGATGCGGGAAGCCGGCCGTTTGAAAATGACCACCTCAATTAATCCCATCGATATCGGGGTCAGAGTGGAGGTGCCGAATGCCGTGATGGCGGAATTGAGCGGCGCCCTGTATGAAGCCAAACTGGAGTTCATTTCGCCGCATTTTGACGACCGCATCCGCACTTTCTGCATGTGCCCGGCCGGGGAAGTTATCATGGAATCGACCGGCGGGTCCGACCCGGTGCTTACGGTCAACGGCCACAGCTACGCGGACAGTAAAACGGATAATACGAATTTCGCGATTCTGGCGAGCACCACTTTTACCAAACCATTCCACGAACCGATTGCCTACGGTAAATATATTGCCCGTCTGGCGAATATCCTCAGCGACGGGGTGCTGGTGCAACGCTTCGGCGATTTAATGCACGGCCAGCGTTCCACTGCCGCCCGGATTGAGCGCGGCCTGGTGCGTCCCACAACGACCAATGCGGTAGCAGGCGACCTCAGTTTTGTGCTGCCGTACCGGCACCTGACCGGCATCATCGATATGCTGCACGCGATGGATAAACTGGCGCCCGGCGTGGCATCCTCGCAGACGCTGCTGTACGGCGTGGAAGTGAAATTTTATTCCGGCCGGCTGAAATTAACCCCGAACATGGAAACGGAAATCGGCAATATCTTCGCGGCGGGGGACGGGGCGGGAGTCAGCCGTGGGTTGATACAGGCATCGGCGTCAGGCGTGATTGCCGCACGGGAAATTTTAAAACGAGAGAAGAAATAAGAACTAATTAAAGGAGCTTATTTCTCCAGTAATCCCGGCAGTTCTTCAAATTTCGTGATGACAAAATCCGGCTTTATTTTTTCATCCGGTATTTGTTGTGAATCGCGATTAAACCAGCAAACATGCATGCCGGCATTTTTTGCGCCGATAACGTCATTGGTGTAAGAATCCCCGACATATAAGCACTCTTGCGGCTGCATATGCAGCAGTAACGCGGCCTGATGAAAAATCCCGGGATTGGGCTTTCGGATGCCGAATTCCTCCGACAGGACAATGCAGGAAAATAAATCCCGCAACCCCATCGCTTCCAGTTTGCGGTACTGCACATCGGTAAAGCCGTTCGAAACGACTCCAAGCTGATATTTCCGGCTCAATTTCTTTATTACCGGAACCGCGCCGTCAACATGCGCTTTTACACCGGGGTAATCTTTTACGTACAACTCAGTTATTTTGGCGGTATATTTTTCATCGATGCCGAGCAACTGCAGAAACAATTTGCTGCGCCGGTCGCGGGAACCTTCGGAAGGTGCACCGTTGTTAAACAGATCGGTGTAAATTTGATCGGATTTCAAAAAGGCGGCCAGCACGCGCTCCGGGTCATAACCGTCAAAAACTTGCGGCATCTGCTTTACAATCAGTTCCAGGATGGCCTGCTGCGCCAGAACCCGGTCGAACAGTGTCTCGTCCACATCAAAAAGGATTGCCTTGATTTTGTTTTTCATGGACTTTTTCACGAGATAAGTATAGGGAAAACGACATAGAAATTCAATTCTACCGCCTACTCGTCCAAAATTCGAATAGCCGCAATTGAATAAATTACAATATTAGTTGTAGTATAGGTCAATTGCAATTTTAGGAATGACAATGAATAGTACGGTTATTTTTGTAATAATCTGCTCGGTGGATATGATACTCGCGGTGTTTTGCCTGATATGGTTTATGCGTTTCAGGAAGAAAAAGTAAGATAAAAATCCAAACCGGAAACGATACATATTTCAATTAATCGGGTCATTTCAAACTTACACACCGGAGCTGTTTCAGCTTTCTTGACATGCTATATCTTACCGTCATACAATTAAAAAGTCTGCAGTCACACAACTGTAATTGAGACCAAAAGGGGGTGAAGTGTGTGACCAATGTGGTAGCGGGCGGCAATGAGAGCTTTGAAAGTTTGCTGCGCCGGTTTACCCGTAAAGTACAACAGGACGGCGTCCTGAGTGAAGTGCGCCATCGTGAGTACTTTGAGAAAAAAAGCATTAAACGCAAACGCAAAGCTGCCGCAAAACGACGCAAGAGTACGAGGGTAGCGAAGAAACGCGTTTAGTCCTGAGGGTGAAATAAAATGGAAGCGCCTTTAAAAGTTAAATTAAATGAAGACCTGAAACAGGCATTGCGGGACGGCGACAAGGTTAAACTCGGCACCGTCCGGATGGTGATTTCGGCCTATAAAAATGCCGAAATGGCCAAAAAAGCCAAACTGGTAACGGCCGCTTACAAAAAAGCGGGAATTACGGATCTCGGCGTGCTGGAAGGACATCCGGAGAAAGAACTGTCGGCGGCTCAAATCGCTGAAATAGGGCAGCAGGCTGAATTTACCGACGCAGACATTCTGGCTATTTTCGCGAAGGAAATTTTACAGCGCCGGGACAGCATCGACGCCTATAAAAAAGGCAACCGTCCCGACCTGGTCGCCCAGGAAGAAGCGGAACTGGCCATTTTATTAGCCTACGCACCCCAGGTTCAGCTTAGCCGCGAGGAAATCGCAGCGGTAGCCCAGAGGATCTTTGCTGAAGTCGGCGCCCACGGCCCGAACGACAAGGGCAAAGTGATGGGCAAAATCATGGCGGAACTTAAAGGCAAAGCGGACGGCAAGGAAATCAATACCGTAGTGACCGAACTTTTAAACGCAATTCACTAAATGGTTTTTGAAGTAATGGATACCGGAGAAGGGGCGCAAGCCCCTTCTTTTTTTATCCGTTCGGCCCGTTTGCCGCCGAAGGCATGAATCGTCCGGGTGCCGGGTTTGGAAATACCGCTGTGCGGGGTGCCTTTTTTAATGAAGAATTCCTTTCCGGCGGTCAGGGGAAATTCAATCTCGCCGACGATAACCGTATATTGGCCCTGCACCACGACCACATATTCGTCGTAGGCATGGGTATGTTCGATGGATTTTCCGCCGGCTGCATTCGTCCAGAAAATCATCTGGCTGCCGCCAGCGCCGTCAAAAACGTATCCCTCGATATCTTGTGTAAATTGCGAACCGGAAGCTATTTTGTTAACCGGGTTTTTCATGAATTCAGGAAAGTCATTCATTATGCACCTCCTTACCCGACCGGGAATCATGCACCCCAATCATAGACCCGCAAAGGCGGTTCGGAAACACCTATTTTGTGCTGATTTTGTTGCGTTTTTAGGCGTATAGCAGCCCTCACATGCAAATGGGCTAAAGTTATCCATTCAGCTATTGACGGATTTTTGTGTAAGGCTACCGCGCTCAGCGAAAAATAAAAATTTGCAAGGTTATCGCCATGAAAAACATCAAACCGGTCCGATAATAGTGCCGTTAAGGGCATAATTTTAATATAATTGTTCAATTCAGCCGGTAGATGATGTTAACAGTCTTTTGTGTTATTACCGGTAAATATTTTCACCGGCACATGGGCCTCAATGGATTTACCGGTTCGGTGCCCATATCCCTGGAATTCGGGTATGCCGGGTGAAATTCTATTTAGGGTGTTTTTCCCCGAAATTGATGCGCTTGCTTCAGTTATATATTTTAACTTTTTGCACATGTATCGGAAAGCAGGGCACGATATAGATAAACCAATCTTCGATATAGTCTGTACCGACATATTTTCTAGTCAATGTCTGATCGTCCAGAATGATGTATTTATGCTTGTATTCGTTACTTCTCTCCATCCCGACGGTTGTATGATCTTTTTTAAATTCGAAACTAATGTGGATTGTTTTCACTTTTGGGGCCTCCATCATCACAAGTCATCCTGGGAAAAATAAAACCGGCCTGATTATTTGTTTCAGCCGGTTTCACTATTAACTCTCTGTCTTCAAAGTTACCAAATATAGAGGACAGTTCATCGCTTCTATTTATTTGTTAGTTTAGGGAGATTTTTTTGTCTTAACTCTTTCCTTTTATTTTGCATGTCTATGTGTTTACGTAACTGACTATATAGTAAGCGTTTCGAAATGTCAATGACTACTATATAGTCAACTATCTTTCATAACTGAACTTTAACACAAACTTTACTTCACTTAATTTTTATTTGTATATATTTGGAAGCGAGAACGTCGAACTAAAAGCGAGATCGATCCTAATATGGTGTTATTATGCCCATGCCGACTTAGAAGGGCAGCGCCCTTCTATACATCATCCTGCAGATGATTACCTTCGGACTCAAGCCTTGCTTGAAACAAAAAGAGCCGGAGCATTAAATGCCCCGGCTCCAGTTTGAACTTTATTTCCGGTATTTCTGAAACTAGAACTCAATCTCTTTCAGGTCGGGACTGACAATGAGTTTCGGTTCGGTGACCGATTGCACGTCTTTGGCGGTTAAGCCGGGAGCGACTTCTTTGAGGAGCAGGCCTTTCGGCGTTACTTCCATCACGGCCAAATCGGTGAAAATCATATTTACCTTACCGGTGGTCGTCGGGGGGAAAGTCAGTTTTTTAACAACCTTGGGATTGCCGTCAACAGCGACATGTTCCATTGCCAGGAACAGTCTGTCCGCGCCGGCAACCAGGTCCATGGAACCGCCGATATTGCCGACATCGAGTCCGCGTGAGGGATTGGCCCAACCGGCATAATCGCCTTTGTCATTGACCTGTAAAGCGCCCATGACGACGAGATTCATGCGGCCGCCGCGGATCATAGTGAAAGATTCCAGGATATCAAAATAAATCGTGCCCGGAATTTCGATGATCGGCTGGCAGCTGGCGTTGATGCAGTCCTGGTCGATCATCTCTTCATCGGTGACCAGCGGCCCGGATTTTAGCAGACCGATCTCGCCCTGCAGCATGATGTCCCGGCCCTCAATCCAGTTGCTGATGAGCGTGGGAATACCGATACCCAGGTTGACATAGTCGCCGTCTTTGATTTCTTTACTTATTCTCAGGGCGATCATTTCCCGCGGGATGCCCGTTAATTTTACTTTTTCCATTTTTCTGTCTTCTCCTAATCGATTCCAACTCTGACTTTGATGCGCGGCACCTGCACGACCCTTTTCACATAGATGCCGGGGGTATGGATACAATCGGGATCGATTTCTCCCGGTTCCACGATATTCTCGGCTTCGACGATGGTAGCCTTAGCCGCCGAGGCCATGACCGGATTAAAATTCCGCGCCGTCTTGGAATACCGCAGATTACCCTCTTTGTCGGCAGTGTGCGCATGCACAAAAGCAAAATCAGGTTTCAGTGCATATTCCAGAATGTAAGTTTTGCCGTTGAAAACGCGTGTTTCCTTGGGGGTACGGTTGGCGACGATGCTGCTGACTACCGATTTTTCGACAATCGAACCTGCTCCGGTGGGAAGATAAACCGCCGCCACGCCGGCCGCGGCCGCGCGGTACCGTTCCGCCAGCGTGCCCATCGGGACAACTTCCAACTCAATTGTTCCGGCTTTTACTGCCTGCTCAAACGGGTCCTGCCGCCCTTTGGATGCGGAGCGGGCCAACCCGTAGGAATCGATTAATTTTTTCAACTGCCCGTTTTTGACTAACGCCCTCAATTCTTCAGTGGCGCCGACCATCGGACCGCAGCCGCAGGTGAGTGTCAGATTTTTGGTTTTTTTGTCAATCAATGCCTGTAAAAGAAGCCGGGGCACCCCGCAAGCGAAGAACCCGCCGATGGCAATCACCGCACCGTCATTGACGTCTGCGATTGCCTCCTCGATTTTTTGATACACCTTATCCATTGTGACTCAACTTTCTCCTTATTTGTACCAGTGTTTGCTATTTATTTACGTTAGCATATTTTGCGATTTATCGCATCTAATATATCTAATATCGGAGTAAATTCGCCAAACGGGCTTCCAGTTCCAGGCCCTGAGACAACGGCAAATCCAGTCCCTCGACAACTGCCTGTTTGGCACACGTCAAGGCCGTCCGGTCATGGTTCCGGATAACATCCGCTATTTTTTCCACTGCCGGGAGCAATTCGGCGCGCGGCACCACCCGGTTCACCATTTTGATTTTTTTAGCTTCGGCGGCGGTGATCCACCGACCGGAGAGCAGCATTTCCAGCGCGTAACCCCGCCTCACGAGTCGGGGAATGGTCTGGCTGCCGCCGGCGGCGGGAATAATCCCCAGGCCCATCTCCGGTACACCAAATTTCGCGTCGTCGGAAGCCACGCGGATATCGCAGCACATCGCCATCTCGATGCCGGAACCCAGCACATAGCCGTGCAGCGCAGCAATAATCGGTTTTTTAATTTGTAAAAATAACCCCCAGACATCACGCTCGAACCTGACCTGGCGAGCCGCGACCGGCGGCGGAGCAGTCAGAAACTCGGAGAGGTCTGCACCGGCGCAGAAAGCCTTTTCCCCGGCGGCTTTGAGAATCACGACCGCAACTTCAGGGTCGTCATTGACCGCATTTAAAGCCTCAAACAACTCGTCCCGCATTTTGATGTTGTAGGCATTCAGCGCTTTGGGGCGGTTGAGGGTAATATAACCCTTGTTGTCTTTTTTTTCGTAGATAATTACTTCAAAATCGCTCATTTCAGTTCCGCTAAAATTATTGCCCTTTGAATTCCGGCGGCCTTTTCTGCTGGAAAGCTTTAATGCCTTCAGTGCGGTCGCCGGTGGTATGCAATAAGAAATAAAGGTCGGCTTCCAGGCGCAAGCCCTGTTCCATGGTGAGATCGAGACCTTTGTTGATCGCTTCTTTGATATACCGCAATGAAACGGGGGCTTTGGCGGCCATGGCTTTGGCCAGGGCCTCAACTTCAGTCATCAAGGACTCTGCGGACACTATTTTCGTAACCAGACCGTTTTCCAACGCTTCGGCGGCGTCAATCGTTTCGCCGGTCAGAATCATCTCCAGCGCTTTACCGCGGCCGACAATCCGGGGCAACCTTTGCGTGCCTCCGCCGGACGGGATCGAACCGGCCTCGATTTCCGGCAAGCCGAAACGCGCATTTTGGGCGGCAATCCGGACATCGCAGGCCAGCGCCAGTTCCAGACCTTCCCCGAGAGCATCACCATTTATAGCGGCGATAACCGGTTTTTCGATGACGGCAACAGCCACGCCGGCATTGTATTTTTGCGCGGGTTCCGCTTCGCCGCGCGACTGCTTTTTCCCGGCCGTTGGCGGTTCGCTGCCGTTACAAAAAACACTACCTGATCCGGTCAGAATCACCACGTAGATGTCATTATCCTGATTTATTTGACGGCAGATTTCGTCCAGTTCCTGGCCCATCCGCAAGTTAATCTCGTTTTTATAGTCCGGACGGTTGAGGGTGATCCGGGCAATATGGTTATTTTTCTGCAGCAAAACCATTGATTCAGGCATAATATCACCTCATCAAATAAACAGAAAATATCATGGATTTTACGGGTTTCGCAATATGAATTAATAGTACCTTAAGGCAGTGCTTTTAATCAAGGACAACTGAGGTCGCTGCAATTCGTTAATTAAGCTATGCTGCCGAACATTCCTCTGATGGCAAATAAGATGAAGAAAAACGTAATCACGGTCAGGCAGGATGAAAATATGATCAGGAAACGCGACCGGGAAGCGATAGAATAGCCGAAGAAAGCAGCGGCAAGCGGCGGGATGTAAATCAGCTGGGTCAGATGGGTGAATGCGTATTTCAAATTATGAGGGAACCCGCCGGCCGAAAAAAGTGACGACAATACCGTTGGAGCGCAAAGCAAAACAAACACAATTGCTCCGCCCAATATGCCGCCCTTGTTATTCCGACTGGTTTGCTCCGACATTTGTTCCCCGATACATATCAGTGAAACTTGTGAGTCATTTTACCTGTTTATTCACATTGAGTCAAGTAAACAGAATCGAATATATTACGGCCCCTTACATTTTCTTGTCAGCTACCATCTATTACTGGTATACTAAACCGATGGCAAGTACAGTCACCGCAGTGAAATATGAGACCGTAATCGGGCTGGAAGTACACGCGCAGCTTAATACTAAAAGCAAGATGTTTTGCAGCTGCAGCGCCGATTATGCGAACACGCCGCCGAATACGCATGTCTGTCCGGTTTGTCTCGGCATGCCCGGTGTTTTACCGGTGATTAACCGGCGCGCCGTGGAATTCACGATGATGACCGCGCTGGCGCTGAACTGTACGGTTTCCGAATACAGCAAATTTGACCGTAAAAATTATCCCTATCCCGACTTGATGAAAGGCTACCAGATTTCCCAGTTCGATGCCCCCATCGGCGTCAAAGGGAAACTGACCATCGAGGTCGACGGACAGAAGAAAGATATTGGGATTACCCGTGTGCACCTTGAAGAAGACGTGTCCAAACTGATACACCGCACGTCGTTCGACGGCAAAGGGTACAGTTTGATGGACGTGAACCGCAGCGGCGTTCCCCTGATGGAAGTAGTCGGCGAACCCGATTTACGTTCCCCGGAGGAAGCCCGTCAATACCTGATGAAACTGCACACCATATTGCAGTATATCGGGGTGTCCCTGGCCAATATGGAAGAAGGCAGCTTCCGCTGCGATGCCAATATCAGCATCCGGCCGGAGGGCACGGATAAACTGCTAACCAAAGTTGAAGTGAAAAACATGAACAGCTTCCGGGCTGTTTTCCGGGCGCTGGAGTACGAAGCCCAACGCCAGCGTAAAGCCTTGGAAGAAGGCGTGCGTTTAGTTCAGGAAACCCGCGGCTGGGTGGAAGCAGAAGGGAAAACCGTTTCGCAGCGCAGCAAAGAATTTGCGCACGACTACCGCTATTTCCCGGAGCCTGACCTGCCGCCGCTTTCCGTCAGCCGTAAATGGGTTGAAGAGGTTAAAGCACTGCTGCCGGAACTGCCGGAAGCCAGGCGCGACCGGTTTGTTACAGAATTCGGATTATCTTTGTATGACGCAAATCTGCTCACCGGCACCAAAGCGATGGCGGATTATTTCGAAGCTATCCTTAAAACCGGAAAACCGGAAGACCTGCCGCTGACCAACCGGGCCAAACTGGCCGGCAACTGGCTGCTGGGGGAATTTACCCGGCTGCTGAATGCCGGTAACCTGGAAATCAGTCAGGTAAAAATCACTCCCGGCCATTTCTGTCAGTTATTTGATTTGATCAATAAAGGCAGCCTCAACGGTCCGGCCGCGAAACAGGTGTTTGAAGAAATGTTTAATACCGGAAAATCTGCGGCTGATGTCGTCGCGCAGAAAGGATTGAGCCAGATCAGTGACAGCGGCGAACTGGAAATAATGGCGGAAAAAGTTATCGCAGATAATCCTCAGGCGGCAGCGGATTTTAATGCCGGGAAAGAGTCAGCCATGAAGTTTCTCGTCGGACAATTTATGAAAGCAAGCAGGGGGCGGGCTAATCCGCAAATAGCAACCCAATTACTGAAAAATAAGTTAGGGGCAAACAAATGAAAACTACTTTGGAAATTACCCAGATAGTTGTCGCCGTCGCATTGGTCACCGCGATACTATTTCAGGTCAAGGGCGGCGGTATCGGGGGGATTTTCGGACAATCCGATTCAGTCTTCCGTACCAAACGCGGCATCGAACGCTGGCTGTTCATCGGCACTATCGTGTTAACCATTGTTTTTGTCCTCCTGTCGATGGTGTCCATGCTCTGGGCTTCCTGAATCCCAATAATCAGTCCTGCTATTTGAATGCAAACGCGCGCAGCCTGGAAAATGGCGGCAGATTTCTGACACGGTATTTGCGTCAAAAATTGTTTATGAGGTAAGCATGAAATTCAAGGGTATCCTGAAAATCGCCCGCCCTAACTTTCTGATTCTGGCGGTTATTCTGGGAATATTGGGGACGTCCATCGCCTGGTATGAGCATCAGGAATTCGGCGGCCCTTTCAATCTCGGTTACGCTTTTCTGGCCACTTTCGGGTTAATCATCGCCCACGCCGGCGTCAATATTTTTAACGATTACTTCGATTCCCGCAGTAAACTCGATACCAAAACGCAGCGCACCCCGTTCAGCGGCGGCAGCGGCGCTATCCAATCGGGACTGATTACGGAAAAAGGGGCGCTGTGTACAGGCATCGCCTGCCTGATTATCATTATCCCCATCGGCATCTTTTTCACGATTGAACAGGGCTGGATGCTCCTGCCTTTGCTCGTGATTGCTGTTCTTAGCATTATCCTTTACACGCCTTTTATTCTGCGCATGGGCTATCCCGAATGGTCGGCCGGGCTGGGATTAGGAGTGCTGCCCGTTCTGGGCGCCTATTTTGTCCAGACCGGAACATATACCATGGGAGCGCTGCTGGCCTCTATCCCTTCGGGGATACTGGTGCATAACCTGCTGCTGTTAAATGAATTCCCGGACGCGGAATACGATATCACCGTCAAACGCCGCACGTTACCGATTTCGATCGGGAAAAAGAACGCCGCTGTTTTCTATTCGGCATTGAATATTATCATGTACCTGTGGATAATCGGCACGGTCATTACCCATTACATGCCGGCATTTACCTTAATCGGTTTATTGACCATACCGCTGGCTTTCAAAGCGATTAACGGTTCGTTCAAATATGACGACCGAAGTAAGTTTATCCCGGCAATGGCTGCCAACGTGATGACGGTATTGGCCACGCAGGCGTTGGTTGCGGCCGGTTTTATCCTGGCAGGAGTATTCAATGGTCACTGAACAAAAGCCGCTGCACAAAATCTTCACCGCCGTCCCGGACCGGTATGACCTGATCAACCGAGTCTTTACCTGGGGACAGGACGCGAAATGGCGCCGGAAAACTGCCGCATTATGCCTTGAAACGAAGCCTGTTAAAATTTTAGACCTCTGCTGCGGCACCGGTGACCTGGCCATCGACCTGGCGAAAAACGCCCCGGCGACGAGCAGCGTAACCGGCCTCGATTACAGTCCGCAAATGCTGGAGAAGGCGAAAGCCAAAGCGGCCAACGCGGAACTAACAACCCCATTAAATTTTATCCACGGCGACGTCGGGGATTTGCCTTTTACTAATGAATATTTCGACTGCATCGGGATTTCCTTCGCCTTCCGTAACCTGACTTATAAAAATCCCAATACACCGCGCTACCTCTCGGAAATCGTGCGCGTCCTGAAGAAAGGCGGCCGGTTCGTGATTGTGGAGTCCAGCCAGCCCCCGAACAAACTGCTGCGCGGCTTGGACCATCTCTATCTGCGCACCTTCGTCCGCTGGATGGGGACTTCCCTCTCTAAAAATAAAGAGGCATATGATTATCTGACCGCATCTGCCAGCAAGTTTTATACCGCGGAAGAATTGAGCGAACTATTGGTCAAAGCCGGGTTCAAGACTGTAACCAGCAACCGCCTGATGTTCGGCGCGACAGCAATTCACGTAGCCACGAAGTAAATTCCAAATTGCCCCCCTTCCTCCTTTCCGGCGAAAGCCGGAATCCAGAATAGCTTATATCGACTGGATCCCGATCCCGTATCAAAGTACGGGACAAGCTTTCATCGGGATGGAATGAAACCGGCGGCATCCTGAAAATACGGCTACAAACCGCACCCTGTCATCATTGACATATTCAATCCGGTGCCTTACGATATTAACATTCTGGAACAAATGGAAACATAAAACATGAAATATCAAGCGGTAATTTTCGATTTAGGCGGGACATTAATCGCGAATACCCTCGAAAATACCAATTGGCGCATCGAGATGGCCGCGATACTTTCCGCGCCGGAAGCTGACTTTGCGCGCGTATGGGAAGCCGCCTTTAAAAAACGGATGACGGGAGAATTTTATCTGGTTCAGGATTGTATCGCCCATTGTTGCCGTGAACTCAATTTGCCAGTGACAGAAGAGCAGATTCAGCGAGCGGCCAAACTTCGATTCAATACTACCAGAGAACAGGTTCTAACCACTCAACCGCATGCAGTTGACACTATTTCTCAGCTCAAACTCAAAGGCTGTAAGATAGGCTTACTCAGTAATTGTTCCAGTGAGACAATTACCGTTTGGGATGAAACGCCGTTTACCGGTATTTTTGATATCACGGTTTTTTCCTGCGCGGTCGGATTGATGAAACCTGACCCGCGTATTTACCATGTTGCCCTGGAAAAACTGCAGGTGAGTCCCAATGAATGTCTTTATATTGCGGACGGTATGGACGGGGAATTGAAAGCCGCCGCTGCGGTCGGGATGACTCCGGTACGCATCAGTTTCCCTCACGCAAACAAAAATGACCCTTACCTGGAAGACTGGCACGGCGCCACGATAACCTCACTTAACGAAGTATTGGATTTGGTGATATGAAATATCAAGCGGTAATTTTCGATTTAGGCGGGACATTAATCGCGAATACTCTCGAAAATACCAAATGGCGCATCGAGATGGCCGCGATACTTTCCGTGCCGGAAGCTGACATTGCGCGCGCATGGGAAGCCGCCTTTAAAAAACGGATGACCGGAGAATTTTATCTGGCTCACGATTGTATCGCCCATTGTTGCCGGGAGCTCAATTTGCACGTGACCGAAGAGCAGATGCAGCGTGCGGCTAAACTGCGTCTTAAAACTACCAGAGAACAGGTTCTAACCATTCAACCTCATGCCGTCGAAACCATTTCTCAACTGAAAATGAAAGGCCACAAAATCGGCTTACTCAGTAATTGCTCTTCCGAGACAATTATCCTTTGGTATGAAACACCCTTTACCGGCATTTTTGATATCACCGTTTTTTCCTGCGCGGTCGGATTGATGAAACCTGACCCGCGTATTTACCATGTTGCCCTGGAAAAACTGCAGGTGAGTCCCAATGAATGTCTTTATATTGCGGACGGTATGGACGGGGAATTGAAAGCCGCCGCTGCGGTCGGGATGACTCCGGTACGCATCAGTTTCCCTCACGCAAACAAAAATGACCCTTACCTGGAAGACTGGCACGGCGCCACGATAACCTCGCTTAACGAAGTTTTAGATTTAGTCGGGTAAAATTTCATTTGCAATGAAAATGCCGCGCTTTCGTATAAATTTATAGAGGGTGTTACACCGGAGACATAAAACCGCAGATGTTTAATATCGGCACGCGCAAGAATGAACAGAAGGTTTCCGTTGACAACCGGGAGGCATTTGCAGAACTCTACGAGCAGTTTATGCCCAAAGTTTACCGTTACGTCACTTTCCGCATCCGGGATGAACACATGGCGCAGGACCTGACGGCGGCGGTTTTCGAGAAGGCTTTCGCTAAATTTGAGGGGTTTAACCCGCAAAAAGCCTCCTTCTCCACCTGGATATTTACCATCGCCCGCAACACCGTCATCGACCACTACAGGGTTTACGGCAAACATGAGGATGTGGTGCCGGATGTCGAATCTAAGACGAACGCGCAGTATCCTTCCCCCGAGGAGGAAGCAATCCTGGCGGAGAATACCCGGAAGCTGCGGCAGTTTATCTCCCATTTAAATAAACGCGAACAGGAAGCGATTGTCCTCAAATATTCCAACGGCATGTCCAACCGGGAAATCGCCCAAATCCTGAATCTGACCGAGACCAATGTCGGTTCCATCCTGTGCCGCACCATCGGCAAGTTGAGGAAAAGTTTTGTGGAGTGGCAAAATGAATAAGAAACAGCAACAGGATAAACAACTGCTGGAAAATATAGATAAAGCGGCCGCCGGGGAAAAACTGACGGAGGAATCGGAAATGGATAAAGATACGAAAGCCGCGCTGGAAATGACGCGGGAAATGGCCGCGTGGCCGAAATCGCCGTCCAAAGAATTCAAAGCGCAGCTCAAAGCAGAGTTAACCCACCGTGTCGTCGAACAGCAAAAACGGGACCTGTCAAAACGGAGAGACCCGGAATATCGCAACTTTCTACGCCGCCCGGCCTGGCAGATGACTTTTGCCGGTCTCGGGGCGCTATTCATTGCGGCGATAATTTTTCTGATTGTGTATCTGTTAAATCACTAATATTAAGATCAAAGCGACATTTATTTTTGAAGCAAGGCTATCCGAAAATTGATGTCTGGAATTGTTTATCTGGATTCCCGATCAGGTCGGGAATGACAAGCCAGCGAGGATAGATTCAAGTTTTTACTTGAATCTATCCTGTTTTTTTGTCATTGTCGGACTTGATCCGACAATCCAGAAGTTTTTGGAAAGCTTCACTAAAGACTATCTTCGTAATTTTTATTTCTTAAAAACTCTTCTTTATTTTCTTGACGGGTTCATACCCAAGGCTCTATCATTGGATTCAAGATTAATCGCGGACAGGACCTTTCTCACATCGTGTTTTTTGAAAAAGTTCCTGTCAACAGGCATTAAGGAAGGTTCATGGAAAAGAAAACAACAAACAGCAACTGGTGGGATAAACTCGGGCAGCCGCAATACGGCGGCGAACTGCACATCCGCACCAATCGCAGAATCGCCAATTTCGACCCGTATTTCGGGGTGCACCTGACCCAGATTTATACCGCCTGGATGGAAAAAATGTTCGCGCTGGACTGGCTGATGGACCCGGCAATCAATGACTTCCGGGAAGGCGAAAAACCGGATAATACTATCCGCGGCCACCTCGCCGAGAGTTATGAATTTGCCGACCCTTACACGTTTGTCGTCCATGTCCGCAAAGGCGTGCACTGGCAAAACCTGCCGCCGGCCAACGGACGGGAATTTGTTGCCGAGGATATCGTTTTTCATTTCCACCGGATGTACGGCCTGGGCAGCGGCTACACCAAGCCCAGCCCCGCCCGCGCCGATGTGGTGGCTTTCAAAGAATTAATCTCCGTGACCGCCCCTGATAAATACACGGTTGTTTTCAAATGGAAAACCTCCAGCCGGGAATTAATCCTGGATGCCCTGCAGGAAATCGGCACTTCGCTGTGCATCGAAAACCCGGAAGTAGTCAAACAGTACGGCGATACCCGGGACTGGCATCATGCCGTCGGCACCGGCCCGTTCATGCTCAAAGATTTTGTGCAGGACGTTTCGGCGACGGTCGTCAGAAACCCCGATTACTGGGGACATGACGAACGCTATCCGGAAAACAAACTCCCCTATCTGGATGCGCTGAAGTTTTACGTCATCCTCGACCAGGAAAAAACACTGGCGGAAATGCGCGCCGGCCGCATCGATGTCGCCGACCAGATTTCGCCCGTTCTGGCCCAGGAACTGCGGAAAACAAATCCGGAAATACTGCAGATTGCGCATCCCGCCAATACCGCCGCCACCATCGACCCGCGCAACGACCGGCCCCCATTCAACGATATCCGCGTCCGCCGGGCGATGCAGCTTGCCATCGACCTTAACGGCATCGCGAAGAACTATTATAAGGGCAGCGTCGAACCGATTCCTTCCTCGCTGACCTCCCGCAACATGAAAGGCTGGGGCTTACCATGGGAAGAATGGCCGCAGGACCTCAAAGAGCAGTACGCCTACAATCCGGCTTTGGCGAAGAAATTACTGGCAGATGCCGGTTATCCCCACGGATTTAAAACCAATATCATCGCGGACACCACCGGCGACATGGTTTTGCTGGATATCGTCAGGCAGTATTTCAAAGATGTCGGCATCGATATGGAAATCAGGACGATGGAGTCCACCGACTGGATTAAATACGTACTCACCGAACGGAAGCACGACCAGCTCGCCCAACGCACCGTCTCGCCGCTGGGGCACGGGTACGAACCCATCCGGCAATTGAGCCGCCTGCACACCGGCTATTCCTCGAACTACCTGATGGTCAGCGACCCGGTTTTCGACGCCTTCCAACCCGCCGCGATTGCAGCTCCGGACGAACAGGCGCGCAAGAAAGTCCTGCGCGATGCCAACGAATACGTTGCCAGGCAGCATTTCTCCATTTCCCTGCTTTCTCCGGGTTCGTTCACCGTCTACCAGCCGTGGCTCAAAGGATTCCACGGCCAGTTCGGCGCGGTCTGTTCCGCCGCCGGCAGCCCCCAGATGCTTTTCTTCTATCCGGCAAGGTTCTGGATCGATAAAGATTTGAAAAAGAAAATGGGACATTAGCGTTTGTACAGATAGTAAACTATTCGTTTTAAGCAAGGCCTGAGTTACAAAGTCCCAGAACGAAGTGAATGGGAGAGGGGCGCAGCCCCTCTAACTTACCTCCTCCCTCGCCACGCATGGAGAGGGAGTCAGAGGGTGAGGTTTTATTGAAGTACCGATTATGGTAATGATGGAAAATCAATATTAAGTGTCACCTAAGGAATAAGAATGCGAACCAACACAACATCTTCAGGAAACTGGTGGGATAAACTCGGCAAACCGGAGTACGGCGGCGAATTCACTATCCGCCTCAACCGCAAAATCGTGAATTTCGACCCTTATTACGGCGTGCACCTGACCCAGATTCACACCGCCTGGATGGAAAAAATGTTCGTCGACGACTGGACGATGGACCCGGCGGTCTACGACTACCGCGTTGGGCAGCGCCCCGACGGCAGCATCAAAGGCCACCTGGCGGAAAGCTGGGAATTTACCGACCCGCATACTTTTGTGGTTCACGTCCGTAAGGGTGTGCACTGGAAGAATCTGCCGCCGGCTGATGGTCGCGAATTTGTCGCCGATGATATCGTCTTCCACTTCCACCGCATGTACGGCCTCGGCAGCGGCTACACTCAAGTCAGTCCCGCCCGCGCCGACGCGGTCGCGTTCAGAGAATTAGTTTCGGTTACCGCCCCGGATAAATACACCGTGGTTTTCAAATGGAAAACAGCCAACCGGGAATTAATCCTGGATGCCCTGCAGGAAGTTGGCACCTCACTGTGCATCGAAAATCCGGAGGCCGTCAAGAAATGGGGCGATGTCCGGGACTGGCATCATGCCGTCGGTACCGNNTTTATTTTGAAAGAATTTATCCCGGATGTTTCCGCCGCGCTGGTGAAAAATCCGGATTACTGGGGCCACGACGAGCGCTACCCGCTGCATAGGCTCCCTTACTTCGATTCCGTCAAGCTGCTGATCATCCCCGACCAGGAAAAAACACTGGCAGAAATGCGCGCCGGAAGAATCGATGCCGCCGACCAGATTTCACCGGTACTGGCCGCCGAATTGCTTAAAACCAATCCGGAAATCCTGCAAATCGAACACCCGGCAAATACCGCCGCCACCATCGACCCCCGCAACGACCGGCCTCCTTTTAACGATATCCGCATACGCAAGGCTATGCAACTCGCCATCGACCTGCGGGGCATCGCCAAAAACTATTACAAAGGCAGCGTCCTGCCTTATCCTTCGTCATTGACTGCCCGCGATTTAAAGGGCTGGGCCTATCCTTACGAAGAATGGCCGGCCGACCTGCAAAAAGAATATGACTACAACCCGGCACTGGCGAAAAAACTATTAATTGAGGCCGGTTATCCCCACGGCTTTAAAACCAATATTGTCGCCGATACCACCGGCGATATGATGTTGCTGGATATCGTCAAACATTACTTTGCTGACATCGGCATCGATATGGAAATCCGGCCGATGGATTCCACCGAATGGATCAAATACGTGCTGACGGAACACAAACACGACCAGCTGGCGCAGCGCACGGTTTCCCCCTACGGCCACCGTTTCGAGCCGCTCCGGCAGCTCGGCCGTCTGCGCACAGGGTCCTCATCGAATTACCTGATGGTCAATGACGCGGTGCTGGATGCCTTCCAGCCGCAGGCCATCGCCGCTAACACCGAAGCCGAAGTAAAGAAAATCCTGCGGGCCGCTAATGAACACATCGCAAGGCAGCACTTTGCCATCTCGCTGCTTTCCCCGGGCTCGTTCAGCATTTATCAGCCGTGGCTCAAGGGCTTTCACGGCCAGTTTGGGGCAATCTGTTCCGCCGCCGGCAGTCCCCAGCTCCTCTTTTTCTATCCGGCGCGTTTCTGGTTCGACCACGATTTAAAAAAGAAAATGGGGCACTAACACCGGTGTAAAAGAAAAGTTTAAGTTACATATATCGGTTTATGCTCGTTACAGGCGGGGTCTGAGTTAGAGGGGCTGCGCCCCTCTAATTATTCTCCTCCCTCGCCATGCATGGAGAGGGAGCCAGAGGGTGAGGTTTTTATTGGAGTCAAAACTACGCTCATTATAAAAGATCATTCAATAATATTTAAATCAATTTCAGAGTGAAAGTTACCCAAAGGAGACATCATGGAGAAGAAAACGAGTAACTGGTGGGATAAGCTNNGGCACGCCGCAATACGGCGGGGAAATGGTCGTGCGCAGCGCCCGCAACATTGTGAACTTCGACCCGTATAACGGCGCGCATCTGACTGAAATTTACGGCGCCTGGCTGGAAAGGCTGGCAGCAGAGGATTGGACCTTAGACCCGGCCGTTTTCAATTACAAAACGATGGCTCCCCCGCACCTTCTGCGCGGCCATCTCGCCGAAAGCTGGGAATTCACCGACCCCTACACCCTGGTTTTCCATCTCCGCAAAGGTATCCGCTGGCAAAATCTGCCGCCGGTAAACGGACGCGAGTTTACCGCCGACGACGTCGCTTTTCACTATCACCGGTTATTAGGTCTGGGTGACGGTTTCACCAAACCCGCCCCCTATCATGCCACCGTGGCCTCATTCCGTGAATTAATATCTGTCACCGCCGCCGATAAATATACGGCTGTTTTTAAATGGAAGATACCAAACCCGGCGTTTATTCTGGAAACCATGATAACGAATCACAACCCCACCGCCGCCATNNCATGCCATCGGCACCGGCCCGTTTATTTTGCAGGATTTTGAGTCCGGAGTCGGGGCGACACTGGTGCGGAACCCGGATTACTGGGGTTATGACGCGCGTTACCCGCAGAATAAATTGCCTTATGTCGATAAACTGAAAGTTTTGATAATTACTAATGAGGATGAAGCACTGGAAGCGATGCGCACCGGCAAGCTGGATGCCATGGATTCAATTTCCTGGAAAAAAGCGCAGGAAATGAAGCGGACAAATCCCGAAATATTGCAGATTCCGATGCCCACCGGCGCCACCATCGACCCGCGTAACGACGTCAAACCTTTTAACGATATCCGCGTGCGTAAGGCCTTGCAGATGGCCGTCGACCTGCCGGCAATCTCCAAAACTTTATACGGCGGCGCTGCTGACCCTTCGCCTTCTTCTTTCAGTTCCAGCGCGATGAGCACCTGGGGTAAAGGCTGGGGGTTCCCATATGATGAATGGACGCAGGATTTAAAAGATGAATATGCCTATAATCCGGATTTGGCCAAAAAATTGCTGGCTGAGGCCGGCTATCCAAACGGATTTAAGACCAACATTGTGGCGGATATTGCCGGCGACCGGGAATTGCTCAAGTTGGTAAAATCCTATTTCGCCGCGGTAGGTATCGATATGGAAATCCGTACATTGGAATCCGCCGCCTGGGTGGCTTTTACTCAGGTAGAAAAGAAACACGACCAGATGGCTTATCATTCCGGCGGCTCACTGCACCGTTCGCACGAACCCCTGCGGCAGCTCACGATGTTCCAGACGGGCTCGTCTTCGAATCCCCACATGGCGGTCAGCGACCCGGTTTACGACAGCTTTTATGCACGGGCCATCGCCGCCACCGGTCTCGAAGAAGTAAAAACGATATTCCGGGAAGCGAATGAGTATGTTGCCCGGCAGCATTTCGCCATTCCGCTGGTGCAGCCGATGCAGTATTCCCTTTATCAGCCTTGGTTCAAGGGCTATCACGGTCAGTTCGGCGCCATTTGCTGGAGCCCGCCCAGCTTCTCATTCTACACATCACGGTTCTGGATCGACGGGAAACTGAAAAAATCTATGGGTCACTAGAAAAGAAAGAAGCGAATTACATACCTGCGCAAGGAAGACTGAACGGAACATCCGGGAATTTTAGAGAAAGAAGTTATCAGCCGCGGGGTATTATTGGGCTAACTTTCCCTTTTCCTGTTTATGATAATCCAAATAAGTCGACTTTAATTTGTATTCCGGCGCGGTGAAAGGGGAATATCCCCGGACCGGCAATCTGCCGTCTTCGAGAATGATCAGCCCGCTGCCGCAATTTGCACAACTTTGGTTGCGCGGATTTTGTAACGACCAGCCAAAGTATTGTTTGCCGCATTTTGGACATTTACCTTCAATCACGCTGCTCAACTCCATCAAAATAGATTGATTCTGTTTGCCGCTAATTTTTTGTCACCACTGATATAAATATCAATGATATTTTCATTTTACCTTAATTAGCGGCAATGTCAAGCAATTTTTTTATTGTTCTTTTTACAGTTGATTTGTACGTAAATTTGCTTAAATTACTTGTATTATTGGCAGAAGATTCGATAGCATAATTTTGTTTATTGTTTGAACAGGTTCGTGCTCAAGTATTTCTCTCCCCGGTCCGGGAAGATTACAACGATTGTGCCTGACGCTATCCGTTTAGCGATTTCCACAGCCGCGTACATCGCCGCGCCGCTGCTCATGCCGACAAATATTCCTTCCTGACTGACAATCTGTCTGGTCATTTCATAAGCGACTTCGGTCTCCACCATGATCGTGATATCAATTTGTGAAGGGTCGTATATCGAGGGAACAATTGCTTCTTCCATGTTCTTTAATCCCTGGATATAATGCCCTTTCACCGGATGGGCGCAGACGATTTTAATGTCCGGGTTATGTTCCTTTAATACTTTGCTGACACCCATAATCGTGCCTGATGTGCCGAGGGCGGAAACAAAATAATCTATTTTGCCTTTTGTCTGTTTCCAGATTTCTTCCCCGGTTGTCCGGTAGTGAGCGATTTTATTGAATTCATTGGAAAACTGGTCCGGCATGAAGTATTTCTCCGGGTTTTCTTTCACCATTTCCCGGGCTTTCCTGATTGCGCCGTCGGTGCCCAGTTTGCCATCGGTCAGCGTCACTTTCCCGCCGAATGCCTGAATCATTTGTCTGCGCTCGACAGAAACCGCGCTGCTCATGATAATCTCGACTTCGTACCCCCGCAGGGAACCGATCATCGCCAGCGCCACGCCGGTATTTCCGGATGTCGGCTCGATAATCGTTTTTCCTTTGGTCAATTTTCCGGATATCTCAGCCTGTTGAATCATACTCAAGGCGATCCGGTCTTTGATGCTCCCGGTCGGGTTCAAGCCTTCAAGTTTGGCATATATCACGGTATTTTTGTTCGGGTTAAGCCGGTTAATCCTGACCAGCGGCGTATTGCCGATTGTCTGCAGTATATCTTCGTTTATCAATATCCGGCTCCTTCACATGCCTGCCGAAACAGGATATCAGCGGTGCAGCAGATGAATTCAAATTCTTGCTTCACATAGATAGATTATCGCGTTTGGTTTAACAAAAACAAGGAACAGATTTTATTCCGTTTCTTTTGGTGTTTCAATTTTCACGGCTGTTTTGCGTTGTCCCGCCCTCACCAGGAAGAATCCGGCTACCGCGACGACCAGGACCGCAATCGCCGTCAGTTGGGCCTGTTTCAGCCCAAGAAATATCACTTCGTTGTCCCGCCAGATAAAAACGATTACCTGACTGATGGAATAACCGATGATATAGTAGAAAAACAACATTCCCGGTTTTACTTTCTTACGCAGCGTCCACAGAATGGCGAAGAGTAAAATATCGATCAGCGCTTCATAGACCGCGGCCGGCTGATAAGCGATGGTATGGCTCGGCGCAAAGGAATTCGGGTTGGCATAAACGAATCCCCACGGCAGCTTGGTGGGAAACCCGATAATATCACCGTTGATAATATTGCCGATGCGGCCGAAGAATTGCCCCACGACGGCGAAAAGCGCCGCCACATCCAGGAATTTCAGGATTGAAATCTTCATCCGCCAGCCTGCAATGAATATTACCAGGACCACCGCGAAAATCGCCCCGTAAAAAGCCATCCCGCCTTCCCAGACGGCAAATATCTTCCACGGTTGTGACAAAAACGGACCTAAAGGCTGCTGAATCACGTAATACAGCCGTGCCCCGACCAGCCCCGCAGGAACCGACCAGTAAACCACCTTTTCCAACTGGTCTTCAGTGAACCCTTTCCATTTGGCGTATGGCCAGGCTACCAGTAAACCGATGGTAATGCCCACCACGTACATCAACCCGTACCAGCGGACGGATAATGAACCGATGGAAAAAATTATCGGACTGATATTGATGGTTATCATTAATTCGCTCCTCGCAGATGGATGATAAGGATATTATAGACTATCCGCCCTTGCCGGATTTATCTTTTTCATCTGCCCGCGGAAATTTTTTCGGTTCGCTGTAAGGGCGTACCCGGGTGGGCAAAATGACTAATACCACTACCGCCGCCACAGCCATGATTATAGCAGCAATTAACAAAGTATGGTCCATGCTGGAAGTGAAGGCCTGGTTGGCCTGACTCACGATAAACTGCGCGAGCGGAGCACTTTGCGCTTTAACACTTCCGGCAACAATCTGGGCGCCCTGCACGCTGCCGCGAATTGCCGTCACGGCCTGGGCCGGCAGCGGTGACGGCCAGACTATTTTATCGATACTTTTGGCGTAAGCAGAATTCAGCAGCGTCCCCAGTATCGCCACACCCAGCGCGCCGCCGATCTGCCGGTTGGTATCGTTCATTGCCGAACCGACTCCAGCTTCATCGACCGGCACAGACCCCATGATGGAGTTGGTGGCCGGGCTCATCGTCACACCCATACCCAGCGCCGTGAGGCTCATACCAATGGCAATTTTCAGATAACTCGTGTCTACCTGTGCGACTTTGTAAAAATAAAATAACCCGGCGGCGGCGAGAAAAATACCGAAGCCAACAGTCAATTTAGTGCCTATTTGCTGGGCCAGCCGCGCCGAAAACATTGCGCCGATAAAGGCGGCGACGGCCATCGGCAGCAGCCGGACTCCCGCCTGCAGCGGGTTGTAGCCGTGCACCGTCTGCAGATATTGACTCATGAAAAAGAAACTGCCGAACATGGCAAAGGCGACCAGTGTCAAAGCAATATTGGCGCCGGTAAATGACATGTTCTTGAAAAAGCGCAGCGGCAGCATCGCGTGTGTCGAATGCAGTTCCCAGTACACAAAAAATGAAAGCAAAACCAGCGCCGCGCCGAACGCCCACAGGACATTATGGGCTGACCAGCTGCTGATACCGGCCTGGATAATGCCGTAGACCAGCGCGAATAAACCGGTCAGCGAAAGAATACATCCCGGGACATCTATTTTACGCGGATTTTCCGCTTTTGAATCGAAAATAAAGAAATAGCCGCCCACCAGCCCGATTACTACCACCGGCAGATTAATGTAGAAGACCGAACTCCAGGTGAAATGTGTCAGCAGCCAGCCGCCGACTAACGGGCCGATTCCCGTTCCCAGGGCGAAGGTCGCCGCCCACACCGCAATCGCCTGTGCGCGTTCTTTGGTGTCGCGGAATGTGGCGGTGATGATTGAGAGGGTTGAAGGCATAATTGCAGCGCCGCCGATACCCATCAAAGCGCGCATCGCAATCAACTGCCCGGTGCTGCGGGATAATGCCGCGCCCAGCGAAAAAATCCCGAAAACCAGCAAACCGACCTGCAGGACTTTCTTCCGTCCGAACCGGTCGCCGATGGAACCAACTGTTAAAAGCAGCGCCGCAAATACCAGGGTATAAGCATCAACAATCCACTGCAGCCCGTTCAGCGTCGCCCCCAGGTCCCTGGAAATGGAAGGCAGGGCCAGGTTCAATACTGTGTTATCGAGGGAGATTACCAGCAGCGCCAGCGCCAGGAAACCCAGTGCCACCCAGCGTTTCTTGTACCATGAAGTTTGTTCCGCCACGAAAGCCTCCAATGTGTGTCAAATACTGAATATCATTATGAATTTAATAATTCCGGTTCAGACGATACCACGTTATTTTAACACAATTTATTATCGCATCTAAAAACATTATATAATTAAGCCGCCTTAATTAAGCTCGCTTAATTATTACACGGCTCTTATTTTGTTGTCAAGTGGTATTTTCGGGGCATTCCCCCTGAAATAAAATTATCGGCAAGCGGGAAAGTCCGCAAATCAATATCGCCCTAAGCGGGTTTCATTAATTTAAGATGAACTATTAATTAACAGCTATTTTCTAACTTAAAAATTGACAAATTATTTGTTTTTCCTTATTCTTGAGTTATGAACAAAAATATACGGATAATACTGGCTGGCTCCTTTGCTGTTGTTTTATTAGGCATCCTTTCTGCCTGCGGCTCCGCCAAAACCACGACCACATCAACTCCGCTGCCTACAGGCCCGCAGACTTTGCCGATAATCGACACCACAGCCGCCACGCCAAATTATATCAGTGTTAACGCTGAAACCAATCAGAATTATACTTTCAATATCGCCGCCAATATGCAAAACGCCAGTGTTACCGGCTATTTTTACACCACCGGCGGCGCCCCCAACCTTATCGAGGTTTATCTGATGGATAACGCCACTTATACCAAATGGCTGAAAAATCCGGGCGGACAGTCCACCGTTCTTTACGATTCGGAGGAAATGTCCAGCGGCGAATTGAATAAGGCGAACCTGTCCCCGGGGACATATCACCTCATTTTTTCGAATAAAGCCACGGCAGATTTGTCAGCCGCGCAGGCAGTTGTCACTAAAGTTGACCTCAACTGGACTTACGCGCAGTAAAAAGGGCTCAGGAAACCGCTACGGTTGTTTTCATGGTTCTCAAGCACGTCCGTGTTTTTCCCCTTGGCAGCAGATTGATATATATGTTTAAGTATTCCGGTATTTTCTGGCAGTCTTAACCGCTTTCGGTTATAATAAATAAGAAAATCAAATGTGCAGGTCAGGAGAATATGGCAAATTCACCGGAATCAAGCAGGAAACAACCGTCGCGTTCTGAAAGAAAAAAGAACCGGCTCAGTATACCCAGCACGCATCCCCCAAAACCAGTCAAGAAAACGTTATCGCGGGCTGAACGGAAAGTTGCCCAAGTCGGTACTCCGCCGCCGCCTCCCAAAGTAAATAAAACCAGAAGACTGATTATTACCCTTTCCTCGATCGTCGTAGCTATCGCCCTCATTGCCGGCGCGGCTTATTATCTTATTGTGCTGGCGCCGCTTCAGCACGTTCTCATCTCGGTAGGCAGCGATAATGTTGACACCGGCTATTTTCTGCAGAGGGTGGTTGCTAATCCCAATGGATCCAGCGTCACTTCGACAATCCAGCTTTTGATATCGGAACTCATCATCAAACAGCAGGCTTCTGCGGAAGGAATCGCACCCGTTACATCTCAGGATATTGACAGTTACGTGAGGACTCAAGCTGAGACCTCATTAGCCGCCAGCGCTGCTGCTGACAACACGGCTGTCACTACCACGACGGACGGAACCACCCCGACCGATACCACCACCACCGCCGTCACCACTACTCCGACCACCATTTCTGATTCTGCTTACAACAACTGGCTCAAGCAGCAGTTGGCGGATACCGGGTTATCCCTGAAAGAATACCGTCAGGTGGCCTTGTACAACATTCAACGGCAGCGTCTTGTCTCTATCTTATCCGCGCAGATTCCATCTTCAGTGCAGCAGTATCACGTTTGGGCAATTTATTTTAACTCCAGCGCGGCCGCGGTTACCGCTAAGGCTAAAGTAACTACCCTTTCAGACTTTAATACCGTGGCTAATACCAATGCCGGTCAGACCAACGGCGGCGACCTGGGTTGGATGCCGTTAGCCGTGCTGCCTATCCAACTGGAAGCTGTCGCTAAAAACCTCGCGGTTGGCGCATGCAGCGACCCCGTTACTTATCAATCAGGCAGCAGTTTGGACGGAAGTTTAAAGACAACTTATTGGCTGCTTTGGCTTTCCGAGGAATCGGATTCGATGGCAGTTACTCCGTCGCAGCTATCGGCACTGCAGGGTAATTCTGTGGATAACTGGTTGAATAACAAGGCACAGGCGGTCACAATAACCCTGCACGACCGGAATGGGACGGCGGTAAACGCCAATACCGGGACACTGGACAACGACACCCTGGCATGGCTCAACTTAGAGATACAGAAGTATCTGAAGAGGCTGCCGTCGCAGACTACCACAACGTCGGTCGCTACTACAACCACTACGACAACCCCGGCCCCGACTACGACCACCACGCCGGCCGCTACGACGACGGAAACCCCTGTTTCCACTACCACGACTACGACTACGTCGCCTTAGTCCATAAATACAATTAACGTTAACAAAAGCGCCCCCGGATATCCGGGGGCGCTTTTTCTTTTTCCTCATTAACCGCCGTGCTTCATTAAAAGGGACTACGTAGTTATCCCGGCAATAATATCTGAGTAAAATATTCAGTAATTGAATAAAAAATAAACCAGCAAATATCCGCGAAGAAAAAACACAGCCTCAGCCGCTACTTCACCGCGTAGAAGCCTGCTTGCATATGGGACTTCCAGAACAGCTCCACCGTTTTGAACCCGGTTTCTTGCAGCAGTGCCAGATGCTCCCGCACGGTAACCGGGAAATACTCGGAGTTAAAACGCGCCGCGTGTTTTTCCGCCATCACTTTTAATCTGCCGTGTTCGACCTGAAACCGTTTCCACCGCTCCAGAGCCAGCCGCGTCCCTTCTGCGGAATCCGGCCTCGTATTCTCCACTGTAATATACACCCCACCGCGTTCCAGCAATTGATAGCAGATTTCCGTCGCCCTGTGCCGCTGTTCCTTTTGAAGATAGTGATGGCACAAAATGGCGGTCACGACTTGAGGTTTTAAAAGTTCACTGTGCGCTTGCAGGCCTTCCGTCGGAACGGGCGGGAGAAAAGTCACCCGCTTTCCGGATGAGGCTTTGAAACGGGTTACAGCCGCTTGCAGCATCTTTTCCGTGGGGTCGGCCAGNNTAAAACGGCATCATCTGCCGCACGACGTTCTCATAAACTTCCGGGATGAAAGAGGTGGCGCTGTCGATTTCAGTCATACGTCTTTTCAGTATATTGGCAGTGGAAACGGATGTCAACCAAAACCTCGGCCCTGTCCTTCCGGCCAGTCAAAGACTGGTCTTCCGTCCAATTGTAATCCCCCTGCCGGAATGGTGCCCAGCTGATATTCCCGGCGCATAATCAAAATATCGAGTTCGGATTAAGGATGGCGGTATTCGGTGGAGGTTAATCCCGGGAATAAATTACCGGCCGGAGTCAACCCCGGGGATGCAAATACCGGCAAATTGGACTCGAAGTATTATCAAATGGATTGGTTTCCCCTGTTTTTACAATTACAGAAAATGGATAAAGAATTTTTCGAATATATATTGACGGAGGCCGAAAATGACAGACAGTAATACCGGAAACAATGCGCAATCAAGTCCTAATCCCCCGGGTGGAGGGCCCACTTATCAGGATTGGCGACAGCAGCGCTGGGAATGGCGCCAAAAAATGAGAGAAGCCAGACATAGCCGTCCCTTTCACGGCCTCTTCCCGGGATTGGTTTTGGTTCTCCTTGGCGGGTTGTTCCTGGCCGGCCAGCAGAACTGGATAACCGCAGACGCATGGTGGCAATGGCTGCTCATCGGCCTGGGAGCAATCTTCATCATCAGCGGGCTGGTACAATATCACGCGCCGGAATTTCATCATTCCCGAAGGCACCGCTTTGTCTGGGGAGCTGTCCTGATCGCGCTCGGCACTGTTTTCCTCCTTGGTTTCAGCCATTGGTGGCCGGCTGTTCTTATCGGCGCAGGGGTCGCCATCATATTGGGCGGTTTATGGTAAAAGGGGAGCCGGGTAAAATATGTCAAAGGGCAAATTTGACATGCTATAATAACGTTACTTAATTATTTTAGGTTTGGTGGCCCTTTATGCCCGATAAAATAAACCCGGAAAAAATCGATTACGACATTGATGAAGGTGATTATTATCGTCCTGATAAAAAGATAAAAGAACTGCATCAGGAACTTCGGGATTTAAGAAAAGAGCAAAGACGCCGCAAGCAAAACGAACCGCGGCCCAATCGTTCCGTATTTTGGGGCTTGCTGCTGATTTTAGTCGCGGTGCTGATAATTCTAACCCAATGGCATTGGCTGTCATCCGGCGATTGGTGGAAAGCATTTTTAATCGGTTTAGGGTTCATTTACATTATCGAGTCAGTAATCGATTTCGCAGATGTTAAAACCCGTTCCCACGGTCTGCGCCGGTTGATTCCGGGCTTCATTTTTTTGTTCGTTGGATTCGGGTTCCTGATAAATTTCAATAATGCCTGGCCGGTGGCGTTGATTGCCGCCGGGGTTGCAATACTGTTCACCAGCTGGTTTTTACAGCGTGAAATTCAAAAACGGAAAGTCACCCAGGAAAGCCTGCACGAAAGCGAGGTTAAATACCGCCATATTATCGATAACGCNNTTTTTGGATTCGGGGAACAGGAATTACTGGCACACAATATCGCGGGCACGATTCTGCCTTATTTTACATCGGCCGGTCAGGTCCCGGATAAACTGGTAGCAGACATCGCCGCTAATCCCGCGAAATATCTGCATTACGAACAGGAAAACCTGCGGAAAAACGGCGACAAAGTCTGGATTACCTGGACCTATAAACCGATATTTGATGAAGCAAATAACCTGAAAGAAGTATTGTGTATCGGCATCGACAGCACCCAGCAAAAAAAGACCGAAGAATCGGAGGCCCTGCAGCTCAAAGAAAAAACGGCGGAGGAAGAACGCATCCGCCTCGCCCGCGACCTTCATGACGCGGTCAGTCAAACGCTTTTTTCCACCAGCCTCATCGCCGAGGTGCTGCCTCGTTTGTGGGAACGGAATAAAGATGAAGGCCTGCAAAAACTCGAAGAAGTCCGCCAGCTTACCCGTGGGGCCCTGGCTGAAATGCGCACCCTGCTTTTCGAACTGCGCCCGGCGGCTCTGGCCGACGCTGAATTAAGTGATTTGCTGCGCCAGCTCTCCGAATCTGTAATCGGCCGGGCCAGAGTGCCGATAACCTTAGAAGTCGAAGGAAATTGCGTAATTCCGACCGATGTGAAAATTGCCCTGTATCGAATTGCCCAGGAAGCATTGAATAATATCGCCAAGCATTCGGGGGCAAGCCGCGCGCAAATATCGCTGCGCTGCCAGCCGCATCAGGTTTCTCTGGATATTATCGATAACGGACATGGTTTCGATATCACAAAAGTGGCGCCGGGCAGCTTCGGCCTGGGCAATATGAACGAAAGGGCAAATCACATCGGGGCCGCGTTGAAAATTGACAGTAAGGTCGGCGAAGGCACCGAAATAACAGTTAACTGGCAGGATAATACCGGGGAGGTGTTAAAATGACGCAATTGAATCCCATCAGGGTGTTACTCGTGGACGACCACATGGTCGTGCGCAGCGGATTAAGCACGGTGCTGTCCGTTTTTGATGATTTAAAGCTGGTCGGTGAAGCGGGTGACGGCGAAGAAGCGGTCCGGCTCTGTGAACGCCTGCAACCCGATGTGATTTTAATGGACCTGCTGATGCCCAAGATGGACGGGGTCACCGCGATAAAGTCGATTAAAGCCCGCTGGCCGCAAATCCAGATTATTGCCCTGACCAGTTTTAAAGAAAAAGAATATGTTGAAGGGGCGCTGAAAGCCGGCGCCAACGGCTACCTGCTGAAGGATGTCTCGGCCGAAGAACTGGTGAATGCTATCCGCCGGGCGGTGGCCGGCCAGCCCAGTCTGTCCCCGGAAGCTGCCCGGGTTCTGATGAAAAATGTCAGCGAACCGGCGCTGCCCCATCAGGATATGACCGGCCGGGAACTGGAAATTCTGGCCTTAATGGTGGAAGGACTTTCCAATAACGAAATTGCCGAACGGCTCATCGTCAGCCAATCGACCGTCAAATTTCATGTCAGCAATATCCTCTCCAAACTGGGCGTTACCGGCCGCACCGAAGCGGTGGCCCTGGCCGTAAAACACCACTTGGTCAAGTGACCAGTATTTAATCCGGTTACATCACCAGTAACGAATCCCCCCGAACGCACGGCGTCTCCGGGGGGATTTCTTTTTATACTGAATCTGTCAATGAATTTTTCGTGTATGAATGGGGAGAATTAAATTGTGAATAGCATCATCGAAGTCAGCAACCTGGAGAAAAAGTACGGCGATATCAATGCCGTAAACGGCGTCAGTTTTAGTGTTGAGCAAGGTGAGGTCTTCGGCATCCTGGGGCCGAACGGCGCCGGCAAAACTACCACCGTGGAAATAATCGAAGGGTTGCGCAAACCCAACGCCGGCAGCATTAAAGTGTGCAATATCGACGCTTTGAAAGAGCCTCAGCGCATCAAAGAGCTCATCGGCGTACAGCTCCAGGCAACCAGCCTCTACGATAATATCCGCGTCAAAGAAGCCCTTGACCTCTTTGGCAGTTATTATCAAAAATCCCTTCCTTCGGAACAGATTATGGAAGAGGTCTCCCTCACCGAAAAAAAGCACAGCCAGGTCAGTAAACTTTCCGGCGGACAGAAGCAGCGCCTCAGTGTCGGCCTGGCCTTGGTGAACGACCCGGAAGTTATTTTTTTGGACGAACCGACGACCGGACTGGACCCGCAGGCCCGGCATAATATCTGGAGCATCGTTGAGAATTTAAGGGAACGCGGAAAAACCGTGGTCATGACCACGCACTACATGGAGGAAGCGGAACAGCTATGTCACCGTTTGGCCATCATCGACCGGGGTAAAATCATTGCCATGGATACTCCGGACAATCTGATAAATAAGGCCGACCTGTCAACATTAATCGAGTTTTCCATTTCCAAAGAATTGGACGGTTTGGCTAAAAATATCCCCGGCATTTGTAAGGTTAATAACGGCAGCGCGCGTAAATATTCGGTGCAGACTAAAGCAGTCTCGATGATTTTAAAAGATCTGACCAACCTCTGCTACGATAATCATATTGAACTGGAAAATATCTCGGTCAGGCAGGCCACTCTGGAAGATGTCTTTCTGTCCATGACCGGCCGCAAATTAAGGGAATAAAAGGAATATATATGAATATGTTAATCAAACAGACCCGAATGCAAATGAGGCTGTTTCTCCGCAGAAAAGACGAATTATTCTGGACCATGGCTTTCCCCGTTCTGTTTATCCTCCTTTTCGGCGCGATTTATGGCAACTCAAAATGGAACGGCATGACCATCCGCTCGATTGATTATCTTTTACCCGGCATTATCGTCATGGGCGCCATGGTTACCGGCATCATGCGCACCGCGACCGGTTTCGTCCAGGAGCGTGAACAGGGCATCTACCGGCGACTCGCACTGACGCCGTTAAACAGGACCACCCTCATCGGCAGTCAATTATTGCAGCATTATCTCGTTATTATCGCGCAGACATTACTGCTGATTGCCGTTGGCGGACTGGCTTTTAAGACTCACCTCACCGGAAATACAACCCTGTTCTGGCTGACGATGTCGATGGGTGCGCTCTGTTTTATGAGCATCGGCTTTGCCCTGACCGGGATGATTAAAACCTTACGCAGCGCCACACCCATCATCCAGATAACTTATTTCGGATTGATGTTCCTGGGCGGTATCTTTTTCCCCAACAGCCTTTTACCGAAATGGCTGGGAAATGCCGCCAGCATACTGCCTTCCACTCAACTGGGCGATGCCCTGAGAGCAGTGGTTTACAACGGAGCTGGGATCGGGGATATCTGGCAAAAGCTGGCGATCATGGGAGCCTGGATCGCTGCCTGCCTGGTTATCTCTATCCGGTTTTTCCGCTGGGAATAATATATCCGTAAGCCGGCCGGGGTTCCTTTTTCAAATGCATAAAATTCATCGGACATCGGGGAAACCGGCCGGCAGCGGAAAATACGCATAATAAATTTCTTACGAATTTATACTCATAATATTTCCTATGAATCTGTATATACCAACTAGAATCCAAGGATACCGACCGGTTAACCCGTTCATATTACGCTTAAACGCTATTGACAAATTAACCATTTAATGCTAGCATGGGATTAATTTGGCACGAGTGTCTCTGAGATAAAAAGCAGGGATAGTCGGCCATGTTTGCATTACGGAATATACAGATTAACAAAGGTAAGGCCGGCCGTGCCGCGAAAATCCGGGGAACAGAGTTTAGTGGTTGAACTCAACTCGAAGGATTGGGGTTGGCGGCGAATCCGGTTTTACCGCTCACGATATGTAAAAATAAATATTCTAAACACACAGTTTTATTAAAAGGAGGTTCAAAAAGGGTTTACATGAAAAGAGGAATTATCTACACATCACTCGCTTTTCTCCTGGTGACATCGTTGCTCCTTGCATCCTGCGGCACTAAGTCCACAACTACGACGTCGACCACGACCACAACCACGAAAACAACCACAACAGCATTATCTACCACCCCCACCACCAACACTTCGGCATCCACCACTACCTCGGCGACTACCGTTACCGCAACCACAACTTCGACAGGTAACTGGTTTGACAGTCTGGGGACCCCCACCTACGGCGGGACACTGGTTGACCGGTTGAGCTCAACCGACATTACCACCTGGGATCCCTACTCCAGCACCAACGGGCAAGCCGGGTACGCACCGTATCTGGCACAGCTGTGGTATGGTAACTACGCCACCGATCCGTCAATCTGGGATTTTGAAATCGGTTGGTTACCGGATCAATATGCCACCGGTTGGATGATGTCGAGCTATTCGATGCCCAACCCCTACACCGTTATTTGTACTCTCCGCCAGAATGTCTACTGGCAGAACATCGCGCCGGCNNGGCGGTTTTACAAAAGATCCTTATTACGTTTCCGTTACCGGCTGGAATCCGCTTTTATCAGTCGTTGCGACTGATAAATACACCGTCACTTTCAACTGGCAGCAGGGCGTTGTCGGACCGACGTCAATATTGACAATCATGGAAGCAGCCGGCGCTGACGATTCCATCGAATGCCCCGATGCCGTAACCGCCTATACCACCACTGCCCAACCGCAGTTGGTGAACTGGCGCAATGCCATCGGTTCCGGACCTTTCATCCTGACTGACTTTGTTTCCGGCAGTTCGGCGACCTATATCGCCAATCCCAATTATTGGGGCACTGACCTGCGCTGGCCGCAAAACAAACTTCCTTACGTCGCAACATTTAAAATGCTCATCATCCCGAGCAATCCTACCGGCGAGGCAGCCATGCGCGTTGGTAAGATTGACGGCTATGGTTCAATGCCGACTCAAGATGCTTTGAACATGATGAAAACCAACCCCGAAATCGTTGTAAAACAGAAACCGCAGGGAACAGAATACACCCTGGACCCGAGAAATGACGTTGCCCCGTTTAATTCCCTCAACGTCAGAATCGCAATGCAGCACGCGATCGACATCAAAACGATTACCGCAACATACTATCAGGGTTACGGCACTCCTTGGCCCGCGTCCTTAACCGAGAACCAGATGGGTATCGGCGGCTGGGGCGATGCCTATCCTGATTGGCCGGCAGATGTGCAGGCCACCTATACCTATGACCCGGCGCTGGCCAAACAGATGCTGGCAACCGCCGGCTTCCCCAGCGGATTTAACACCGACCTTGTTTTGGACTCGAACGCCGATCAGGGTTTGTATCAGATCGTACAGTCCGAACTGGCAGCGGTGGGCATTAACATGAGCATCACCCTGAAGGATGATCCTTCCTGGCAGGCTTTTGTTATGACCGGTCACCTTCACGATGCGCTGGCCGCCCGCGGTCAGGGTATTTTAGGTTTCAACTTTGATAT
>PMCB01000031.1:0-256 GCA_003153955.1 Dehalococcoidia bacterium | reverse complement strand
CACTAGTTACTGAATTAACCTGAGAGAATTCTCAGAAACGATTCAACACAAAGAGGGCCTGCCCCATGGGGCAGGCCCTCTTCTTTTTTGTCTTTGTTATCATACTTCGGAATAAATAAACCACAAAGGGAACTCATCGGGGAAAGAGAGATGGTGACACAAAGCTCGGTTTTTAGCACAATAATAAATGAAAATGGATAATAGCAATGAGGAAACTTTGAGGGGCTTGATGGCGACCCGTGCGGGATTCGAACCC
>PMCB01000120.1:4152-9282 GCA_003153955.1 Dehalococcoidia bacterium | reverse complement strand
GAAATACTTGAGGCATTAAGCCGAAATGCTGTAGCCGCAGCGGAAGTACTTCACGAAATGAATGTATACGCCACCCGTGGGAGAGAGCTTGGAGAGAGGGGGCACCTCAAAAGAGGTGACAAAAGCCCCTTGACCGATTAATCATTCATATGTTATCTTATTCTTGCGATTTAGCGGATTAGTATGAGGTAAGCGGTATGAAACAGACAAAGAGAAAGCGCGGCGGCCAGAAAGGTAACCAGAATGCCCGAACCCACGGCTTTTATTCCTCTGTCCTCACCCCCGACCAGATCAGCCAGCTATGGAGCCTCGTCACTAAAGAGAACGTTCCTCCGGAATCGGCGATCATGCGTCTCAAACTGCAGTCGATGATTAATCAGGGCACCGCCAGTACCCGCACCCTTAAAGAAGTTGTCCGTCTGCTCGTGAAATGGTCTGCGCAAAAATATCATCTCAACCGGGCCGGTCGCGTTTATATGCGCGCTATTCTGGAAAGTACTTTCCAGGACTATTCCGGGGTTCCGTTGTGCAAACCTGAAAAACTCCTCAAAGCCATCGCTTATTTGGGAGATGACTGATGAGATTAGGTATGATCAAATACTTGAAAAACCAAATTAGGCACGGATTAGATTCAGATGACTGAAAATAGTACTGGAAAACAAAAAATGAGATTGGGTACGCTCAATTATCCGAAAATCTGGCAGGAAAACCAATATCGCGCTCGAACCGTGCCTGATTTACCAGCTATCATCGTTGAAAAACGAAAATTGAGATTGGACAGGCTTGAAATTTCAATAAATGACCAGAAAAACGAAACAGCTTCAAAAGCAGGGGTTGTTTTTCAAACAGAAGCTCTTTTTAGCCTCAAATATTCCGGCCCAGCTCCAATAAAAATGCACTTTTTACAAAACGAATAATTGGTTAGCCCTCTCGCCCCTTGTGGGAGAGAGTTTGGAGAGAGGGGATTCCAGAATCGCATCTTAACAACAGAATATTTGCCAATGTATCGTTCTTCTATCCCTAGGGAAGCTTGCCCTGTACTTGATAGGGGAATCAGGAAATGAATCGTATTTCGAGGTCAGGCAACAGGCCAGGCTGGTTTGATGGATTCCTGCTTTGGCAGGAACGACAGTGGAGGTTGGGCAAGGAGACTAACCCGCGAGATTTCGACACCTTCGGTATTTAGAATTTATTTGGCTTTTGGACTCTGGAGCTTGGAATTTCCTGTTTTATATTGTTTGCTAACCAAATCTCCTTTTCTGCGTTATACAATACGAAGTAATCATAATTGCGGGATAAAATATGAAAAAAATGTGTAGCCGCTTAGCTGTCGTTCTGATTCTGGTCGCAACCCTCGTGGCCATTCTTATGTCAACCAGCTGCGTCAAAACAGGCACAACATCCGCCAAAACGCTGACCGAAGAAACTACTACGACTCAACCTGAAGGCTTTGCGATTTACCTCACTAAAAACAACATCCCTGTGGATGTAATGCCGGCTCTGGAACAAATCCAAATCGCGGATACCCCGCTTATCGCCATGAGCGACATCATCGGTTATGATGATTTGACATACCAGTTCACACTTAGGGGCGATGTTTCCCAGCGCATCGCTAATCTCGGTGTCCCAACCGGCGGGTTGGCCTTCGCGGCTTGCGTCAACCGTCAACCGGTTTATTGGGGCGTCTTCTGGTCTGCGGCGTCATCTGCTATCGCACCGTCTTCCTGTGTTATCGCAAACTACCCGCTGCTCCAGACATTCCACATGGGTACCGGTCAAAACAGTCAACAGGACCCTGATATTTTAGAACTGGCATACGCCGGAAACAACGACACCCGGAACAGCCCGGCAATCATCACATCTTTGCAGCAGGCCGGCAAAATAAACCATGAAGGCTTTGCCATTTATTTACCCGAGGGCGATGTTTCTCCGCAAAACATGCCTGATTTGAATTCTGTCAAACTTCCAACTCAGTCGTTTATCGGTCTGAATGACATCGTCAGTTTTAACCCCGAAAATTGTCAGCTCACGCTCACACCGGATGCGCTTAATCGTATCATCGCGTTGCAAGTCGGGGTCTACGGCAAACCGTTTGTCGTTTGTGTCGACCGGATTCCCGTTTATTGGGGCGCTTTCTGGACCCCGATTTCCTCCGTCCCATTTGACGGCTTTGCCATCGAGCAGCCTCTCAATAACCGGACTAATACCGTTACCATCCAAACCGGTTACCCGACTTCATCATTTTTCACCGGCATAGACTGGGTGGATGACTGGACAATTCAGGAATCATTCCGCCAGGCCGGAAAATTAATCAGCCCACCTGAGCCCCCTCTGCCGCAATCGGGGAAGGGTTACGAACTTTATTCCTGGCTGCAGAACGATCAGTGGAATTACACGCTGATAACCGGCACGAACCGCGATAAAACCACGCAGGAAATCGTCACGGCAGGTTATACGGTTAATACTGACGGCTGGGTGAACATCCACGTCACCGGTTTGAATGCCCTCGAACAGCTTATCAGCTTATTGCCTGCCGGGGAATTTGTCACCTGGCTTTCCGGACCGCGGTCGGATGACCCTCAATACGCCATCGATTTCGCCCTGCCCCCTGCTGATGATGTTGCCGCCATAAAAACTTATGCAGACCAACACAGCCTTAATTTAAACGTCTTTTTTCCGGGTTCGTGATGTCTTCTTGTCGTTGAGCGCCATCTTTCAACTGAAGGATTCAGGGCGTATTGCCATTCCATCCCGTTGAAAAACGGGATCCAGCATCATAATTCTCTCTTAATCTCTCCTTGCAAAGGAGAGAAATAAATATCCTGATTTCGATACCTTCGAGTATTTAGGATTTATTTGATACCGGTTCTTGAATTTTGAATCTTGATTATTTCTTTGGCGTTTGGATTTTGGAACTTGGATTTTTGTCCGTCCCCTTCCCCTCGTAGCAATTCCCTTGAACATTGTTGTAGTATTTACCTATCCGCATCATTATCGAAAAGGCAGATAAATATAAAAATGGACAAACAAAAAACTCTTATCTTCTTCGGCGCCCACCCTGACGATGAGACCTTCGGGATGGGCGCTACATTGGCCCAATACGCAGCCACCGGCGTCAAAGTCTATTATGTCTGCTCCACCCGCGGTGAAGCCGGCACCGTCGACCTTGAATACATGCAGGACTATAAAACAATCGCCGATCTGCGTACCGCAGAAATGCAGTGCGCCGCCAGCGTGCTGGGCCTGGCAGGTGTCATTTATCTCGGCTACCGGGATTCCGGTATGACCGGCTCCATCGATAATCAGAACCTTGCCTCGCTATTCATGGCCCCTGTCGAACAGGTCGCCGCTCTGATGGTCAAAATCATCCGGGAATTAAAACCCAATGTCATCGTCACACATGACGCCGGCGGCGGCTACGGCCACCCCGACCACATTGCCACCCACAACGCCGTGGTCAAAGCCTTCTACGCCGCCAACGACCCTGCCCAATTCCCCAAGGCCGGTCCCCCGTTTCAACCGTCGAAATTGTATTTCGGCATTCGTCCCGCCGGTATTATGAAAATAGCGGTCAGATTGATGCCGCTCCTCGGCCAGAATCCCCGTAAATTCGGCCGCAACAAAGACATCGACCTCACCAAAATGCTCGACGTCAAGTATCCCGTCCATGCCATTGTCCGCCTGAAAAATAAATCCCTCGAAATCCGTGACGAAGCTTCTGCCTGCCATGCCAGTCAGGGCGGCGGGCGACCCCGGCCCGGCCCCTTCCGCATTTTCCGCCTCATCGACGGCCTCCGCGGCCAGCGGGATTACTTCATGCGGGATTACCCTCCCGTCACCGCCAAACACCTCGAAAAAGACCTCTTCGAAGGCATCTGATAATTTTAATACTACAGGAGGCTATCCGAAAAATCTGGATTGTCAGGTCAAGCCCGACAATGACAATGAAAAGAAAACAGCTTCAAGCCAAGCTTGAAGCTGTTTTGCCCGGTTTGTCATTCCCGACCTGATCGGGAATCCACATATTGCCGATGACTATTTCCGAACAGCCTCGGTAAATCATCCGTCTCAGAAAATTCCCGGTCCAAAAGGAGTCCTAAATATGAAATATAACTTCGACCTGAAATGCGACCGCTCCAATACTAACTGTGTCAAATGGGACGCCGTTAAAGACATGTTCGGCAGCGAAGATGTCATCCCCATGTGGGTCGCGGACATGGATTTTCCGGCCGCNNCCATGAAAAAACGCGCCGCCCACGAATTCTACGGCTATACCAAACCCGGCCCCGAACTCATCGAAGCCATTGTTAACCGCATGCAGCGTAAATTCAACTGGCAAATCCGGCCGGAATGGATTGTCTTCGTCCCGGGTGTGATTCCTGCCCTCAGCGCTGCCGTCCGTGCCTTTTCCCGTCCCGGCGATGAAATTGTTCTCCAGGAACCGGTCTACTTTCCGTTTTTCTCGGTCGCCACCCAGAACGGCTGCAAAATCGTCAACAATGCCCTGAAGTTTGACGGCAAACGATATACCATGGACCTGCCGGATTTAGAAAGTAAATTCCGGCCTGCTGCCGGCTCGCGTTTAACTCGCACCCGCGCCAAAGCCGTTATTTTCTGCAATCCGCAGAACCCCATCGGCCGCCTCTGGACCAAAACAGAAACCACCCGTATGGGTGAGATTGTCATCCGCAACGGCGGAATCGTTATTTCCGATGAAATCCACTGCGAAATCCTTTATAAAGGTTACAGGCATACACCCTTCGCCGCCATCTCTGAAGAATTCGCGCAAAACAGCGTCGTCTGCATGGCGCCGAGTAAAACTTTTAACCTTGCAGGGCTGCACGCCTCCTGCATCATCGTCCCCAACGTAAAATTGCGGAACAGTTTTTCCGATCAATTGGCCGCCATCGTGCCCGGCCCCAATGTTTTTGGCTTGATTGCCATGGAAGTCGCTTTCCGCGAAGGCGACGATTGGCTGGCACAAATGCTGGATTACCTCGACGGGAATCTCAAAATCACGATGGAATTCTTCGCCAAAAGGATTCCCAAAATCAAAGTCATCAAACCCCAGGGTACCTATCTGCTCTGGCTCGACTGCCGCAGTTTGGGCATGGATAACCAGGCTCTCAG
>PMCB01000120.1:0-4145 GCA_003153955.1 Dehalococcoidia bacterium | reverse complement strand
TATCCAGCTGCCTTCTCCCGCCGTCATTGCGAACGTAGCGAAGCAATCTCAGGGTGGAGGGGAAAACATGGCCCCCATTGTCATTCCCGACCTGATCGGGAATCCAGCCCCATTCCGTCCTTTCTGATAGCTGAATGCTGACCGCTGATTGCTTTATGCTCATTTAGCATTTTCTTGAAACTTAATTCTTGAATCTTGAATATTCCCACTTCCCTCCTCTGGGTGTTATACTCTTATTAAATACTCTCTCGGGAGGCTCATATGAACTGGTTCCATGAAGAAGACGGTAAACTCATCTGGCAAAAAAATCACGAACTTTTACAAATAGAACCGTGGGAAAACGACAGTTTCAGAATCCGCTCGACTTTATCCCCGCGCATCGAAGAACGACGCTGGGCCTTGCTCAATCCAGTTAAAATCACCTCGAAAATCGAAATCTCCGATGACGGGGCAACCATCCAAAACGGCAAAATCAAGGCCAAAATATCCCCGACCGGCGCAATAACTTACCTTAAAAGCGCCGACGACTCCGTCCTCCTCGAGGAAACTTATATCCGCCACGGCGGCCATTCTTATCCCGCCCGCCATTACAAGCCGCTCGGCAGCGACCTTTTCCACCTCGAAGCCAGTTTCAAAGCCTATGCCGGCGAACGGCTCTACGGTCTTGGTCAGCACCAGCACGGTTTCCTCGACCAGAAAGGCTGCGTCGTCGGCCTTTATCAGAAAAACACCGAAGTTTCCATTCCCTTTATGCTCTCCAGCCGCGGTTACGGTTTCCTCTGGAACAATCCCGCCATCGGTCAAACCGAACTTGGACTGAACCGCACTAAATGGACCGCCGAAGCCTCGCGCTGCCTGGATTATGTAATCATCGCCGGCGATTCCCCGGCCGAAATCCTGGGCCGTTATGCCGACATTACCGGGCATGCCCCGCAAATGCCGGAATGGGCGGAAGGTTTCTGGCAATGTAAACTCCGCTACAAAACTCAGGATGAACTTCTGTCCGTCGCCCGTGAATACAAAAAGCGCGGCCTGCCGCTCTCGATAATCGTCACAGATTTCTTTCACTGGACGCTGCAGGGCGACTGGAAATTCGACCCTGCCTGCTGGCCTGACCCGGACGCCATGGTGCGTGAACTGGACCAGATGGGCGTCAAGCTGATGGTCTCCATCTGGCCGACCGTCAACGAAAACAGCGAAAATTTCCAGACAATGAAAGAAAACGGCTTGCTGGTGCGCAACCGTGAAGGCGGTCTCGCCTCCCGTCCTTTCTTTGATAACAAGCCCGCCGGCCCCATCATCACCTATTTCTACGATCCCACCAATCCCGCCGCCAAAAAGTTCGTTTGGGGCAAAGTGCGGGATAACTATTATAAAAAAGGTATCAGAGTCTGGTGGCTGGATGCCTGCGAACCGGAGCTCGCCGAAGAAAATGAGCCCGGCAACCTGCTCTATCACCTCGGCAGCGGGCAGGAAGTCGGCAACCTCTATCCCCATTCCAACCAGCGGACATTCTTCGAGGGGATGCAGGCGGAAAAAGAAACTGAATATGTCATGCTCTGCCGTTCCGCCTGGGCCGGCAGTCAACGCTTCGGCGCCGCCGTCTGGTCCGGCGATATCCTTTCCACTTTTGAAGCTTTGCAGGCACAGGTCCGGGCCGGTCTTAACATCGGTCTCAGCGGCATTCCATGGTGGACCACCGATATCGGTGGTTTTTACAACGGCAACATTAACACTCCCTATTTTAAAGAACTGATCGTACGCTGGTTCCAGTTCGGCGTTTTCTGCCCCATCTTCCGCCTCCACGGCTTCCGCGAACCGCGCACCCCGGCGTCCCATCTGTTAACCTCCGAATCGACCGGCGCCGCCAATGAGGTCTGGTCTTTCGGCGATAAAGCTTACGGCATTATCAAAGATATCCTATTCCTGCGCGAAAGGCTGCGCCCTTATGTCAACAGGCAAATGCAGCTGGCTCACGAAAAAGGCATTCCCCCGATGCGCCCGCTGTTCTTTGATTTCCCGTCCGACACGGGCAGCGCCGCCATCGACGACGAATTCCTCTTCGGCCCGGATTTCCTCGTCGCCCCGGTTTTGGAATACGAAGCACGTAAACGCAAAGTTTACCTCCCCGCCGGTATTGATTGGACCGATGCCTGGACGGATAAAATATTCGCAGGCGGCCAATGGCTCGAAGTCGACGCCCCGCTGGAGAAAATCCCCGTCTTCCTTCGCGCTGGCATTAAACAGCCCTTTAATAAATAATATTAAGCAGGGCCATGAGTTAGAGGGGCGCAGCCCCTCTAAGTAACCTCCTCCCTCGCCTTGAGCCCTCAGGCGAAATACTTTTGCTCGTAAAGCAAAATGTAGAGGAGAGGGAGTCAGAGGGTGAGGTTTTAGTGAAGTTGGTTGGTTAAAAATAACTAATCGAATTTAATCTTGAACTAAGGAAAAACAACTCGATAATTGATGTACAATATAATGCAAACCCATTACTTTGAACAAACTCTTATTTCATAAAATCTAAATCAAAACATTAAAAAGGAGCAAACTAAAATGACAGCAGTCAAACGTGTCTTCCAGGTTAACGGCAAACCCTTCTTCCCCATCGGCGGCCAGGCTTGCAACTCCAGCGGTTATAACGCCGCAGAGGCCGAGCAGTCTTTCAAAATTGTCAAAATGCTCAACGGCAATACCCTGGAAATCCCCGTCTATTGGGAACAGGTCGAACCGAAAGAGGGCAAATTCGATTTTACCGCCCTGGACGAATTGCTGGCCAGCGCCCGCCGCCACGAGATGAAGCTTATCTTATTGTGGTTTGCTTCCTGGAAAAACGGCAACATGGACTATGCTCCGTCCTGGGTAAAAACCGATACCAAACGCTTCAAACGCGTCAAAGCGGAAAACGGCAAGGACGTCTGGGACCTTTCCTCACACTGCAAAGCTAACGCAGAAGCAGACAAAAAGGCTTTTGTCGCCCTTTGCAAGCATCTGAAAGCCAAGGACGGCGCCGCCCGCACCGTCATTGCCGTGCAAATCGAAAATGAACAGGGCATCATCGGCAGCGACCGCGATTACGGCCCTGAAGCCCAGGCTGAATTTGATAGTCCCGTACCGGCCAAACTCGTCACCGCCATGAAAAAAGCCGGCAAAGGCCGCATCTATGATATCTGGCAGAAATCCGGCGCCAAAAAGTCCGGCACCTGGCCCGAAATGTTCGGATTTGAAGCCGGTGAATTGATGACCGCCTGGAGCATTTCCAGCTATGTGGACAACATCGCCGAGGCCGGCAAAGCCGCATATGACGTTGTGCTTTATACTAATGTCTGGCTGATGGAACAGCACGGCTGGGTCCGCGCCGGAGAATCATACCCGTCGGGCGGCGGCGTCAGTAAAGTGCTGGATATCTACAAATGGTACACCCCGCATCTCGATTTCGTCGCGCCCGATAACTATTCACTGGATGCCAAGGGATTTGCGGAAGTCTGCGCCGCCTATGCCCGCGAAGATAATCCTTTCTTCATGCCCGAAACTATCGGCGACGCGAACATGTTCCGCGCCATGGGCGAATATAATTGCCTCGGCAATTTCTTCTTCGGCGTCGAAGTCCTTTTAACCCCGGAAGGCGAAGTCCGGCCGGAACGGCAGACTACCATCGACAGCATTCAATGCACCGCAGCCGCCGCGCCACTCCTGCTGAAATATCAGGGTACCGGCAAAATTCATACTTTTATCCAGGAAGACAATGTCCCGACCTGGGAAAAAGAACTCGACGGCTTTTCTATCCTGGCCGAATACGGCGACAAACGCGCGCCGTGGTCTGGCAAAGACTGGCGGCACCGCTCACCCGGTTGGATGCCTGTCCCCCAGGCCAAGTTTAAAGCCGCTTATGGGCTTGTGTTCCAGGCTCAAAAACATGAGTTTTATTTCGTCGGCGCGAACGTCCGCTTTTTCCTGCGTCCCCAGCTTACTCCCGAAACTATCGGTTCTTCCGTGATGCTCGGTGACAGCATCAGTCAGAATTTCTCGTTTATCGTCAGCGTCGATGAGGGGCACTTCGATAAAAACGGCGAATTTGTCGTCGACCGCAAACGCAACGGCGATGAAATCGGCCGCCGCGGTTTCTGGGTCGAACCGGACATCAAAGT
>PMCB01000124.1:9235-56936 GCA_003153955.1 Dehalococcoidia bacterium | reverse complement strand
TTACTCATGCCTAATATTTTAAGAGGAAGTCCATAAAAAAGTCGTAAAAAATCTTCCAATAATATTGCAAATCTATTACATTTTTAGCGAATCAAATCGCTGCAATACTCTTCAGCGTAAAACATAAGTTTAATTGTCTATTTGTTCTTGGGACATCAGTCTGCCAGGTGCTGGTATTTACCGTGTAACATTATGTTTAAAGAAGGGTTACGGATACGAATTGACTTGATTCAAATAGCCTCCGTGCCAAGTAGACATAATATGCGGTCCAGTATGTATTATAAAAAGGTATTTTCAATAATTCCAAAATGTGCCACGATGAAAGTAACAATACCCGGATATAGAGACGGGCTGATGAATCGCAATACAATTAAACGATTAGCAGCAAGTTCGATCCCTGCCGGGCCTACTTTTAGCCCGCGATACTCCCTCCGAAGACTTTCAACCTGCAGGAAATGTTGTCAATACTACAGGTCACATAATGTGCCGGAAGAAAGCCCTGAGAAATCGCCGGGATGAAAGAATATCATCTTTTGACGGTTAATTTTTTCACCGCTTTATCGAGCCCCTCAATGGTAAAGCTATACATAGGGAATATTTTACTGATCAGGCTAACGGACGCCGGTTGCTGTGCAAGCTCATAATCCGGATTAAGCCAAACAGCGTGGTTAAAATGTTCCGCAATCCGCTTCAGCCAATCAATGCCGGGGTTGTCATTTTCCTGATAATAATAGATGGCGCCGTTCCGGTCCAGCAGTTCGGAGGGAGCCATATAGGCATCACCGACGATGATTGTTTTGTAGTCAGTGTCTAATGTATTGAGGAGAAAATCGGTGCTGACCTTTTCCCGCCTTTCCATATCTTTATAAACTTCGTTGTAGATACAATTGTGGAAATAGTAATAGCGGAAGTCTCTGAAATGGGTGCTGGAGTGAGCCGCGGTGAATAATTGACTGCAGATCCTGACATACGGGTCCATCGTACCGCCGGTATCCATAAACAACAGTAATTTGGCAGCATTCTTGCGCCTTCGCCTCCAGACAAGTTCAATTTCGCCGACATTTTTCGCCGTGTGGTCGATTGTTTCATCGATGTCTAATTCATCTTGAGGGCCAACGCGGTTGAGACGCCTCAGTCCTTTCAGCGCCACTTTCATCTGACGGACGTCCAGAGTGATGTCACTGCTGTAATTCCGAAACCTTCGTTCCTCAGCAATTTTAACGGCATGATGCCCTCCGCCCGGACCACCGATCCTGATGCCGGCCGGATTCTGTCCGGAATGCCCGAACGGGGAGGTCCCGCCGCGCCCGATCCATTTACTGCCGCCATTGTGGGCTTCTTTTTGCGTTTTGATCCGTTCTTCAAGCAGTTTGATAAGCTCATCGAGGGGGAAGCTCTTTATTCCGGCCAATTCCTCAGCAGATAAACTGCGCCGCGTCATGGGGTCTTTAAGCCATTCCAAAATTTGTTGAGTAATAGCTTCGAGGGACTCTATACCATTGAAATATTCCTGAAAAGCCACATCATACCGGTCGAAATAAGCTTCGCTCTTTACGAGAATGGCCCTGGCCAAAAAATAGAAGTCATCGAGGTCGTTGATATGACCACGCGCAATTGCTTCCATCAGTGTCATCCATTCGGTAAAAGACACAGGGACTTTTCTCTTACGCAAGATGTAAAAAAAATCAATAAACATCTTTATAAAGGTCTGCGCAGAAAATAGGAGTCGCCCTTGCGGGTCATATAATTATTGATGAAATAATCGTAATCAACTTCCTTTTTCAGCAAAGCGCCGGCAAATGGAATTTCTTTGGAAACAACATCGGCCGGTGTATCGCTGGCAATAAGCACCCGAATCCAGTCAACCAACTCACTGGTAGAAGGTTTTTTACGCAAGTCGTCGATTTGCCTGAGGCCGTAAAAACTTTTCATCGCTTCTTCCAATAAATTGCGTTTCAGATTAGGAAAATGTACTTCAATAATTTTCTCCATCAATTGCGGGGTCGGGAATTCGATAAAATGGAAAATGCATCGCCGGAGAAAAGCATCGGGCAACTCTTTTTCCGCATTACTGGTGATAATAGTAATGGGGCGGTTGACGGCTGTGATGGTTTCGTCGGTCTCAGGGATATAAAAGCTCATTTCGTCGATTTCGTTCAGCAAGTCATTAGGGAACTCAATATCGGCTTTGTCCACTTCATCAATCAGTAAAACCACCTGCTCCCGGGCGGCAAAAGCCTGACCCAGTTTGCCCAGTTTAATATATTGTTTAATGTCAGATACATTTTTGTCTCCGAACCGGCTGTCATTGAGACGCTGCACCGTATCGTAAACGTAGAGACCTTCTTGTGCTTTAGTCGTGGATTTAATATTCCAAACGATTAATTTCTTTCCCAGTCCCCGGGCGATGCTGTGGGCAAGCATAGTCTTCCCGGTTCCCGGCTCGCCTCTAATCAGCAGCGGTTTGCCTAAAGCAATAGAGACATTAACCGCTTTGCGAAGTTCATCCGAAGTAACATAATCACCGGAGCCTTTAAACTGGTCAAATCCCCCATTTTTACCCGGCATAAAACCCCCCTTAAATCACAACAAAAAGAAAATATATCTACTGATTTTGAGCAAGTGTGCACCAGTTAAATTATAGCGGGAAGGCGTAGATAAGAGCAAAGAGAAAGAGGAATCGGTTGAAAAATAAGACGTGGTAGAAAGCCGTCAGGTTATAAATGCAACGTGGCCGTAAGAAAATTAATGCGATTGTAAACTGCTGATAATATGTTCGAAACATCCGGGCTTTATATTAAAAATATAAATGATATTTCTGTATTTGGAGTATCAGGAAAATGAAAGCCGCGCAGCGGATATTATTTCGAGCGAAATGGTTAGTGATGTCAGACCGAGCGAGGTACGCTTGCCTCTGGGCACGGACTAGAAGCAGGAAGAACCGTCAGGAAGCATAAGTTCCCGTTGAATCCGTTGAGTTTTCGAAAAACCGCTCGGGCAGTGGAAAGAAAAGGAGATTAAGATGAATAAATTGAAACAATCAGTTAAAAAATTAAGCCCGATATTTGATGTTCTCATAGGCGTTAATATTACCACGGCTAGAGAAAAAGTAATGAGCGAATATCCTTGCACGAGATACATGCATTAAGTCCCGAGGACCATTTGTTGGTAAGGAGATTATGAGGGAAAAGCGAAAAGCCGTAACTACACGGCAATCCTTAATTGAACTGGCGGCTATTATTTTTGCATTCATATTTGTAATAGTGTTCCGGATATATTTCATAAAGTAAATATTTAGGGAAATGATGAAATTCTCCTTGGTACGGAGGTGTACAAAATGGCAGTCCGGAAATTGAAAAATTGTCCCCGTTGCAACAATGAACTTTTTGTTCGAAGAGAAAGAGAAACCTGGTATGAAAGTTGTGTATTATGCGGTAATATTCGGGATATCTCGAATCTGGTGGCTGAAAATACAGTTGGGCAAATCAAGGTAAAGTATACGATAGAAGACCAGGCAGAATTGTCCCCGCAAGTCATTATTACTGATGAAAGTTAAAACAGGAATGAACTGTTTTCGGTAAACGCACACCTAAAAGCTTAAAAGTTTCGGCCGTATTTAAAAGGCTAAAAATGACCACAAAAATACAAGAACTTGAACTAATATCACAAGAAGACACTGGTATCGAAATAGAACCATCTATCGAAGACCTTGAACCCGGGGAACCATTGATAGAGGCGGTTGACACCGATGAACCCATGGTAAATAATGATCCAGTACGCCTTTACCTCCACGAAATCGGCAGGGTGCCGCTTCTTACCGCGAAAGATGAAAAGGCGACTGCACGGCGGATTGAATTAGGAAAGCATGCAGCCGATATCAGATGCTCTTTGGAAAAACAAGGAAGACCTAACACCACGATTTCGGTGTTTATGGAAATTATCAGCGAATTATGGCAATTATCAGAAGTTATCCATGAGCTGCAGGAACATATCGGAGTGCCAAAAAATGCCGGTATTTCTAGGACGATAGCTAATGAACAACTCGGGTTGGCAATCGACGGGAAAATTGACGATACCCTGATACAGTTGATTGCCGAGAAATCGAGTGTGCCGACCGAACAGATTGAGTCTCAATTAACGATTCTTTCAGTGGACATTGCGCTTTTACCGAAAACAATGCTGGCAGCGGTTGGAGGGACAACACCGATTGAAGCAATACCATATCTGGTTACGGACCGCAGGTTCATTGAAAAACTCAAAGTAAATGAAATCTGTTTGGGGGAATATCTGGCACGTGTTGAAATTGAGGGAGAAGAGGCTACAAAACATCTTATCGAGGCAAATTTAAGACTGGTAGTAAGTATTGCTAAAAAATGCACAGGACACGGATTATCTTTGTTGGACCTGATTCAAGAAGGCAACATCGGACTGATGAGGGCGACGGAGAGATATAATTCGCATAAAGGTTTCAATTTTTCTACCTATGCGACATGGTGGATAAGACAATCAATCACCCGGTCCATTGCCGACCAGGCACGGGCGATTCGTATCCCTGTGCATGTAGGCGACACCATAAACAGATTAACGAGGACCACCCGTCAATTGACACAAGAATACGGGCGTGAACCTACTCCGGCGGAAATTGGAGAGAAAATGGGGCTTTCACTAAAGAAAGTACAGGAAACGATTAAGTTGACGATATTGCCTGTTTCGCTCGAAACACCGATGGGGACAGAGAACGAAAATTATCTGAGCGATTATTTGGCAGATCCTAACGCAATCCAACCTCCGGACAGCGCTGCCACACAATTACTCAAGGAACAAATCCGAAAAGTGTTATCCACTTTATCAACCAGGGAAAGAAGGGTTTTACCGTTGAGATTCGGGTTAGAAGACGGCCGAACGAGGACGCTAGAGGAAATAGGGTATGAATTCTCAATCACCCGTGAACGTGTCCGGCAAATCGAAGTGAAAGCCCTCCGCCGGTTGCGACACCCCAGCCGCAGTCAATACCTAAGAGATTATCTCGAAGATTGATATCTGTCTTCAGGGAATTTCCGCAAACTTAATTCCCTGATTTGAACATAATGTTACCCCTTCCTTATTATTACCGCATTATACGAAGAACAATAACATCATTTAATACCTTTCTATCCCATGAAGATGACAAAAAGTCCGAGTCCACAATCAAACTGCAATGTACCGGTAATGAAATTAATATGATTGTAAACTGTTGATAATATGTTGGAAACAACTCCCCTTTAAACTAAAACTATATAAAGGAGGAGAAAATGGAAGCAAAACAAACGACTGCAAAAACAACCACCACGCAGTCAACCACAGGGATTAAGAGAACTCTAAATCTGACATCCCTCACAGTTAACGCAATGGCGCTCATCGCCCCGGGTGCTTTTCTCTGGACGACATTCCAGTTACAAGCAGCCCAAATGAACGGGTCAATATCCACAGCCGGTGAAATGTGGACGGGTCTGGTGGCTGCTCTGGTCCTCGCTTTTCTCACCGCNNGCCGTCTCTTATGGCGAACTATCGGATATCTATCCGAGAGCCGGCAGCGGCTCTTCATATTATTTTGCCGAGGCCGCCCTACTGGAAAAAGAAAAGGCCCATCACCGGCAATACGCCCGTATTGCCAAATTCGGCGTCGGCTGGATTTCCCATCTGTACTACTGGATATATCCGGGCATCATGGTGGCATTTTCGGCGACTTTAATCGTTTACATCTTCGGCTTGTTCGGGGTTGCACTGAACGTACCTGAAGAAATACTGGTCGCCGCTGTCTTCGCTATCATTAACGGTTATATTGCTTTCCGGGGTGTCACCGGTTCGACAATGACCTCTGTAGCGATCAACGCAATTCAACTTGTTTCATTGATGTTATTTTCAATATTGGCAATAGTATACCGGGTTGCGCACCCTGGTTTGGCATACGCTGCAACGGTACCGTCAATTTTACTGCCGCATAATTTCAGCAACGTAATATTCCAATCGACCATTGCCATTTTGCTTTTGGTCGGGTTTGAATCGGTGACTGCCTTCGGTTCGGAAGCAATTAATCCTAAAAAAGATATCCGTAAAGCGATTCTGTTGTCACTGGTAATCCAGGGCGTTTTCGCCTACTTGTTCGAGTATTTCGCGGCCAACTATTTCGTCAGCACCCAATTGGCCGGAACGACTGCCAGCGGAACGGCGGTAACCGGTTATGCGGCTGCCGGAGCTTCCGGCGCCCCGATCGGCGACATGATACGACTGATTGGGGACAAGATGCTCGGCGGGACAGGGCTGGCGCTGGTGCTGGTGATGGCTTTTACTGTGGTATTGGCTTTAATCGGAACGACGCTGGCTTGTCTGAACACCGGTGTCCGTATTACCTACGCGATGAGCAAAGACAAAGAATTACCATCGGTATTCGGTCTGCTGCACGGGCGTTTTGCCACACCGCAATGGGGCATCTGGGTGCTTGTAGCGGTCTCGGCTGCATTCGGAGCCTACGGCGTGCTGAATGTCGATAACCTTACCCAGATTACCCTGGCATCAAATACCGGCACATTTTTGGTCTACGGTATCACCAATTTCATCTGTCTGGTAGCGTTCTGGAGCCGGCCGGGGGCTAACTTGATGAAACACAAGATTGTTCCTATACTAGGGTTTTTAGCTAATTTGATGATGCTTGTCGGTATCGTAACCCTGAGCTTCAAAGCCGGCGGCAATACTTCACGGGATACAATACTGGCGTTAGGGATGGTTATAGTCTGGATGGCAATCGGCATCGTCTGGTTCGTCTTTAATACCCGCAAACAGGGACATGAAATCCTGGTTAAAAAACCGCAACTTACTGAAGACGATATCAGCGCTCAAGATTAACTCCTGAAGAAACAGATGAGATCATTATCAAGCAGCGGAGGGTTAAAATGGAAGGATCGATTAGATTGAAAATGGATGGTACCGATACGCGATTGAAACCGGAGGAATTATTATTAAACGACCTGTACATCGATCCCGTCGGGTATCAGGTAAAAAAGGGAAAAACGGAAATCGATCTGACTGTAAAAGAATTTGACCTCCTGTATCTCTTCGTGCAAAACAGAGGGAAAGTAGTAAAAAGGGCGGACGTGCTGAAAGTTATTGCTACTGCGAATATGATGGATGAGGACGGCGCGATTAACGTGATGATATGCCGCCTCAGGAAGAAACTGGAGGATAATCCGCACCGCCCGAGGCGCCTGGTATCAGTTAGAGGTTTAGGTTACAGACTGAGGGAACAAATAGGCTGACAACAAAAATAAATCCCGGTTTCCTGCAGCATGCAGATTTGGTGAAGGAGACCCATTACGATGAAAAAAATTGAAGCAATTATTCGTAAAGAAAAGCTCGAACGGGTTAAAATGCTGCTGGCGACATTGGGATATAAAGGGTTGACCATGGCGTATGTTAGCGGTATCGGGGTCCAAGAAAGAGTTCCGCAGGAGGCCGGTTCCAATCATTCCAAGCAGAAGGAACTCCCNNGCCATTGTCAGGGGGGCGAAAACAGGGGGGATCGGAGACGGAAATATCTTTATCATCCCCATCGAGAACATGATTCGGGTACGGACCGGTGATTCCGGTATCAACGCGATTTAGCAGGATACACTTAGATAATGGATACGGCTATAACAAAATTTATTTTAATTAACAAAAATGGCACTAAATAGAAATAAAATAATTAAAGATTAAAGGAGAAAAAATGGCACCAAGTTCTTACCAGGATGTCTTGAAACTAGCCAAGGAAAACAAATGCGAGTTTATCGACCTGAAGTTCATCGACCTCCCGGGCACATGGCAGCATTACACTCTTCCGATTAAGGAGTTGGCGGATTTATTCGAGAATGGCAACGGATTCGACGGCTCTTCCATCCGCGGTTTCCGCGCAATTCACGAGAGCGATATGCTGCTCTTCGCCGACCCGACTACCGCAATAGTCGATCCTGTGTTATCCCCTTCTACTTTAAGTCTGATCTGCGATGTGAAAGACCCGGTAGACGGCAAAGACTATGACCGTGACCCCCGTTATGTGTCCAGAAAAGCTGAGGCTTACCTGAAGACCACCGGTATCGCCGATACCAGCTACTGGGGACCAGAGCTTGAATTCTTCATCTTCAACAGCATTGCATTTAATACCAACAGCCATGAGAGTTTCTATTCCATCGATTCTCAGGAAGGTATCTGGAATTCCGGCGATACATCCGAACCCAACCTGGGCTACCGGCCGCGCCACAAAGAGGGTTATTTCCCTTGTCCCCCTACCGACCAGATGCATGATATCAGAACCAAGATAACACAGAAAATGGTGGCCGGCGGCATCGATATTGAAAAGCATCATCATGAAGTCGCCACCGGTGGACAGGTGGAGTTCGGCATGCGCTTCAACACCCTGCTCAAACAGGCTGACAGCGTAATGCTCTATAAGTATATTGCCAAGAACGTTGCTTACCAGAACGGTTATACCGTTACGTTCATGCCCAAGCCGCTTTTCCAGGATAACGGTTCCGGCATGCATGTTCATCAATCCCTGTGGAAGGGAGATACTAACAAATTCTTCGATGCCAAGGGTTACGGCATGATTAGCCAGTTGTGCAAGTACTACATCGGCGGTCTGCTTTATCATTCCCCATCATTGTTAGCCCTTTGCGCCCCGACCACCAACTCTTACCGCCGCTTAGTCCCTGGCTACGAAGCCCCCATCAACCTGGTTTATTCTCAGCGGAACCGCTCTGCCTCTGTCCGTATCCCGCTCTATTCCAAGAGCGCCAAGAGCAAAAGAATTGAATACCGCTGTCCGGATTCCAGCTGCAATCCTTATCTGGCCTTCCCGGCGATGATGCTGGCCGGTTTGGACGGCATCAAGAACAAGATTGACCCGGGCACCCCGATTGACAAGGATATCTACGAGCTCGAACCGGAAGAGAAAGCCAAGATTAAATCCACTCCCGGCTCCCTCGGCGAGGTATTAGCGGCTCTGAAGAAAGACCATAAATATCTGCTCGAGGGTAATGTCTTTACCGAAGATCTAATCGAGACCTGGATCAACTACAAGAAGAAGAATGAGATGGATGCCGTCGCGCTCCGTCCTCATCCTTACGAATTCCACCTCTACTACGATATCTAGGCCGGAAAAAATATACTGATAAAAAGAGGGGAGTCCTTCATCTGAAGGACTCCCCTCTTCGTTCGAACAAAGAACTACGGACTTCGTCTCCGGTAATTTTACGGGAAACATAAAAGAATGTTGATTTAACACAATTGTAATACACTCGTAACACGATATTAATGAAAGTTGTCTATACTTTTGATATCAGGTAATGGAGCATTCAAATGAACGGAGTTGAAATGTTGGCAAAACAGCAGCCGATTTTGGTTAACGACCTCTACATCGATCCGGTAGGGTACCAGGTTAAACTGGGGCAGCGAGAAATAGAGCTGACGGTGAAAGAATTCGAGATATTATGCCTGTTTGCACAAAATAAAGGGAAAGTGGTGAGACGCACGGAGCTTGTGCCTTTTATTTCCGCTTTGGGCATTGTTGATGAAGAAAGGGCAATAAATGTCATGATATGCCGGCTAAGGAAGAAAATTGAATCAGATCCGCATCATCCTAAACGTCTGGTTTCAGTGAGGGGCCTGGGATACCGACTAAGAGAATAATTAAAAAATAAACGAATTTCAATGTGTTTTTCATGATTCATTAGTATTCACGGAGGCCGTTTTAAATGAAAAAAGTTGAAGCTATTATCAGGGAAGAGAAACTGGAACGCGTAAAAGAGTTTCTTGAAGAATTAGGATATTTTGGAATGACGATGACCGAAGTGAGCGGNNGTGATGGATGAAGATGTATCCGCAGTGGTGAACGCGATTGTCAAAGGGGCCAGGACCGGGGAAATCGGTGACGGCAAAATATTCATTATTCCGATTGAAGATGCAGTGCGTGTCCGCACCGGCGATACCGGCAGCAACGCAGTCTAAGTAAATGTTTGCTATTCTAATTTTTCGCGTTAATAATTCCGGTGCAAAATTAACGGTGATGCCCCATTAATCCGATGATAACAATTATCCCGATAACCGCCAGGAAGATGAACCCGATAATTCCGCTCAATACCCATATCTGACGGCTGGTGACCACCCCGGTTACTTTCTCTTTATCACGCGGAAAGTCAGAGATATTTAATTCTTTGTAGTTCTTCAGGTCATTCAAAAATTCTTCAGCCGTCTGGTAACGTTCCTTCGGGTTTTTTCTGATAGTTTTCTGAATGATGGCTTCAATATTCGGATGGATAGCCGGATTGAGCTTGCTCGGCGGGGCCGGCGTTGTGGTCAGGTGCGAATTCATAACCTCGGTGGGATTGTCGCCGCTAAAAGGGGTGGCTCCCGTCATCATTTCATAAAACATAATACCCAGAGCATACAGGTCGGAGCGGGCATCGCCGCGTTTCCCCTGGATTTGTTCCGGTGAAATATAATCGGGAGTCCCCAGTACATCCGAAAGGTTTCTCCAGGTGACACGGCGTGCACCTTCCAACAAAGCGATGCCGAAATCAATAATATGCACCCTGCCGGTTGAGTCTAAAAGCACATTNNTCGGGTTTTAAATCCCGGTGATAAACGCCGTGATTGTGCAGGTAGGTCAGGGCGGAGGCAAGCTGACGGGTAATCCAGGATGCTTCTTCCAGAGAAAACGGCGCATGGTCGGCTAAAATAGAGCGCAGGGTTTGCCCTTCGATGTATTCCAAAATCAAACAGGGAGCCTCGCAGTTTTCAAACAGAGCAATAGTGCGCGGAATAGCCGGGTGAACCAGTTGTTTACCTATTTTAGCTTCGCGTAAAAATCGTTCATAAGTGGATGCGTCACCGACCATAGCCAGCGACGGGAATTTCATTGTCACGAACTTGCCATTGGGCCCGATTGCCTTATAAGTCTGACAAATGGCGCCCGTACCCAGAGGCTCAATTATTTCGTAGCCGTAAACAAACTCGCCCTTTTTATACATCGGATATTGTTCTCATTTTAAGATTATCGCTAATCATTTTATTCCCGGTGATATTTTATTGTTTTATTTAGTATAATACCGAAATTTCAGCTTTTCAGTAAATAGGGGACGTTCACCACGGCAATGTTGGGGTGCCTCTTAAATGCCTGTGTCAAATGCTCGGCTGTCCGGTTATGCAGAAACCGCTCCCACCAGTGCGCGGTAATGAATTCCGGCATGACAATGGTAACAAATCCGCGCGGGTGCTGCCGGTGATGAAAATCCACGTATGTCAGCAGCGGACGCATGAAGGCGCGGAGCGGTGATTCCACGATAACCAGCTTCAGGTCAGGCGCATAAATCCGCATCTTTTCCTGGATTTTATCCGCCCGTTTGGTATCGGTGGCGATATGAATAACAGTGATATCTTTGCTGATGGTGCGGGCGAAGGACATCGCTCTCAATGACGCGTAGTTGACATCATCAATGGGCATCAGGACGGAGTGTTCGATCGTTTGCGGGGGCGGAGCCTGCATCGACAACAATCTAAGTTGCTCAGCCACGCGACTATAGTGTTTATGAATAAAGATAAATACCGGAACGATCATCGGAATTAATAGAATTATAATCCAGGCACCATACATAAATTTTGTGATGATTACGATAATCAGAATACTGGTGGTCAGAATAGCATCTGCCCCGTTTATAAGAATGCTTGTTTTCCATCCCTTACCGCGGGTCTTCCACCAGTGCACTACCATGCCGGTATCCGACATACTGAATGCGAGAAAGACGCCGACAGCGTAGAGGTGAATCAAACTATCGACGTTACCTTTAAAAACAACCAGCAATAAAGCGGAAACCGTTCCAAGAAACATGATACCCGTAGAGAATGCCAAACGGTCGCCGCGACTCCCAAAACTGTGCGGCATATAATTGTCCCGGGCAAGGACGGAAGACAAACGGGGAAAATCAGCAAAAGCGGTATTGGCAGCAACTACCAGTACGCCCATTGTGGCTATCTGAAAGACATAATAGAAGACATTTTGACCGAAGACAGATAGCGCAACCTGGGAAACGATTGTCTGATTGCCGGGAACCAGATGCAGATGGTTGGAAAGAAAAGAAACGCCGACAAAAAATACGCCGAGCAATGTAGCCATAATGGTCAGGGTCGTGGCCGCATTCTTTGATTCGTTGGGTTTGAAAACCGGCACGCCATTGGAAATCGCTTCCGTGCCGCTCATGGCAACAGCGCCGGCAGAGAACGCGCGCAGTACCAGCCACAATGTTACCGGTTCAAGCACAGGTAAAATCGGCGGCGGCGCCACCGGGGTAAGCGTATGTGTGAAAACCTTGATGATGCCGACTATCAGCATCACGGAAAAACAACCGATGAAAAGATAAGTGGGGATGGCGAAGATGGCGCCGGCTTCACGAATGCCCCGTAGGTTTCCCAGCGTCATCAATCCAATAAAAATCAGGCTCAAGATGACGTTAAGGTTAAAAAATGGGGGTAAAGCGGCGGTTAAATGAGTAATTTGACTGCTGAAGCCGGCAGCAATAAGCGCCGAGGTAACAGCCGCGGTCCCGGCAGCGATTGACACAGCAACGGTCATGACATAGTCGATGAGCAAAGCCGCGGCAGCCACCAATCCGGCCGTCTGCCCCAGGTTTTGACGGCTGACATTATAAGACCCCCCGCCATTAGGATAAGCATATACTGTCTGACGATAAGAAAACGCGACCATTGAAAGTAAAAGCGCAATGGCGAGAGCGGTGAAAAATGAGATATGCAGCGCGCCGTTACCGGCCGCCATTAATACGATGAGGGAAGCTTCTGTCGCATAGGCGCAGGAAGAAATTGCGTCTGATCCGAAGACTGCCAGGGCTTTAATTTTGTTCAGACGCTCGTGTATTTCATCTTTGGAGAAGATCGGTTTCCCGATAACGGTTGCCTTGATCTTTTGCAAACCGCGTTGAATTCCATTTTCTCCGGCGTTGGCTTCGGGGGTTGCTACCAGATGTCCGCCGTCTTCATAAAAGAAATGACGATACAAATCACCCGAACCATCTTCGTCTGTCTGTTCCGGAGTCCCTTTAAAATCCTGTTCGGAAAAACCATGATTTTTATCTTCTGTCATATATTTTCTAAACTTCCTCGATATGCCCTTATTACTCTGTAAATCAGCCGGTAATTTCCCGGTTTCATGGTTCGAGACGCTTATTCATCGCGAATTAACTCCGTGTAGTATCATTAATACGAAATAAAACACCCGTAATATTATCAGGCGCACCGGCGTTCAACACCATGCCTACTAATTCTTCGAGAGATTTTTCAATATCTTCATCGGACAAAGCGTCCTTGATAGCTTCGTTAGAAACCTCCGACCAGAGCCCGTCGCTGCAAAGAAGATAGGTGTCTGCGGCATTTACCTTTTCTTTAATCAGGTCTACCCGTAAAAATGGGGACGATCCCACCGAACGGGTCAGCTGATGCCTACCCGGATGACGCTGGGATTCGTCAGGTGAAATCAAATGCAATCGCAGTAATTCCGCGGCCTGAGAATGGTCTTTCGTTAAAACAGTAACGCGTCCGTTCCGCACGCGGTAGAGACGGCAATCCCCTACGTGCCCGATTGCCATAGATTCTTTCTCTAAGGCAATAACGGTCGCGGTGGTTTGCATACTGAATAGTTCCGGATGAGATTGAGCTGTATTATACACTTCCATGTTGGCGTTCTGGATGGCTTTAGTTGCAAAACGGTCGTTGCCCTTGCCATTCCATTTATCGAACTCAATCTTGATAGTATCGATTGCAATTTGACTGGCGATACTGCCGCCGCGGTGGCCGCCCAGTCCGTCCGCGACTGCGAACAGCGCGCGATTTCCTTTGGAGAGACAGCAAAAAGCATCTTCGTTATGCAAACGGACTAAGCCCCGGTGGGTAACCGCGCGGCTTGATACCAAATCCCCATTCTGGAAATTATTTTCTGCGGGGGGTGTATATACAGGAATTCTTTCTGCGATGTTGTTTATCCTATTCCATTCCAAGATTATTTTGGACTCAACCAATCAAATAGAGTCAAAATTTCTTCATGTTAGCCTATCAAAAAATATTTCTCCCGGTCATGTTGAAATTTCCGGTTCATTAGCACAATTCAAACGTTGCCCGGAAAAATATTCATTTTATTTTTAGTTTAAAGCGAAGATGTTTCGGAGTTATTATCAACAGGTTACAATCGTGTTAATTTGATTACAGCTATATTACAAAGTTAAAGACAATCGGAAAAAGATAAACGATCGATAATTATAATTTGGAATAGCAGGAAATGCGTTTGAGAGGCACTGAATGAAGTTTGTTACTCCATGAAAACCGGAACAGCGATTCTGTGACATTCAGGGCTGGCAGCAGCATGAATTTGATTTTAGTCGCGATTGAACTTGTATGTGATACCTGCCGGATTCCGCTTTTAATCCTATTGACACCCGTGAGGTCCTGGGATTGCCCGAAGGTGCCGACCCTGTTGTCTTCACTGCGTTAGGTTATACCGACAATCAGTCCGGCCTTAAAAAGCGTAAATCTCCTGCCGATATTGTGAATTATGAGCGGTGACAATGATGCCCCGGTTTATAAGCCACACGGACTGTGGGGTACATACCTTGAGACTGGGCGGGAAAACAATTACAAAACAAAACCGGACACGGCTATACGATGCCCGGCTTTGTTTCAGATTGGGATAAAGAGATATGTCCGATAGGATTACCGACGATACCTGCCTGAGCGGCAATAATAGCCGCATGCGTCCGGCTGCGCGCCTGCAGCTTGTCGATAACATTCCGCACATGTTTTTTTACCGTATCTAAAGTGATACCCAGGGTTTCAGCCATGACTTTATTGGAATCGCCGTTACCCATCAGCCTGAGCACATCTACTTCCCGCTCGGTGAGATGGGCCGCTTCGGCGGTGCGTTCTGCCAGTGTCTTCCGTCCGTTTTGAATCAGGTTCTCCACGGCAGTGTGCAATAATTCGGTTTTCATTTGCATAATACCTTCGCCCACGCGGTGAATGCTCTGCAGTAATATTTCCTGCGTCATATCCTTAAGGAAGATATATCCCCCGGCGCCGGCGTGAATCGCGTCAATAACATAAGAATCGTTATTGCTTTCCGTCAGCACCAGAACGGCAATCTCCGGAAACTCGTCTTTAACCAGCCTCGTCGCTTGCACTCCGTCGACTTTGCCGTTACGGGTCTCTGTGAGCACAACATTGACAACTATTCCCCGGTCCTGAGCTTTTTTAATATTACGAACGGCCTCATCTCCATCCCGGGCATCGCCGATGACTGAAATGTTTTCATCTTTGGCCATAATTGCCTGGAGACCTTCCCGCACCACCGGACTAAAGCCAATTGTCATGACACCCAATTTTTCGTTAGCGGGTTTCTTGCCAGTCATTGTAATTGACCTCCCTGATACCCTTAGGTGTACCTTTACTTACCACTTTGGAGTATTTACTCAGTACCCATAGTATTCCTCTTCTATCCCCACTTGTCAAGCACGAACGATTACCACTCATTAGATTAGGTAAGTGTATCTAAGTTCCGGCGGTTAACCATCTTAAGAAGGTTGTACCATCTTTGTCTGAGGAACATGCTGAAGTTAATTGCTGGTACTGTATTTAATTCAGAAAGGCTAAGGCGCCGGCAAATTGAATCAAAATATGTGGAAGCCACTTTAAAAGGAGGGAATTTTATGGCAGCAAGATTTGAGATCTACAAGGACAAAATCGGGGAATTCCGCTGGAGATTAACTCATACCAACGGACATATTATCGCGACTTCCGGTGAAGGCTACACGACGAAAGTTAATGCAATCGGGGGGGTCAAATCTGTTAAAGAGAATGTCCCCGATTCCGTTGTTGAAGATAGAACTTTATAAATAGCCTGTGTAACAGACTAGATTAAGTAATATTTGGTTTAGGAGATATGAATGAACAAAGAAACAATGAACATCAAAAATACAAGGAAATTGATCAAAGCCAAGGTTACTAAAGGATTGGACATCGCCAAAGAAGAAACAACTGATGTAATGGGCAGAGTCAGGAAAGTTGCTTCTGCAGCAAACCGCAAGGGAAAAGCGGCTGTCCGCGCAATAAAAAGCTAAGAAAGCATCGTAAACCGTATATACGACGGCGGGTCCGGTCCAGAAAAATATAACTAAAAAGGAAGTTGTTATGCGTAATTTGCTTTGGGTCATTGCCCTGGTGCTCATAGTGCTGTTTCTGCTGGGATTAATCACTCATGTCCTGGGCGGTCTTATTTACATTCTGCTCGTAGTAGCGTTGGTTTTCGCCATAATTTGGCTGGTACAACGGATTAATTTTAAGAAATTATAGTTTTAGCAGCCAAATGGAAATAACTAAAAAAGGAGGACAACGAACATGACAAGACAAGTCAGAAGCGACAAGACCGTTAAAAAACTCGAAGAAAGCGCGGGTTTACCAAACGGCTCTATCCGTAACAAGGATGGTAAAAACACACGTTCCGACAAGACACTTGGAACCATCAGAAAAGAACAAAGTAAGTAAAGATCTCAAGCATCGGAGCCATCTGCTTCAATGGGAGAGATGGCTCTCTGCCGGTCTTCTCACGAATCACGGGAAGATTAAGTTAAGAAGGAGAAAAATATGAAGCAGTCAACAAGATTCATTTCAGCCAACCGTCTGAAACAATATGATGTTATCAATAAAAAAGGCCAGGATATGGGTCAGGTGCAAACCTTCGTAATCGATATGGTGGCCGGCAGAATTGCGTTCGTGGTGGTCTCATTCGAGGGGTTTTTAGGCATCAGCGACAAGTGGTTTGCCATGCCATGGGAGATATTAAGCTGGTCCACAGATAACAGAAAGTTTATTCTGGACATGCCTAAAGATGCCCTGGAAAAAGCGCCCGGGATGGATAAAAATAAATGGCCGGATAATATCGATTTTGAAATGGTGGCCCAATCTTACAGCCATTTTGGCGTCGCTCCTTACTGGGACAGTTCAAACCCCAAGGGATAATCCCTGATTAGCTAAAAGTGGGTCTACGGTTACAAATATAAAATGAGGTGATGTTATGAAAACTAACATGGAATTAATACAAGATGTCATCGCAGAATTGAATTGGGAGCCGACGGTTATCGGCGGAGTCATAACTGCAAGCGTGAATCCGAAAATAGATGTCACCGCGAACGACGGTGTCGTCACCCTGGAAGGTGAAGTTGATTCTTTCCCGAAAAAATGGAACGCGGAGCAAGCGACCCGGCGCGTCGCCGGGGTTACAGACGTAATTAACAATATCAAAGTCAAACTGCCAGGTTCTTTTAAGCGCTCCGATGAAGAAATCGGCCGGGATGCGGTACATGCTATCCGGCTGAATGTTTCTTTACCCCATGACCGCATTGAAGTGCGGGTGCAGGATGCCGCAATCACTTTGATGGGTGAAGTGGACCGGGGATATCAAAAAGTAGCGGCGGAAAGTGCGGTGCGCCACCTGAAAGGAGTGGTGTGGGTCAGCAACGAAATTACAATCAAACCAATGGTGGAACCAGTAGATATCCGGGATAAAATTGAGAGCGCCATTCACCGCAACGCTTTGCTTGATTCACGGGTGATCGCAGTGGAAACTCAAAACGGTAACGTGAGCCTGAAAGGCAGTGTACATTCGTGGTTCGAGAGGGAAGAAGCCGAAAGAATCGCGTGGTCGGCGCCGGGTGTATCCCAGGTGGAGAATGACCTGAAAGTAACGCAAGCCGGGTGATATCATCCGATATCGACGAAAAATAAATCAAAGGAAGTACCAAATGGCTAATAAAGTGATAAAAATCACCGCGCATCTGCCGGCCATCCCGGAATGGTTGAAGATCAATAATTCTATTACTATTCCATTGCCGCTCAAGAGTGCGAAGGAATTGGCACAAAAACTCCTGGAAGTCCAGGGCGACGCAGAAATAAAACTCAATTTTGCGAGCGGAAAGAAAACTGTTGTGGAAATCGACTGGGATTCGGAGAAGAAGGAGTAGTCCAATATTAGGGATGCACGTGGTTCCTCTTAATAAAGCAGCAGCGCTTCCGGAGGATAAAAAAATGTTTTTGCGAAAAAAAGTTCAGCCCCAAGATAAACCGATAACGAACAATGTCGCTTCAAGCACTGTAACACAGGACGGCGAGTCCCCGGAAGCGCGACACGAAGAACCGGAGCCGGCGCCGCGGCGTAATCCAATTTTGCATTGGATTTTGTCGGTTCTTTCTTTAGTTTCATTAAAAGTATCAGCGATGCGTGATGGTATAAAAATATTTATACAAAAGAAAGTCCATTCCCGCAAAAAACTGATAGTGAGTGATAGGATTATCCCTAAAAGCGCGGCACCTGCTTCATTGGAAGTGCGTCTCGAAGAGTTAGAGTCGCGGCCGCGCCGTAATCACGCGCTGCATTGGTCGGCGTTTGTCATTGCCTTATTTTCATTAATCCTGCTCGCTGTCTGGGTTTTCAGCAGCCGCGGGGCGGTACCAGCGACCTGGGTAGCAATTGATATTGGAATCGGTGTTATTTCACTTATTGAATTTTTCACCCGAAGCGGATTCCGCTGGAACAGCGGCGCTTATCTGCGCTCTCACTTTTTCGATTTCGTCGCGATAGTGCCGGCACTGGCGCTGGTCAACCACGGGTTTGTTATCCAAATGGTTTGGGTGTGGATTATCCTGGTGGCGCGGTTTATACGCGTAATAGACCGGCTGGGTGGGGATGGGTTTGTTAAACGTAATCTCTGGGGACTAATAGAGGGAATGGAAGAAGAGATTACCGATAGAGTGCTGCAGCGTATAATTACCCGCGTCCAGGCGGATATGGACCGGGCAAATTTCAGTCATGGAGTCGCTGAAGCGTTCAGAAGAAACAAGTCCTCGGTGTTGCAGCGGGTGCGGGCCGTAACCCCACACGAAGGCGTTGTGCCTACTCTGGCACATATCGTGGGGCTGGATGCAGCTTTAGAGCGGGCCGAGGAACGGACATATGATGCAGTAGTCGAAATAGTTGACAGCGAAGAAGTCGACCATGCCGTCCGGGATGTGGTCAATTCTGTTTTCTCGCGTATCCACAATGAGTTAGGTGAAAAGAGTTGGAAACAGAATATAGGGATACGCCACCATAAAATTGAGAAGAGTCCTCCAATTTGAACCAGGGAGAAAAATATGTTTAGTTCTGCAAACAAAGAGCGTAAGAATAAAAGTCATTTCCCCAGGTACCGTCAGATCGCCATGGTTCTGGCCAAGTATAGGTTGGAGGAAGTACTAAAATACGTCGGTATCCGCAATTATGCGCTGGTTGGCTGGATGCTGCGCGGCAACCCTTTTCGGAAAATGGCTTATACCAAACCCGAACGCGCCCGCATGGCGATAGAGGAATTAGGCACGACTTTTGTGAAACTTGGACAAATCCTTTCGACGCGCGCCGACCTGCTGCCGCCGGAATATACCAAAGAGTTATCAAAACTCCAAAGTTCTTTAAAGCCGCTGCCTATAGATGTAATGAAAAAGGTAATCAGCAACGATTTAGGCCGGCCGGCTGATGAAATATTCAGCCAATTTACACCGGAGCCCGTCGGTGTCGCTTCGATCGGGCAGGTTTATGCCTGCACCGTAAAGGACGGCCCGGAAGTGGTAGTAAAGGTGCAAAAGCCCGGTGTGCCTGAAATGGTCGATGAGGACATGTACATTTTAGCGGGCGCGGCGGTATCCGCCACCAAACATTGGGCAGGTGCGCAGCAATATGACCTCGTCGGAATTGTGCAGGAAATATCGGACACGATTAAAACCGAGATGGACTATATTCAGGAAGGCCACAATGCCGAATATTTTGCCTGGTTTTTTAAGGACGATAAAACAATTCACATTCCTACAATTTTCTGGGAGTCTACGACCCCGCGGGTAATCACGATGGAGCGGATTCACGGGATCGGGGTGCTGGATATTCAAGCACTTGACAAAGCGGGCTTCGACCGCCGGGATCTGGCCAAGCGTGCCGTAAGTATCTGGTTAAAAATGGTTTTTGAAGGCGAAGCGTTTCACGCCGACCCGCACCCGGGGAACTTATTTGTGGAACCTGACGGGCGGCTGGGGCTGGTCGATTTCGGGATGGTTTGTATGGTTGATAACGAGGTGCGGTGGCACCTGGCTAACGCGCTTAAAGCCATCCTGGACAGGAATCCGGACATGTTGATAGATGCATTGATCGAATTGGGTGCCGTGAGTCTCCGTGTTGAAGGTTCCCGCGCCCTTTTGCGAAAAGACATGAAATACGTGATGGGGCAGTTCTCAACTACCCACCTGCTGAAACGTTCGGAAAGCGTAAGTTATAATTTAGAACAACTTTTTACAATGCTGCGGCGTAACCATATTCAGCTTCCATCTAATACATTTCTGCTATTAAAAACGATCGTCATGGCGCAGAGCCTGGGTAGAGGATTGGACCCGGATTTCGATATTGCCCCGTTATTGCAATCCAGTGTTATCCGGATTATTAAAAAGAGATACTCTGTAATCGCTGCCCTGCGCCGTTTGCCGGTGGCGGCAGCGGAATTAGCAAGTCTGGTAGGGGGGATGCCGCAGCGGTTGGACAGGATGATGAAGACCGCTGAGCGGGGTGAAATCCAAGTACGCGCGGATGTCTCGGGAATAGAAAAGCATATACATCACCTGGAGCTGGTGGCAAACCGGGCATTGATAGGCATTATGGTCGCTGCGATGATTATCGGAGCAGCGCTCTTCTTCGTGGGGTCGCGTATGGCGCATTAATTAATGACGATAACTGATTGATAAAATTATGCATGGACATTTTAAAAGCGCGGGAAGATGAAAAACAAAGATGGGGCGGGAGGGAGAAATGAAGGAATTTATTAAAAGACAATCGACTTTTTTACTATACGGTTTCGTTTTCTGGCTGCCGGTAATATTGGTCACTTACGTGGTGATTCTTCTTTTCAGCAACGGGGATAAAGTCGGAAAAATGATTCTAGGGGTGGCAGTACCCGATAGGTTTTTATTCGTCGGTATCGGTTTTATTTTTTGTATATTGATTATATATTTATGCGGAATGATTTTGAAATTAACCAAAGTCGGTAAAATACTTTCTAAGATTCCGGTGATAGGACTATTTTTTGGACAAGGCGAAATCATGACAATCGGCAGGCTAACTAACATGCAGGCCTGTCTTTTCCTTTATTCCCCGACTTGCATTTCATTTGGTTGGATACTTGCAGAGGAAAAGGTTCAAATAGGTGAAGAAACAGCCGATTTCCCCTTAATTTGCGTTTATTTTCCAGGCGTACCGACGCTGGTTACCGGATCGGTTCATACTCTCAGGAAAAGCGGCGTGATGAAGCTGGGTAATACTTCGACGGAGGTAATAAATTTACTGCTTTATGCTTTCAAAAGCCCGGCAGCGCTCAAATATTTGCCCTGGGATGACGAATCCCCGGAAGAATTTAAAGAAAGGTCAAAACTATTCGGACTTAAGTAGCGCACGGCGCTGCATAGGATAAACAAAACCAGGTAAACGCGGAAATAAGGAAGGGAAAATGTTTAAGCAAAAAATTAAAGATAAATCACAGGAATACTCAGAGAGTATTGTCGATACTATACGGGAACCGTTAATTGTTCTGGACGAGGACCTTCGGGTGGTGACGGCCAGCCGTTCTTTTTATGAAGTTTTCAAGGTAAATCCGGAAGAAACGGTAGGGAAGCTTATTTATACTTTGGGAAATAAACAATGGGATATCCCCAAGCTACGGGAACTTTTAGAAAACATTCTTCCCCGCCAGGCAACCTTTGATGATTATGAAGTAGAACATGATTTTCCCGGCATAGGGAAACGGACGATGCTTTTAAATGCCCGTAGAATTCCCGATCCCCCGGCAAAGCTAAAAGTTATTCTCCTGGCCATCGAAGATATCACTACACGAAAAAAAATCGAGGAATGCGACATTAGTTTAGCGGCCATCGTAAATACCTCCGTTGAGGGTATTATCGGGAAAACTTCCGGTGGAGATGTTGTCAGTTGGAACAAAGGAGCAGAAACCATCTATGGATATACCGAAAAGGAGATGCAAGGCAAAAATATTTCGCTGTTAGCTCCTCCCGGTTACAAAGAGGAACTATTCGACCAGCTTAAAAAACTGAAAGCCGGGGAATTAATCACAAATCATGAAACGAAACGCATGAGAAAAGATGGGGTAATAATCGATATTTCGTTGAGTCTTTCTTCAATCAAGGATAAGGAAGGCAACATCTACGGAGTATCGGCAATAATGCACGACATTACCGATCAAAAAAAGATAAAGCAGGTACAGGCAGCCAACGAATATTCCGAAAGCATTATTAACACCGTTCGTGAACCATTAATCGTTCTGGATCAGGATTTAAGGGTAGTTGTGGTTAGCCGCTCTTTCTATGAATTTTTCAAGGTAAAGCCGCAAGATACTGTAGGTAAACTTATTTATGACCTGGGTAATAAACAATGGGATATCCCCAAACTAAGGGAACTGCTGGAAACCATCCTTCCGCAAAAAACATCATTTGATAATTATGAGGTAGAACATGATTTCGCGACCATTGGAAAACGGATCATGCTGCTTAATGCCCGGCAAATTCAGAGAGTGCTGGGGAAAGAACGGATTATCCTACTGGCCATCGAGGATATCACTGAGCGCCGGGAGATTGAAAACGGGTTGGAAAAAACACGAAAAGAACTTGAGGTCATAAAACAATCCGCCGATGAAGCCAGCGATTTTGCAGAGAGTGTCATTAATACCGTACGGGAACCTTTAATATCTTTGGATAAGGACCTCAGGGTAGTTACAGTCAGCCGCTCCTTCTATGAATTCTTCAAAGTAAAACCGGAAGAGACCGTAGGGCAGCTTATTTACGACCTGGGCAACAAACAATGGAATATCCCCAAGCTGCGGGAACTGCTGGAAACGATCCTGCCCCAAAAAACGTCCTTTGATAATTATGAGGTTGAACATGTTTTCGCAACCATAGGCAAGCGCATTATGCTGCTGAATGCCAGGCAGATTCAACAAGCATCAGGCAAAGAGCGGATTATTCTGCTGGCGATTGAAGATATCACCGAGCGCCGCGAAATCGAAAACGGCCTGGAAAAAGCCCGAAAAGAATTAGAGGCGATTAAAATATCCGAAGATGAATCACGGGAATACGCCGAAAGCATTATCAACACCGTGCGTGAACCGTTAATCGCCATGGATCAGGATTTAAGAGTAGTCTCAGTTAGTCGTTCTTTCTATGAAGTCTTCAGGGTAAAACCAGAGGAGACGGTAGGGCAACTGATTTATGACCTGGGCAACAAACAATGGGATATCCCAAAATTGCGGGAGTTGTTGGAAACCATCCTGCCCCAAAAAACAACCTTTGATAATTATGAAGTAGAGCACGATTTTGCCGGCATCGGCAGGCGCATAATGCTTTTGAATGCCAGGCAGATTCACCGGGTTTTGGGGAAGAAGCGCATAATTCTGCTGGCCATTGAAGATATTACCGAGCGAAGAGAGATAGAAACCGGTTTAGAGAAAGCCCATGAAGAGTTAAAAGCACTTGCGGCCGAGTTAAAACGCACCGCGCGCGTAAAATCTGAATTTTTAGCCAATATGTCGCACGAACTCCGAACTCCGCTCAACTCGATCAACGGTTTCTCTGAGGTGCTGTTTGACGAAACTTTCGGACCGCTGAATGTGAAACAAAAACAGTATGTTAATAATGTGTTGACCAGCGGAAAACATCTGTTGTTATTGATAAATCAGATTCTCGATATGGCAAAAGTTGAAGCCGGAAAAATGAAACTGGCTTTATCAATCATATCCATGAAAACACTGCTGAACGATATTTCGATGCTGGTAGCCGATATGGTGAGTAAAAAGAAAATAGAAATGCAGCTAGAAATACCTTCAGACTTGCCGGATATCGAAGCAGATGAACTGAAAGTTAAAGAGATAATATACAATCTGGTTTCGAACGCGGTGAAGTTTACACCCGAGGGCGGGAAAATCGGGATGCGTGCGAAGAAGGTCGGTTCGGAAATAGAAGTGGTTGTTTGGGATACAGGGGTGGGTATCGCGGCTGAAAATATGGGTAAGATATTTGAGGGGTTTTTCCGTGTCGATACCCCATATTCCCGGGTAACGGAGGGGACCGGCCTGGGGTTGCCGCTTTCTAAAAAACTGGTGGAACTGCATGGCGGAAACTTTGCGGTAGAATCGGAAGGTTTGGGTAAAGGCACTTTGGTGCGGTTTACTTTGCCAGTTATCTCCAATAAGGAGGTCCAAAATGAAAAAAGCATTAGTGGTTGATGACAATACAAATAATTTGACGCTGGAAAAAGACCTTTTAGAGATAGCCGGGTTCGAAGTATTTACATCCGAGAACGCCACCGATGGGATTGCCATTGCCCAGAAAGAAAAACCGGATATCATCGTTTTAGATGTGAGGCTTCCGGATATGCGCGGCACAGAGGCGGCCAGTGTACTGCGTCAAGATAAACAAACCAGCGATATTCCAATTGTTTTTGTTACTGCATCGGTAATGGCAGGGGGTATCGAAGAGATAAAAAATATCACAAACAGCGGGTTCATCGGCAAACCGATAAACACGCGTACTTTCGCGAAAGAAATCAGTCAATTCATCAAGTAAAATTAGTATGTTGTACCGCAGAAAACCAGGAGAATAATATGAAAGCTAAACCGGTAATTTTGGTCGTGGATGACCAGATCCAGAACAACGAACTGCTCGAGGCTTATCTTGTACCGGAGGGTTATGAGATTATCAAAGCGACAAGCGGAGAAGAAGCCCTCCAAAAACTGGCTGATAATCAAATCGATCTGATTCTTTTGGATGTAATGATGCCCGGCATGGATGGTTTCGAGGTTACCCGCAGAATCAGGCAGGACCCCAAAAACAAGCTGATGCCGATTATTTTGGTTACCGCACTTAAGGAAACGGAAGACCGGATCCAGGGGATAAAAGCCGGTTGTGATGACTATATTTCAAAGCCTTTTGATAAAATGGAACTCTTCGCCAGGATTCAATCTCTTCTCAAAATAAAAGCATACAACGACACAATGAGTAATTATCGGAAAGAGCTGGAGTCCGAGGTCATAAATATGACCGATGAATTAAAGCAAAGTAATACAGCGTTAGAAGAGCAAAAAGCGCATCTGAGTGCTATCATTAATGGTCCCAATGATATCCTGATATTTTCATTGAACCGGGAATACCGGTATACCAGTTTTAATGACAACCACCGTAAAGCAATGAAAAAAGAATGGCAAATCGATATTCAAATCGGGATGAGTTACCCGGAATGCATTACTGCACCGGATTTAAAAACAGCTGCATTGCGCAGTATTGGCCGGGCTTTGGCCGGTGAACATTTTATTGAAGTGCAATACCAACCCATTTTGTTTGTCTGGTGGGAGTTGAATTGGAATCCGATAAAGAATAAAAATACGGTAATCGGAACGTCGGTATTTGTTCAAGATATCACTAATCGCCGGCGCTCTCAGGAAATCGCCCGCGGAGTCAGAAGAGAATTTTCGTAATTCGTTGGAATAATGATTTCAAAATGAGAAATTTGCGAAACATATGTTAATATTGTTTAATTTTGTTCCACTTATAACAGAAACGAACAAATAAAAGGGTCACAAATTGAAGGACAAACCCGTTATTCTAATTATCGATGACCAGGTGCAAAACATTGAATTGCTTGAAGCCTATCTTGCGCCCGAGTGTTACGAAATCATCAAGGCGTTCAATGGAAAAGATGCGGTAAATATTATTGCAGCCAATCAAATTGATCTGGTGCTCTTAGATATCATGATGCCCGGAATAGATGGTTTTGAAGTTATCCGCAGGGTCAGACAAGGAGAAAAAAACCGCTTACTGCCCATTATTTTAGTGACAGCTTTAAAGGAAAAAGAAGACAGGGTAAAGGGAATTGAAGCCGGTTGTGATGATTTTATTTCAANNTTTGATGCTTAATTACCGGACTGAGTTGGAGTCTGAAGTCACTGCCAGGACCGAACAATTAAAACAAGCTTTGCAAAGGATAAAAACCGCCTCGTTGGATACTATTTACAGGCTGTCGATGGCGTCCGAATACAGAGATGAGGAAACAGGTGCCCATATAAAACGGGTGAGCCGTTATTCAGCAGCCATCGCTCGCAAAATGGGAATGGATGAAAACACTATCGAAACAATTCTTTATGCGGCGCCAATGCATGATTTGGGGAAGATAGGAATACCCGACCAGATATTGATGAAACGCGGTAAACTCGACCCGGCGGAATGGAAAATAATAAAGTTTCATACTGTAATCGGCGCCAAAATCCTTCATGGGGCCGAAGCTGAATTTATTAAACTCGGTGAGGTAATCGCACTTTCACATCACGAGAAATGGGATGGAAGCGGATATCCAAATGGTGAAAAAGGGCAGCAGATACCCATTGCCGGCCGTATTGTGGCAATAGCTGACGTGTTTGATGCCTTGACATCCAAGCGGCCGTATAAAGAAGCATTCCCAACAGAGGTATCACTGGCCATCGTTAAGCAAGGAAGGGGAACCCATTTTGATCCGGATGTTGCAGATGCTTTCTTCGGTATTCAGGATGAGATAATCAATATTAAGAAACAACATAGTGAAGATATTCGGAACATCACCGAAATGACTGACTTGAATGCCCTGCTTGTTCAACATAACCTTTTAAAAAAGGACCAACGAATCTTATGACGATGACGGGGTTTGACAATTACACGCTCAATGTCTCAGGATAAGGCTAATGGTTTTCCAAACAGAACGCCGAAAAATTAGTTTGCAGAAAACGAAGAGCCGCTTGCTCAAAATCCCTATCGTGAAGGTAATCGACAGCACCATAAAGGAATCCGGGAATCACGATATCGGACAAAGAGCCGCGGGAGTGGCTTATTACGCTATCATCTCCCTATTTCCGCTACTTTTGGGACTGATAGCGGTTTTTGGATTTTTCTTACCGTCAATAAATCTGCGGAATGCGTTGCTGAGTTTTGTCGGCAATAATATCCCGGGTGCGACCAACATTGTCAAGGATAATATAAACGGCATTATCCGGTTACGCGGAGTAATGAGTGTACTCAGCATCGTAATCCTTTTTTGGGGCGCAAGCGCGCTTTTCGGTTCCATCAGTCTGGCGATAAACCGTGCCTGGAATATCAATAAGAACCGTCATATATTTATTAGAAAAGTAAGTGAGATCGGGATGGTTTTTGGAACCGGGATTCTCTTTTTACTTTCACTGGGGGCAAGTACTTTCATTACATTCGTGGGTAATACCCTGAACCTCCCCGATCGAAATGCAGCAGTAATTTACATCAGTGTGAAGCTGATTGCATTCCTGCTGATGCTGGCGATATTTATATTACTCTATAAATTTGTCCCGAACGCAAAAACCCGCTGGCGCGACGTCTGGCCGGGCGCAATGTTGGCGGCTGTCTTTTTCGAAATAGCCAGGACTCTATTCATTTTTTACCTCGAGCATTTCGCCAATTACCAGGTAATTTACGGTACGATCTCTTCTATTGTCATACTGATGGTCTGGATATATTATTCGGCTTTCATTTTGATTCTGGGAGCAGAATTCACTTACCAATATGGTCGCACACGGAATTCGGTGACTGCAGACAGCAGCACCGATGAATAAATGGAGGTTATATGGGAGTTTTATTAGTTATCGGTATTATCCTTCTGGTTTTATGGCTGTTGGGATTTATCTTCTTTAAAAGTATCGGGGCACTGATTCACATCGCGCTGTTTGTTGCAGTTATCTTAATCATCATCTGGCTGTTAAGAGCAGTGTTTAAACTCTTTTAGTTAGTGCAGTTCCTTTGAATACTTTATAGGCAATAGCCGATTTTTATCAACTTATTGCAACATTGGGTGTGCTTTAAAAAAAGAATAAAATGTGCTTGAATTATTACACACCCGGTTATCAGTCTGCATTTACAATATTTCAGAGCATTCAAAAGGGAGAGAAAATTGAAGAAATTTATCCTTTCCGATTTGCATATCGGGCACAAAGATGCCCAATATGACGCAATGGACCAGGCAATAGTTTATATTCAGCGGGAAGCCAAAGCGGGTGATGAAATATTGGGTCTGGGAGACTGGTTCCACGTGTGTGAAAATGGGTTTGAACACTGTCTCCAGCACCCGATGACCAAGAAATTTCGAGACCTCGCCGGGCAGATTCCAACCAAACTACTGCCGGGAAACCATGACCACGTACTGAAAAAATACAGGGACAATCCAAATCTCGATAATCCTATCGGACCAATCAAGTTGATCAAACCATTTATGGCTGACGGCATCTGGTATTGCCATGGGCATGAATATGACCCGTCTGTGCAATATATCCCGCACAGGCTGATGTGGCTGTGGAATCATCTGCCGCAAAAAAAGTTGACCCCCAGTAATTTAAAAATGAATTTTATTACCGAGCGCTATATGATGCTCGTATATCTGGTACAATCAAGGGCTTTGATCCATCTTCAACAAAAAGTGAAGAAGGAACACGAGGAATGTAAAGGAATTGTTTTCGGACATACCCATTTGCCACTGTACCAGCGTTCTCCGGATCTAATGTTTGTGCTTAATGACGGAGATATGAGACACAGCGCGACTTTTACCATCGAAGATGATGCTGAGTTCCGCCAAATGACCTGGAACTCCGGGCAATCCCGGTGGAACGTAATACCCATTCAAAAACCATGATACGGATACATTTTACGACTCAAACACAGATTTAACAGATGATTTAGCAAGGAGTGAAGAAATATGGAAGACACGACTCAAAAACGTAAAGGCGGGGTGCTAAGACATCTCCGGAATGTATTTCTGGCCGGAATCCTTACGGCAATCCCCCTGGTGGCGACCTATTTCGTATTAAAATTCCTTTTCGTATCGCTCGACGGTATCTTCCAGCCGATCGTTAAAATTATCGTTGGGCGGACTTTACCCGGAGTGGGCCTGGTGGCGCTGATCATTTTGGTCTACCTGCTCGGTTTAATTGCGACCAATGTACTTGGTAAAAGTTTATTAAGATGGTTTGACGCAGGCATGTCACGAACACCGATAATCAAGTATATATATACCGCCACCAGGCAGGTTATGGATTCTGTACGCCGCCTACAGGGAGTGCCTTTCAAGAAAGTAGTGATTGTAGAGTTTCCCAAGGTAAATATGTATTCTATAGCTTTTGTTACCGGCAAGCCGGTCGATTTCAAAGGGGAAAAGAAGATCCCTCTTTTTATTCCGCACACCCCCAATCCGATGACCGGGTTCCTGGTGCTTTTGTCTCAAGACCAAATAATTGACACGGAGATGACGATTGAAGATGCCATGAAGATGGTACTGTCCGGCGGACTTCTGTCACCGGAATCAATTGGATAAAATGTGCAAGCCGTATGAAAAGGAATTGAAATTCTAATCATGTTTATTGTGGCAGTTGAAGAAAGGAAAATTGAAGATTGATGAAAATGGATTCCGCACCAAAAAACAATAAACCAGAAAAAACAACTCATGCTACTTTTATTGCGATATTGGTGATGCTGCTGTGCCTGGCGGTGGTAATAGCGACTATCGAGCTGGCGAAACTACCCAATTTTAGTTTTATTACCGGACACCGTAATGTTATTGTCAGCATCGAATTCACGGTATTCGTAATGGCGCTGGTGGAAGTAATCGGCCGGGCAGTTGTAGCCAGCTTCCGCAGACGCGGCATTGAGCCCGTCGGCCAAAGCATCCGCACAATTATGCGGGGGGCAGTCTATATTGTCCTCACTGTCACAATTATTTCCACACTATTGTCGAATCCGGCCCTGGCGATAAGCCTTGGTACGGTGATGGGCGTGATTATCGGTTTTGCGACGCAGAACCTGATAAGCAACGTAGTATCCGGTATGATACTTGCCATTGTGCGGCCGGTGCAAATAGGCGATGAAATAACCATAACCGGCTCAACGGGCAGCGTTAAGGAAATTGCCTTGATATACACAATACTTGATACCAAGGACCGTTTGTATTACGTGCCGAGTATCGTGATGTTCACTAATGTTGTGATGAAAAATAAAAAACCGGAAGAGATAATTCCGTAAAACGATTCGAAGAACAGGAGGGAGAAATGAGCGACGGTGACAATAAAGAATTGATTCAAGTCCTGAAACGAATGGAAAAACAGTTGAGTGATATCAAAGATGATTTGGCCGATATAAAAAGGCAAATGCCCAAAGTCCCTTATTACGGAGACCTGTTACAGGATATTATAAAAGCCGTTGAAAATATACATAAGTAATCGCACGTTAGGATAAACTCGATTGCTGTTTTCGTTTCATGGGCATTGTGGTATATAATACCGTATTTGCCTAACCCTGTTGTTTTGACTCTATAATTATTGACAACACTAAAATACAATGTTACCATTCGTCTAATTTGCGAGAAGATTGTTGGTGGAACAATCACTTGAGGTTTTAAATAAACAAAAGGAGAACGCAGTAAAATGCCGGGACCGACGAAACTGGATAAAAAGAAAACAGCCGTTGTTATTTTGGATTATCAGATAAATTTATTAGGTTCTTTTCCCAAAGAAACACAAACAGAATTGATTGGCAGAATAAATAAATTGACGGATATTGCCCGAAAACATAATCTGCCGGTCTTCTTCACACAGCGGGGAGCCGGGAAACCTGAACTGGAGATAGACCCGAGGGTGGTCCGGAAATCCGGCGAAGTGACCCTGGTTAAAGAAAAAAGAGCGCCGTTCGCCTCTACGGATATCGATGAACGCCTGAAAAGACTGGGCCTCAATACCCTGGTGGTGACGGGTCTTTATACCAGCAGCACGGTGCTATCGACGGTGCGCTGCGGGACTGAGGCAGGATATCAATTCTTTGTGATTTCAGACTGCTGCGCCGACATTGATATGGAAGTACAGGAGTTCCTTCTGAAGAGAGTGTTCTACCACACTTCGACTATCCTTGATTCAAAGGGCTTTTTCGAATTGTTAGAGAAGAGCTAAAACCGCAATCATAAAAGTATCAGGGCAGTTAATAATTAACTGCCCTGATGAAAATGCGATAAATAACCTTCGGTTCATTGAACGGATGTTTTCGATATTGAAGTTACCATGAGATTATTAGTGTTATAAAACCGCTAAAACTTCTTTAGTAGTAACGACGCTCGCCGGGCCGGGGAAAACTTTCTCCATCAGGACGCGATTAACTTCTTCGCTGGGCGGGTTGGCGCAGCAATCAGAAACGACTACGAGTTTATAATCTAAATCGGCACCGCATCTGACGGTGGTGAGGACACAGCCCTGTGTGGCAATGCCGAAAAGCACCAGAGTATCNNGTAACACCCGGATGAATTTCCATTTCCGGAGTCCTTTCTCCGCCACGTACTTCAATATAGATTACCGGGATATTATCTTTGCGTGCTTTAGCCAAAATGGAGTTCGCTTTCTCTAAAATTTCCTTTCTGGCCGTCTCGGATAGTTCATTTAACATCCGGTTTTGATAATCCATAATGAGCACTGCGGTTTTCTTTTTATCAATTGTCAATTGGCCTGCCATATGAATGTTCTCCTTTTATTATTAAATATTGACGAATAATCCCAAACTATTTATTACAGCGGGTACTATTTGCCGGTAACTTTCCAGTTGTTGCCACTTAAGTTGCCGCTGGGTGTTTTAGAATAAACCAGCGGGCCGCCGCGGACGCCCTCGGCGGAAGCGTCGATGCTGATGACCTTGGCTTTGCCTTTACCGACATTGGTGATTGAATGACGGGTGCTGGAGGGACAATAAATCAAGGTATCCGCGCCGACGGTTTGAGTTATATTGCCGACAGTGGCCCGGATCCGGCCGGAAATCACATAATAAACGTGGTCTACCACCGGCGGTTCATGGTAATGTTCTTCAACACCGCCGCCGGGAGAAAGGATATCGAGGTTAAATTTAATATGCTTTGAAGCATCGGTGCCGGGAATTGGGGGCTCGGTGGTCCGGCGTAAGAAATCATAAAATTCCGTGGCGGTATTGCCTTCAACCCCGCCGCCGTGAGCAGCCTTCTTTTTCGGTAAGATAAATCCGTTTTGCGTTTCTGCCATCGTAATTCCTCTCTTTAAAATTTCTCGACGGTTTGATATTGCCGGGTCATTCTAGACAGTGAAAAACGGTCTCGGGTCCGGTACTTTCTTTTCAACACCGGCGGTGACCGGAAGCCATGTCGAGGTGATATTACGCGCTTCTTCCGAGGCCAGGAATAAAACAGCAGCGGCGATATCGTTACCGGTAATTTCCCGGTGGAAGAAATTGTAGTCGTAAGTTGCGCCCGGTTTGAAATTCATTCTGGTCGGTACACCCCCGGGGCAAACCGCGTTTACATTAATGTTGTAATAGGCAAGTTCAGCGGCGAGGGATTCGGTGAGACCGAGAACCGCATATTTAGTGGCGGCGTAAACCGCAATAGTGGCATCGCCTGCCAGTCCTGCGCCTGAAGATACGTTGACAATCTTGCCGTATTTTTGTTTGGCCATCGGGGCGATAGCATGCTGGCAGCAGAAGATACAACCGTTAACGTTGATATCGACAATTTCGCGGATTTGTTTTTCCGTATAATTGATCATCGGGCCGTTTAGTAAAATGGCGGCATTGTTAACGAGAATATCTATTTTCCCGAAATGGTCGATCGCGGTCTGTATCAGCTTTTGAGAATCCTGATAATCGGAAACACTGCCGAAAAACGGAACGGCCTGTCCGCCGGCTGCTTTGATTTCCGCAGCCGCTGTCGCGGCGTCTCCTCCTTTAGTCCCTTTAGCCCNNGAGCCGGTGACGACGGCTACTTTACCTTCAAACCGCATAATATTCTCCTTTATTACAGTGTTTTGTGTCTAATGTTTAATTTTCTCTGGTTTTGGTGATGACGGGCGGTCTATTAAAGTCAGATTAATTTGAAAAACGCATTACCCGCATCAACTCCGCCGGAAGTCAAGTAGAACCTTTTCTTAAAAATAATAAATAAATTTCCGTTAAACAAGATGGCTTATTATTCTTTTATAGAGTTAATCTTCTTAACTTTTATACCGTAACGTCCGACGCCGCCGCGTAACCTGGGGTCAAGCACATCTCTCAAGCCGTCGCCCAACATGTTGACGGCGAAGACCAGAATGGCCAGAGCAAGTCCGGGGTATAAAGCCATCCATGGGGCGTGGAACATATAGGTGCGGGCATTGCCGCTGAGCATACCCCCCCAGGTGGGGGCCGGCGGCGGTATGCCGAAGCCCAGAAAACTCAAACCGGCTTCGGAAAGAATCAACGCAGGTATCCCCATGCTGAAGATGATGATGATAGGCGCTAAGATGTTGGGAAGAACATGTTTGATAAATATTGTTAAGGTGGTATCACCGGTAGCGACGGCGGCCTGAAGGTAGGTATTTTCTTTCATCGTAAAAACAACGCCCCGGATAATCCTGGAACCGCCGATACCTGATGTTATGCCTAAAATGAAGATGATTTGCCATAAACCCGTGCCGGTCAAAGAAAGTAATAACATGAGGATGACTAAACCGGGGAGACAGCAAAAGGCATCGACAAACCGCTGCACGATAAGATCAAATACTCCGCCGATATATCCGCTGATCATACCGATAACAGTTGAAATAAACACGCTGATAAAAGTGGCAACCAGTCCCACAACGACGGAAATACGGGCGCCGTAAATTACACGGCTCATGATGTCCCGTCCAAGATTATCGGTGCCCATCCAGAAATGGATTGACGGCGGTGACATTACATACTTTGTCATTTCATTCAAGCCGTAAGGGGCGAGGAGGGGGGCGAATATAGCTACACAGGCCATGAGCAGGGTGATCAAAGCGCCGAAAGTCGCAACCGGCTGTTCGATTACCATCCTTTTTGCGACATCCATCAATTTGGATTCTTTCTTTTTCTCTTTTATTGTCCCGGTCAAGGTATCACCTGCTTTTAATTCTGGTTAATTATAATGAATGCGCGGGTCCAAAAAGCCGTAAGTGAGATCGGTTATCAAATTAATCATCACCAGCACAATTGCGTAAAGCAATAAAACAGCTTCGATGGTGACATAGTCCCGGTGAGATATGGCATTGATTGTGAGCAATCCCAGACCGGGCAAGTTAAAGATGCTCTCGATGATGACGGCGCCGCCGATCAAATTGGCCAGTTGCCCGCCGATTAACGTAACAATGGGGATTAGCACATTCTTCAAGGCATGCCTTACGACGACGGTTCTTTCTTTCAGTCCCTTCGCCCAGGCGGTCCGGATATAGTCCTGCCGCATTACTTCCAGCATCATGGTACGAGTCAACCTGGTCGTCATTCCCGAGAAGCCCATACCCAAAATTATGGACGGAACGATAAACATTTTTAGATTGCCGATGGGGTCTACCTGGAACCGGATGAGTGTTAAAGGCGGCATATAACGCCACCATATTGCCGGATATACAATGACCAGTGTCGCGATCCAGAAAGTGGGTACTGCCACACAAAATATCGAAAAAGTGCGCCCGAGATAGTCACCCCAGTTATTTTGCCTTAACGCTGAATAAATACCGATGGGGATGGATAATATCTGGGCGATGATTATCGAAAATAGAGCCAGTTCGAGGGTCACAGACCATCTGGTGCCGATTTCGTCCAGCACCGGGACTTGCTGCCACATTGCGATTCCCAAGTTGCCGCGAAAGGCTTGTGAGAGCCAGCGCCAATATTGTACCAAGAGGGGGACATCCATGCCCAACGCGTGTTCGATTGCTTTTTTACCGGCCGTAGTGACGGTGCCGTACATTCCGTAGTTCGCAACCATCACATCGACGATGCTGCCGGGGATAAGCCGAATCGTCATGAATATGATGAGGGTCACGAAGAAGACGGTCGGTATCATCAATAACAAACGGCGAATAATGTATGAGCGCACGTCAAACTCCTGAATTACAGGTCATTTCTGGCTTGGAGGTTAGCACACTGCTTTTTGTTTGTCAATAGTTTAGAGAGGGGCAATTTTGCTTGAAAAATCGCGAGATTCAGATTCTCATAAACTATATGGAAAGAACAAGCATATGTTCAGGCAAAAACAAATTTTTTGTTTTTGAACTAAAATATTATTTCCTCTTAATTGTCCTGTATGAATTTAAAACAGAGGTGAATTGCCTCGAATAACGCTATTGACAATTATTGGATTATATGATAACCTCCAAGCCAGAAAATCTTTAAATAGGACAAGTAAAAAGGTTTTTTGCGCCAAAATAATAAAAAGGAGAAAAAGGTGAAAAGGAGACAATTTTGGGTGGGGTTGGGGTTGAGTTTCCTGATGGTAGCGGTAGCGGTTCCGTCTGTGTTGTTGACTTCCTGTACCAGTAAAACAACAACTACAACACCGGCAGTAACTGTCACTACCACCACAACAGTCGCCGCGAACACGCCGGCGTACGGCGGTACAATGACCATGTTGAACGATCTTTGTGCAGAAGATCCTCCCTCTTGGGACATCGGAACTACGGAAAACGGAGGGGTCACCTCTGTTTACATGACTCCGTATCTTGAGCCGTTCTTTAACGGCGACATTGACACATACGGACCCAGAGGCAGCAACGCGTTTTCATTCCTGTTCCCGCAATACATTCCTACGCAATACCTGCACGGCAATATCGCACAGAGTTGGAGTTTCCAACAGAGTCCATTATCCCTTACTATTACTCTGAAAAAGGGAATCATGTGGACGGGGAATTCCAATATTCCCATGGCTGCCAGAGAACTGACGGCAGCGGACTGCGCTTTCGCCGAAACACGCCAATTTACAGCTCCCAGCATGGCGCCTTATTTTACATGGATTAAAGACTGCGTGGCAGTCGATACTTATACTTTCAAGTATGATTTTGCCTCTTATAACGGGCAATGGCAATTCTTCCTGTTATACGGCGGCGGCCTCGCATTCCCCTTCGCTCCGGAATCTGCCAATTCTACCGGTAACGGCGGCAGTGCCAACTGGAGAAACCAGGTTGGAACCGGGCCATTTATGCTGACCAATTTTGTAGACGGCGCGTCCTGCACGTTTACAAAGAACCCGAATTATTGGGGCAAAACCACAATTGCCGGCACTTCGTACAATACACCCTTTATTAACTCCCTTGTTTTTCTAATTGTGCCCGACCCATCCACGCAGTTGGCGGCAATACAGACAGGCAAAGTTGATATGTACACTCAAGAAAGCCTGGTCAATTCATCAACCTTGAAACAGCAGGCTCCTGATTTGATCCAGGAAAAATGGCCGGCGGATAATATCGATGTATTGAGAATGAACAGACTGAANNGCCACTATCGCACAAAATGTCTACGGCGGCGGTGACATTTTCACCTGGCCGGTCCCCAGCAGCAGCCCTTCCTATACTCCGCTAAGCCAGCAATCATCGCAAATACAGGCGCTGTACAGCTATAACACCACAGCGGCCAAGCAGATGCTGACAGCAGCCGGTTATCCCAACGGCTTTACAGTTACCATCACGGTAGATGCTGCAATCGCGAAACAGACCGATGAAGCGACAATTATTGCAGCCAATTGGGCCAAGATCGGCGTTACCGTCCAGATCGTTTCAATGAATGCCACCGCAGAGTCGGCGGCCAGAGACAACCTGACCTATACCGGACTCATCAACTTCGGCCTTTCGATTGCAGACCCGACGATGCCGGTCTCGTATTATCAAAACAGCAACATGAGCGCCATTTACGCCAAGGGTGAACCCCTGGATGTTTTAGCAACCGCGATAATACAGGAACAGGACCCGGCCAAACAGCAGTCATTAATCACGGCTTTCTGTCCGCAGGCTATACTTGACTGCGGTATATTGGCGATGCCCAACGCACCCATCGTCAATTGTTACTGGCCGTGGCTGAAAAATTATTACGGCGAAGTTGAATCCGCTTATCACAGCCAGATCCCGATGATCAGCGAACTATGGATCGACCAGACCCTGAAAACTTCGTTAGGGTATCATTAAGAATCAAGTAGTTTTCCAATAATTTATAACACGTTAACATGAACAAGGAAGGCGAGGGGGAATTCCCCTCGCCTTCCCGATATTAGGAGAACCCGGATGCTCATTTATAAAGGGTTCTATGATACAAGGAGACTTACATGTCAAAGATTGTGCTGATCGGCGCAGGCAGTCATGTCTTTTCCAGACATCTCATCACTGATATCCTGACTTATCCCGAACTTAGAGACAATACGATCACGCTGATGGATATCGATGAAAAACCCCTTGATTTTATTACTGCTTTCGCGCAGAGGATTGTCAAGCAGTACGGGTTCGGGACAAAGATAGAATCGACTACGGACCGCCAACAAGCGTTGGAAGGCGCCGACTATGTTTTTGTCACAATCAGGGTTGGAGACAGGAATAATTCCCCGGACGACCGAAAAATCATCACGAAATACGGGGTCGAAGGTTCGCCGGATACGGTAGGGGCCGGGGGAGTCTTTTACGGTTTACGCAACGGGCAGGTAATACTGGATATTTGTCACGACATGGAAAAGCTTTGTCCGGAAGCATGGCTGATGAACTACACAAACCCGATGTCTATTATTTCCTGGGCGGTCAGCGATTACACAAAGATAAAAAACGTCGGTTTGTGCCACAGCGTGCCGAACACCGCTGCGCAGCTCGCTAAATACATGGGCGTGCCGTATAACGAGGTCTCCTATTGGGTAGCCGGTATCAATCACATGGCTTGGTTTTTGGAATTAAAGCGACAGGGTAAGGACGCCTATCCCCTGCTGCGGGAAAAATTCAAAGACCCGGCAGTCTATTCAGGGAAAGAAACGGATAACTGGCAGGTGCCGGATATCGTGCGGGCCGAGGTTTTCAAAAATTTCGGCTATTACGTCACCGAATCAAGTATGCATATGGGGACTTACGTGCCGTATTTCAAGAAGAGGCAGGAACTGATTAAAAAGTTCAAGCTGGCCGAACCCAGCGCCGCGCAATTGGAGGAGCCGCGAAGGCAACAGGATGACGAATTACATCAGCAGTTGACCGCGGATTACAAATTCCCGCTGGTTCATAGCGGGGAGTACGGTTCGATAATAATTAATTCCCTCGAAACGGGAAGGCCATCCCGGATTAACGGCAATGTTAAGAATAACCACCTGATTACAAATCTGCCGGAAGGATGCTGTGTGGAAGTGCCCTGCCTCATAGACAAGCAAGGTATTCATCCTTGTTTTGTCGGCGATTTACCGCCGCAACTGGCCGCTTTGAACCGGACAAATATCAATGTCCACGAAATGGCAGTGCGGGGAATAGCGGAAAAAGATAAAACAAAACTCTTTCAGGCGGCGCTGCTCGATCCGCTGACGGCCGCAATATTGACGATTGATGAAATCAGGGAAATGGTCGATGAATTATTCAAAGCGAACAAGAAATATTTGAAGGGTTATAAATAAGCAGGATATTTCCGGGTAATCGTTAGCGATTTACCCGTTAACCGTGAACGCTAAAATTAATCAGGAGGGTTGCAATGGCTAACAAAAAACGTCTCTTTACCGTAAACGGAAATCCTTTTTATCCGCTGGGAAGGCACCGTATTTACATGGGCGGCTACAGCGTGCGGGATGAGGCCGAAATAGAGGAGAATTTTAAAACGGCCAAATTGATCAACGGCAATACCGTCTGTCTGGCGATTTTCTGGGACCAGCTCGAACCGGAAGAAGGCAAATTTGATTTTTCGAGTGTGGATACGATCATTTCACTGGCACGTAAATATGATCTGAAGCTGATACTTTTATGGTTTGCCACATGGAAGAACGGAGTGATGGACTACGCCCCGGCATGGATGAAAGCCGACGCAAAACGTTTCAAACGGGTAATTGCCACCAACGGCAAACCCATCTGGGTACTGTCTTCCCACTGCCAGGCGAATCTGGAAGCTGATAAAAAGGCCTTTAACGCATTGTGTCAGCACCTCAAAGACACCGACCGCAAGGAACAGACAGTCATCGGTTTACAGGTGGAAAATGAGCCCGGTATCCTCGGCAGCGACCGCGATTATAGCCCTGAAGGCCAGGCAGTATTTTACAGTCCGGTGCCGGTTAAATTAATAAAGACCATTAAAACGGCGGGTAAAGGAGACATGTTTAATTTGTGGCAAAAAACCGGGGCTAAACAATCCGGAACATGGCCGCAGGTATTCGGAGACGACGCAGCAGAAATCATGACCGCATGGAGTGTGGCGACTTATATCAATGAAGTGACAAAAGCAGGGAAATCAGCTTACGATATTCCGATGTTCATTAATGTCTGGGTGAGCTCTCTGGTCTGGTGGCCGGTGCCGGGCGAATGCTATCCTTCCGGCTGCCCGGTCACCAAAGTGCTGGATATTTTCCGCTGGTTTGCACCGGATGTTGATGCGATCGCGCCGGATAATCCCCATACCAATATCCGGCAGCGCTGCGAATTAAACGCGAAATATACCCGCGAAGATAATCCGCTGCTCATCGTGGAAGCGCCCGGGGAAGGGATGTTTCACGACATCGCCGATTACAACGCCATCGGTTATTTTGTGCATTACGAACAAAGGGCGGACGGGACAATCCCGCCGGATGATTACAGAACAATTAATATCGGAAGGTGCGTGGCGGCTGCCATTCCGCTTTTACTCAAATATCAGGGGACGGGCAAGATACAAGCGGTGGAGCAAGAGGAAGGGATGGAACACCACGGATTGTTCGGGATGCAAATGGATTTTGACGGCTACATGGGGCTGGTTGAATTCGGGAACGATTATGGGAACCAGCCGTCCGGGCGCGGCGCCGGCCTGGTCATTCAGGCGAAACGGAACGAGTTCTATCTGGTTGGTGTCAATTACAAACTGACTTTACGCGCTAAACCGGCAACCGTTGCCCTGCTGGCCGGCAATGATTTATCGCACACCAGCTTCAGCAATTACTTCGTCAGCGTGGACGAAGGCCATTTCGATAAAAACGGTGAGTTCGCAGCCGATAGGCGCCGCAACGGCGATTCGATACGCGGCGGTATCTGGGTGGGCGTTAATGACGGCGTAATCCGCATTATCGCCTCGGACTGACTGCAAATTAATAAAGAGGAGTATAAAATATGACAAACATCAAGCGTGTTTTTACCGTAGACGGGAAACCATTCTTTCCGCTAGGTTGTGAATCACTTTACGTGGCCGGATACAGCGTACGCAAAGAGTCTGAGACAGACGAAGCCTTCAAAGCTGTGAAAGACGCCAACTGCAACACTTCGATGATCGATATCTACTGGGACCAGCTCAATCCCAAAGAGGGGGAATACGATTTTTCGAGCATCGACGCGCTCATCGCAGGCGCCCGTAAATTCGGCCTCAAATTAATCCTGCTCTGGTTCGGCACCTGGAAGAACGGGAATATGGACTACGCCCCGGCCTGGGTGAAAAACGACCGGGAGCGGTTTAAACGGGTAAAATCATTTTCCGGTAAAGAATTATGGAATCTTTCCTCCTTTTGTAAGGCAAACCTGGATGCCGATAAAACCGCGTTTGCGGCTCTGTGCAACCACTTGAAGGCTAAAGACCGCGCGCGCGCGGTAATCGGCTTTCAGGTGCAGAATGAGCCCGGCATCCTGGGCAGCGACCGCGACTACGGCCCGGAAGCCCAGACTGTTTTCGATAAACCGGTGCCGGCTAAATTTGTCAACGCAATGAAGAAGACGGGAAAAGGACGAATCTACGATATTTGGCAGCAGGCGGGCGGCCGCAATGACGGCACATGGCCGGAAATGTTCGGCTGGGAAGGCGGCGAATTGATGACAGCATGGAGCCTTGCCGGTTACATTGATTCCGTCGCGGCCGCGGGGAAGGCGGTCTATGATATTCCGATGTACATTAACGTATGGCAAAGCGGACAGGGCTGGTGGCCGATTCCGGGCGAATCTTACCCGTCAGGTGGGGCTGTGATCAAAGTGCTGGACATTTATAAATGGTTCACGCCGCATGTAGACCTGATTGCCCCGGACAACTATCAGGATAATCTGAGGGCATTTGAAGATGTTTGCGCCGCATATTCCCGTGATGATAATCCGCTTTTTGTGCCGGAATCGGTGTTGAAAGGCCCGCACAAACTACGCGCGATTGCGGAATATAATGCCATCGGTTATTTCGGCGAAATCCGGACGCTGCTGGGGAAAGACGGCAATGCTGACCCGGAATCCGAAACACAAAGAAACATTTGCCAGTGTATCGCGGCAGTCATCCCTCTGCTACTGAAATACCAGGGCACCGGCAAAGTCCGCTCGCTAATCGAGGAAGACGGACTACCCAAACAGCTTTTTGATTTTGACGGCTATATGGGGTTGGTGCAATACGGGCCGCTGATGCATTTTCTGGTCAGCGAAAAACGGGAACGGCCGGCCGGCCCCCTGGGCTGGGGGTTAGTTATCCAGGCGAGCAGGAAAGAATTTTATTTAGTTGGGGATAATTTCCAGCTTTATCTGCGCGCGAAACCCACGGTCAAGATACAGCCTCCAGCGCTAAACGGCGATTGGCGAAATACATCAATAGGCACTTTTATGAGTGTGGAAGAAGGGCATTTTAACGAAAAAGACGAATTCGTGGCTGAGAGACGGCGGAACGGCGACCAGGTCACGTGGTGCGGTTTATGGGCGGAACCCGGCTGCGGTGTGGTCCGGGCGGTAACCTGCGACTAAAAAAAATTAGAGAATGTTTAGAGGGCGGTATCAAAAATCATAAGCATTGATACCGCCCTCCTGTTTTATTAAATAGATGAAATGTCGTATTAAATAGTCTTCAATGCCCCATTGATTTTTTCATGTCGCGGTCGATCCAGAAACGCGCCAGATAGAAGCTCAGCATTGCCGGGCCGGAACCATGTGCCCATGCGGAACCGAACTGGCCGCTGAAACCTTTAACCCATGGTTGACACAACGAATAAGCTTTCGGCTGCAGCAAAGAAATCGTGAAATGCTGCCGCGCGACATATTCATTGGCTTCCCGGATTACTTTTTTCATGGCATCGACGTCCGCTGCCGCCATTGCCCGGGGCATGAAGTCATTAAAAACCGGGTCATCAACCATTGCCCAGTTGCTGCGTCCGCCGGTTTGAAACAACGCCAGGTCGTGATTCGGGGCGGAAGTGTGACCCAATGGGCCCACGGTGCGGTGCGCCAACTGGTCGTGCTTGTGGTCGCGGGCAACAAAGGCATTCCATTCACCTGGCGGTATAACGCGTATCTCCATATCGACGCCGATTTGAGCAAAGTACGCGCCGACCAATTGCAGTAACCCCATATCCGAGTCGGACTGGACAACAATATTGGTCTTGACCCCGTTGGGGTAACCGGCATCTGCCAGAAGTTTTTTTGCCATACCCGGATTATAGGCNNTATTCGTCCTTCAAATCCTGCGGCCACTCTTCCCATGGAAAACCCCAACCGTCCATGTATCTCGAGGTTAACGTGGCGGGGAAGGGCTCGATGGTGCCGCTGTAATAACCCTTAGACAACGCCGGCAGGTCGATTGCCATTTGCAGGGCCTTGCGAACGCGGACGTCACTAAAAGGCGCCCTGTCGTTTCTTGGTTCGATTGAAGTCGCATTGGAATCCGGGTGTGTAAACTGTAAAATTTCCGGGTTGGTCTTTAGCATCGAATGCGCCTGCATCGGCGAAATATGGTCGATGATATCGATTTTACCGGCGCGCATCGCGGCTACAGCATCACTTTCGTCGGGGATAATGAGATATTTGACTGAATCGAAGTAGGGGAGTTTGTTCTGCGGGTAACGTTCATCATGCCCCCAATAACCGGGATTTTTTACCAGACCGGCAAAATTGCCATGAACAAATTCCTTTAAAATAAACGGACCGGTGCCGACGGCGTGATGCCAATCATTCAGGTTTCCCCATTGTTTGATTGCGTCCGGATTTTCGATGCACATCGTGGGGTTTACTGTGTGCAATGTCTCTATAATGAACTCGGGATTGGGTGTTTTAAATTTAAAAACGACAGTATACCGGTCGGGGGCAGTGACCGCAACCAGGTCTTTGAAGGCCGCATCGGCAATAGGGCCGGGTTTAGCAAAGCCGTCGCCCAGACCCAACATGCGGCTGTAATGAAATACAACATCCGCGGCGGTAAATTCCCGGCCGTTGGCGGGCGGGATATCCTGCCAGTGAATGCCATGCCGCAGGTTCGCGACATAAGTATCCGGGCCGGTGAATTCCCAACTTTCGGCCAGCCAGCCTTTTTTATACCGAGAGGGGCGCCAATGCGCCTTAAAATCGAAAACAGAGGGGTCTAATGTCCAGTCGTCGGTAATCAGCATTTCCATCCAGGCGGAATGGATGTTTCCAAACACGGCGTTGTAAGGGTCGAAATTCTCAATTTCCCAGTTGGCGCGGATAACTAATTCGCCGCCGTACTTTGGTTTCCCGAGTTTATCCCACCAATTTTGGACTTTATCTGACATACGTTTCTCCTGACAAGAAAATGATTAGCAAAATGGTAACAAAAAATAGGATGCATTACAACCCGCTAAATAGGGTCGAAATTAACCGCCGGTGGAAAGCTTTGACAAACATACCCCGAATGCAATAACATACATGCAAAATTAATCGGAGGTTATGGGTATGAAATTAATCATGGACTCTGCAATTTTTAACCAGCTGGATTTATACGGCGCACTTCAGCACATCGCATGGGCGGGGTATGAAGGAGTTGAACTGGCATGCCTGGCGAACTGGGCCCGCCATATCGAATTGAATACAAAAAAATCCTATCTGGATGAAGTTCGGGCAACAGCGAAAAAACACAACATTGAATTATCTGCAATTCACCCTGACGTCGGCGTTTTACCGGGAGAAGATAAAGTCCTTTCGATGATGACGATGTTCGAAATCGCGCAAAAACTGGACATTCCGATCATTGCTATCCGCTCCGGAGGAAAATCCGATGACAAAGAAGCGATGAAAGCGGAAATAAAATATCTCAAAACCCTGACTAAGGGAGCGGCGGACCGGGGCGTCACTTTGGCGCTCAACCCGCATACCGGCGGTTCAATTTATAACACTGCCACCGTGCTGCCTTTGCTGGACGCCATTGATTCTCCCGGTCTGGGGATAATTCTGGACCCCAGGGAACTGACCAAGGCCGGAGATAACCCAATGACTTTCATTTCTAAAATTAACAAAAAAATTGTGCACACGCATTTCCGTGACCTTCCCGGCGGGCAATATGAAGCCACTCCCGAAGAACAGATTGTCGGGCGCGGCAGCCTGCCTTTCCCGGAAATCCTGAAAGCCCTGAAAAAGATCGGGTATGATAGGGACATTGATGTTTTAATGATCGGGGCTTTTACTTTTCCGCTGTCAAAGCAGATGGGGTTAGCAGCAGAGTGCCGGGGCTATTTGAATCGATGCCTGAAAGAACTAAAATAAAAAAATGTTACAATTTTGTAATCAGAAAAAGCAAAATGTAATTACTTCTACACATTAAAAACGGTATGCTGTGATTAATAATTCGTCTGTAAAGTACAGGCCGTTGAATAAGGAGCTTACCATGGCGAAAAAAGACAATGCACCTAAAGAGAAACCTGAAAAGAAATATCAGTCCGTAAGATGTGAAAAATGTGGTGTTGAATTCCCTGACGCTATTGCGACATCCTCGGAGCATTCAATTGTCCCATTTGTTTGGGACGACAAAGTCCTGTGTAAAGATTGTCTGGTGATGTCCGGCGGTAATCCGGCAAACGCCAGCATCTGGGAATCCTTTCATCGCGATGACGAAAAAACAAAACCGCATGACTGGTAACCAAATAAGAATAAAAACGGAAGTTGAAGTTTTTTAAAGGAGAGGCTGAAGGGCGGCCCGTACAGGGGATCCTTCAACCCCAATCAGCTTGAGAGGAAGGCAGAGCAGGTTATAACTACCTGCTTTTGCCGCGGAAAGATCCAGTCCTTCCAGCAGCCAGATGCCGCCGCCGAGAAATATTTTGTGCGTCTCCGGCGGCCCGCCAACCGAAAGATAATCTATACCGACCAGTTTAACTCCCGAATCGACCAGAATTTGCGCGGCATCGGCAGCGATGTAAACAAAATCCGGCACGAATTCGTCTGTTTTCCAGCACCTGGCGGAATTGATGGTTTTAAAGAGGACACGCTCGCCGCGTTTGAACTGATAGTTTCTCAGTTCTTTAGCTTTGACTGCTTCAATGTCATTGATTTCAATGACCCGGGCCGGCCCGATGGCGTCGCTCAGGGGCATTTTATCAATTGTTTTGCCGTCAATAATACCGTGTCTGGGCGCATCAAGGTGTGTGCCGGTATGGATCCCCATATGGATTGTGGAATTATTGCCCATGTCACCGCGTTCCATTGAAGCGCGCCGCTCGAATCGCGGTTTTTGTTCATAAGCAAAGACTGCCATCTTCTCGCTCACGGGCACACTGATATCAATCCAGTCCGCGCTGTTGATAGTTTTGTAGTTCATATCCGTCCCCTGTTATTTCACGTGGAAGTTTAGTGTAGATAGGCGCCCGCATTGGGATAAAGTGTCTGCCCGGTTACAAAATCGCTCAATTCAGATGCCAAAAACAGGACAGTCCCGAAAAGGTCTTCATCAGTGGGCGGCTTCTTGATGAACTGTTCACTTAACTGGCTGCCGTAGGAGACGCAATTGACGTTAACGTTGAATTCTCCGAGTTCCTTGGCAAGGCTGCGCGTCATCCCGATTAAGCCCGCTTTGGTGGTGACATAATGCAGCCAGGGTCCGTAGCCAACGTCCCAGGCCTGGGAGGATGTCATGATGATCTTACCTTTCTTCTGGGCTTTCATGTACGGCGCAACCGCTTTGCAGCACAGCCAGGTCCCCCGAAGGTTGACGGCCATCACTTTATCCCATTCTTCAACCCGGATTTGGTCGAAGGGATTGTTTCTCTCCGTATCGGAGCCTTTGTAAGCCGCGTTATTCAAGAGGATATCAATGCGGCCGTGTTTTTGCGCAGTAGTATCGGCCATAACCTGCGTGTCATGTTCGCTGGAAACATCGGCCTTGATAAAATCAGCGTAAAAACCTTTCGCCCTGATTTCCGCGGCCACCTTGTTCCCGGCGGTTTCATCCCGTTCGGTGATGATGACCTCGGCACCGGCTTCAGCGAATTTGTGCGACAGCGTAATTCCAATTCCTTTTGCCCCACCGGTGATAATGATTACTTTGTTTTTTACCAGCATAATAACACTCCTGATTTTCGATTGGCGACGATATTACCTTTAAATTATGGTATTAAGGGTACTACAACTTAAGTATTCAATTCAAATTTCGCAGTAACCTGATTTAGGAAACCGCAATACTAAACGGAATATAAATATATTATTTTCATAAAATCCAAAAGTGAAAAGCAATGTTGATGATAATTCTTTTGAGCACATTTACGCGCGTTCTTTGTCCGGCATCAAAGAAGTCTTAACTGCCGTTCCGTTCTTCTTTCACTAACCAATAACAGTATTTATGGTTATAATATTAAAGCGGAGAGATGACGTATTTCGTGTTTCCGCGGACTTTTTAGCGAGACCAAAGGATGACAAATGATTACTTCAATGCCGCTCCCGCTGGAGATTGTTACTAATTCCGACCGACTTGATGCAGCCGTACGCACAATGCTTGATTCAAGGGTAATTGCCGTTGACACAGAGTCGAACAGCCGACATCACTATCCGGAACAACTCTGCCTGATTCAAATCGCCACCGGAACAAATATTTACATTATCGATACAATAACGTTGAAGGATATTGGGCCGCTGCAAAAAGTGCTCGAGGACAAATCAATACTAAAGGTCATCCACGGCGCCGATTATGATATCCGCAGTATCGACCGGCATTGCGGATTCCGCATCCACAACCTTTACGATACCTACATCGCCGCCCGTTTCGCGGGCATGACCGAAGTCGGATTATCGGCCCTGCTCAGAGATTTACTCGGGGTAAATATCGTCAAATCCAAGCGCCTGCAGACAGCTGATTGGGGCCGGCGACCCCTCACTGGTGAAGCGATTGACTATGCCGGGTCCGATGTCCGTCACCTGCTGGCACTGCAGCAAATACTGGGAAAAAGAATAGAGGTTTTGGGTCGGACAAGCTGGGTTGCCGAAGAATTCGCGCGTCTCGAGGAAGTGCGGTATACCGCAACGGATATGGAGAACGCCTTTCGCTCGGTAAAAGGGGCCGAAAGCCTGGACGGACGGGGCCTGGCAGTCCTTCGCAGTCTATTTCTTTTCCGGGAAGAAGAAGCGATACGGCGGCACCGTCCGCCTTTCTTTGTAATGCCGGATGAAATACTCGTTGCTTTATCAACAAGCCGTACCGCTGACCTGGCGGGATTTTGCGGTAATGAACCGCCGCGGTTCAGAGCCGACCTGCAGCAGGCATTACGCCAGGGCTTAGCGGCGCTCCCGATTCAGCCGCTGCCGCGAATGCGTTTCGAACCGATGAGCCCGGAACAGACGCG
>PMCB01000124.1:0-9180 GCA_003153955.1 Dehalococcoidia bacterium | reverse complement strand
CGCTTAATGCGACGAGGCGAAGATATCAAATCAGGGCAACTGTTCACACTAAAAAACGTCCTACAGTAGAAGCACAGGGACGGAATCCGTTATAATCATTTTGAAACAAATAACAAGGAGATTTTGAATGACAGAGGTAAAACGGGTATTTAAAGTCAACGGGAAACCGTTCTTCCCGCTGGGCGCACAATCCTGCAATTCCAGCGGCTATAATGATAAACATTCAGAAACCGCTTTCAAAGCCATCCAGATACTACACGGCAACACCCTGGAAATCCCGGTTTACTGGAACCAGTGTGAACCCAAAGAAGGAAAATACGACTTCGCAAGCGTAGACGACCTGATTGCCAGCGCAAGGCGGTATGGAATCAAGCTGATTTTGTTGTGGTTCGCGACCTGGAAAAACGGCAACATGGACTATGCCCCGGCGTGGGTGAAAACCAATCAGAAACGCTTCAAACGGGTGATGTCCCGAACCGGTAATGAGGTATGGAACCTCTCTTCGCATTGTAAAGAAAACCTTGAGGCCGATAAAAATGCTTTTGCGGCTCTATGCAAGCATTTGAAAACTACAGACAGCAAGGAACAGACCGTAATCGGCATCCAGATACAAAATGAATCCGGGATACTGGGCAGCGACCGCGACTACGGTCCGGACGGACAGGCTATATTCAATAGTCCAGTTCCTGCCAAACTGGTGACCGCGATGAAGAAAACCGGCAAAGGTTATGTTTTTGACATGTGGCAAAAAACCGGCGGTAAAACAGCTGGGACGTGGCCGGAGTTATTCGGTTGGGAAGCCGGGGAATTTATGACAGCATGGGGCATCGCGACTTATATCGATAACATGGCAGCCGCGGGAAAAAAGAACTACGATATCCCGATGTACATAAACGTATGGCTGATTGGGCAAGGCTGGTGGCCGATACCGGGCGAAGCTTATCCCTCGGGTGGAGCGGTGACTAAAGTGCTGGATATCTACAAATGGTTCACTCCTCATGTAGATATGATTTCGCCCGACACCCATGTAGCCGACACAAAGAACTATCAGGCGGTATGTGCCGCTTATGCCCGCGACGATAACCCGTTCTTTAATCCCGAGACAGGGGCAGCCGGTAATGCCCATGCCTGGAATATGTTCCGTTCAATTGCGGAATACAATTGCCTCGGTGATTTTTTCTTTGGAGTGGAACGGATACTGGCGCCGGACGGTTCAGTGCGTCCTGAGAACCAGATTGTGGTGGACAGCGTGCGCTGCACCGCAGCGGTCATCCCGCTTTTGCTCAAATACCAGGGCACCGGAAAAATCCACGCGGTAATTCAGGAAGACCTTTCAATGTCGATTTTGATGGATTTTGAAGGATATTCCGGCGTAGTGGAATTCGGGGACAGGCGGGGAGGCTACAACGGCAAGGACTGGAAACATCCGTCCAATGATGTTCCGAAAGCCCCTTCCTACAATAACCGCGGCCGCGGGTTGATAATTCAGACCGAAAAGAATGAATTCTATCTTATAGGCGCGAATTACAGACTTTTCCTGCGTCCAAAATCAGCAGTGGAAAACCTGCACCCCCGGCTGGTGATCGCCGATTTCGCGCCCAAAATGCCCGGTTGGAATATGGTCAGCATCGATGAGGGGCATTTCGACCGGGATGGAGAATTTGTAATCGACCAATCAAGGAATGGTGACGAAGCCGACCCTGCCGCTTGGGTAGAACCGGATTGCGGCGTAATCCGCGTGATAACCTGTGAATAGCAGCGGGGATTTTCCCCGGGAGTAATAGTATAAAAGGAGCATTACAATGACAGAAGTAAAGAGAGTATTTAAAGTTGACGGCAAACCTTTCTTTCCGCTTGGGGGCCAATCGACCAATTCCAGCGGTTACAACGATAATGAGTCGGAGAGAGCATTCGAAGTAATCAAGTTAATGCACGGCAATACACTGGAAATACCGGTGTACTGGGATATCGTGGAACCGGAAGAAGGCAAATTTGATTTTACGATGGTGGATAAGCTGCTGGTTAGCGCGCGGCGGTTTGAAGTCAAGCTGATTTTGTTATGGTTCGCGACCTGGAAAAACGGCAACATGGACTACGCTCCTGCATGGGTCAAGACCAATCCGAAACGGTTCAAGCGGGTGATATCGCAAAACGGGAAAGATGTTTGGAACCTTTCGTCGCACTGCAAGGATAACCTGGAAGCCGATAAAAAAGCTTTTGTGGCTTTGTGCAAACATTTGAAGATGAAGGACAGCACTGACCAGACAGTAATCGGTATCCAGATACAAAATGAATCCGGAATTATGGGTAGCGACCGGGATTACAGCCCGGAAGGTCAGGCTATTTTCGAGGCTCCCGTCCCCGCCAAGCTCATCACCGCGATGAAAAAAGCGGGAAAAGGCCGGGTTTATGATATCTGGCAAAAAGCCGGCGGCAAAGAAGCCGGCAACTGGACCGAATTATTCGGTTGGCCGGGCGGGGAATTCATGACCACGCTCAGCATCGCGAGTTATATCGACAGAATCGCCGAGGCCGGAAAAGCGGTTTTGAACCTGCCGATGTTTGTGAATGTTTGGATGATGGAGGGCAACTGGTGGCCGATTCCCGGAGAAGCTTATCCGTCCGGCGGCGCGGTGACCAAAGTGCTGGATATTTATAAGTGGATGGCGCAGCACATCGATATTGTAGCGCCGGATAACTATCCCGATGATTCCCGGAGCTACGAAAACAACGCGGCCAACTATTCCCGGGATGATAATCCCTATTTAACACCGGAATCTGCCGGAGATTTAAACATGTTCCGCGGCATCGCTCAATATAATCTGATCGGGAATTTCTTTTTCGGCGTTAATTATATCGCCGATGAAAATTGCCAGGTCCGCCCGGAGTATCAGGCACTTATTGAAAATTTTAGGTGTGTTTCTTCAGCTATCCCGCTGTTGCTGAAATACCAGGGAACGGGGAAGGTCCATGCAATCATACAGGAATATAAACAGGCCGCGCAGTACATCGATATGGACGGCTGGATGGGAATCGCCGAATGGGGTGAGCGCACGACACGCCCGCAAGGTTCTGATTGGCGGCACGCGACCGGGTATGTCTGGCATCCGCAGCCCGAAATGAAAATCGGCCGCGGTCTGGTAATCCAGGCTGGCCCCAATGAATTTTATCTGGTGGGTTCTCATTGCAGGCTTTTCCTGCGACGTAAACCAACCGGCGATACACTGCAATCGTATCAACTGGTAAGTGAATCCATGATTAAAGTTTACGGATATATCGTCAGTGTCGACGAAGGGCATTTCAACAAAAACGGGGAATTTGTGGCGGACCGCCGCCGTAACGGTGACGAAATATTCCGCCGCGGTTTGTGGGTGGAGGAAGATACCGGGGTGTTGAGGGTGATAACCTGCGATTAGGGTTCGAATTATGTGCAATATTGGTTTAGTATAAAGAAAGGAACTTTGCATATTTTTCGATTGCAACGGAATTGACAAAGAAAAATTGTGATGCTATACTGCACGTGAATTTGATTATCTCTGACTTTGCTCAATTGTCCGGAGCAGTCAGATCCAGAATGTAAAATAATCCTAACCAACAAGGAGAGAAATTTGAAGCAAGAAGATTTAGAAACAAAAGTAAACGACCTTAAAGAGACACTGAAGAAACTGGAAGCCAGACTGACTGTTCAGGAAGACATTGAGGCTATAAACAAATTAATGAACGCCTATGGCTACTACCTGGAACACTGGCAGGAAGACCAGATAATCGGGCTTTGGTCGCACAGAGACGATGTTGAACTGGAAATACACGACACAGGTTTATATAAAGGATACAAGGCCGTAGCGAAGAGTTTCCAGTTTGGAGACCACTATACCGCGTTTAACGGTGAGAAAACAGCGCCGCCGGAATATCTGCACATTTTGATTCCCAACGCCGGCATTATTCACGTCGAACCGGACGGCAAGATGGCAAAAGGGAGATGGTACGGTTCCTTCCTGGGGGCGTTGCGCCGGGGCGGGCAACTGCGCGCATTAATTGGGTGCGGTATCTGGGAGAACGAATTCGTGAAAGAAGACGGGACCTGGAAGTTTATGAAGCTCAAATTTAACGATATCATCAGCAGCCCTCTGGACGAAGGCTGGGTGAAGACGCCGTATCTGGCGAATCCGCCGGCCAATGACAGGCCTGCATCTGGGCCCAATACTCATGCACAGACATACCCGTCCGGCTACATCTTCCCTTACCACTACAAGAATCCAGTGACCGGGAAATAATCAAACAATATCTAGCAAAAGTAATAACAAAACTAAATTAATAAGGAGAAAAACAAATGGTAAACTGGAAACTGAATACCGGAAATATTCCTCTTACTAACCTGAGCCACGTCGGAATCGCGGTCAAAGATGCCGAAAAGACGGCAAAAATGCTGTCTTCGATCTGGGATATCGGCACGCCGGAAGTATTTGACTATTCGCCCAAGAAATCAGAGATGTTTTTCGGCGAACCGTTCAAAGTTCGATTGGTTTTCATTAAATTCGGGGCTTTCCCAATTGAATTATTACAGCCGCTGGACAATAAATCCATCTGGTCTAAATTTATCGAAGAAAAGGGTGAAGGCATCCATCATGTGGCACTTGGCTGCTCTAATTACGATGATATGATGGCCACTACCCAAAAGAAAGGGCACAAGCTGCTGGTAGCCGCCGAGTTTAACGGCGAAAAATGGTGCTATTTCGATTGTAATCCGGGCGGAGTTGTCTTTGAATACCGCGAGGAATACAAGAAGAAATAACCACCACGGTAAAATTAGCTGCATTAACACTTAAATAGCGTTCGGCAAGTCCTTTCGATGAACGGATTTAAGATTTGTTGGTACAAAGAGGCTGATGATGAAATCAGAAGAATTGGAAGCACAGGTAAAAGAATTAGAGGCGGCGGTTGCCAAACTGGAAGCCCGGGTGACCCTGGCGGAAGATATCGAGGCGATCAAGAAATTACAGCGGGCTTACGGCTATTACCTCGAACACTGGCAGGACGACCAGATCTTAGATTTGTGGTCTCATAGGGATGATATCTCTGCACAAACCGGTCGTAGTGGTCAGTATAAAGGGTGGGAGGAAGTTAGGAATAGTTTCCACTTTGAAGATCACTACACGGCCTACAACGGCGCGAAAAAGGCTCCCCCAGAGTTTTTACATATTCTGATGCCGCTTGCGGGTATTGTGGATGTTGANNGCCATGCCGCGAGAGGGACAAACCCGAGCATTAATTGGGTGTGGAATTTGGGAGAATGAATATGTAAAAGAAGACGGGATATGGAAGATTAAAACAATCTTGTGGAACGAGATCATCAGTAGTCCGTTAGATGAAGGATGGGTAAAGAAACCTGTAATACTAAATCCCCTCCACAAGGAAGCGCGTCCACTAGCACCCAATTCTCGTTTTGCTCCTTATCCGTCCGGCTATATTTTCCCCTACCACTACAAAAACCCGGTCACCGGGAAGTAAATGTAACCTAAAAGTTTCGGAGGCAGAATTAAAAACTCCTCCGAAACTTCTCTTAATCCCCTTTATTCATTTGTTCAAAGTAAGTATCCATTAATATCGGAAAAACCATTTTAGTATAGTCTTTCCCGATATATCAAGGAGACATCATGAAAACCAAATCAACCACAGGCAACTGGTGGGATAAATTAGGCAAGCCGCAGTACGGCGGCAAACTGACAATTCGCGCCAGCCGGAATATCGAGAATTTCGATGTCTACATCGGTGAAGCTTTCACCAGCATCTATGGCGGCTGGATGGAAAGGCTGATTTCCGACGACTGGACGGTCGACCCGAAAGTGTGGGACTATGTTCTGCCGTGGCACCCCTCTAAATTTCTGACCGGGCAGCTGGCGGAAAGTTGGGAATTCCCGACCTCGGGGACGCATGTCGTGCATTTGCGGAAAGGGATTCACTGGCAGAATTTGCCGCCCGCCAACGGCCGGGAGTTGATTGCAGATGATGTCGTCTTCCACTACAACCGTTTGCTGGGGCTCGGCGGGTACCCCAATCCCAGCCCGAACCCGGTTGAAGTCTATTTTACGGAGTTAATCTCGGTGACGGCACTGGACCGGTACACCGTTGAATTTAAATGGAAAGCACAAAATCCTGATTTCATCATGGAGGCGCTGCACGGCGTGATGCAGCGGCAGTGCATCGAGAATCCCGAAGCCGTTAAAAAATGGGGCGACCTTTCAGACTGGCACCATGCCGTCGGCACCGGGCCTTTTATCTTGAAGAATTTTGTGCCCAACCATGAGGCTCTTCTGGTGAAAGATCCCGATTACTGGGGGCATGACGAGCGCTATCCCCAGAACAAGGTACCATATCTGGATTCCATTAAATACGCGATAATTACTGATGATGATGCGGCGCTGGAAGCTATGCGCGCCGGTAAAATCGATATCATGGACCGGGTTTCTTATGAACAGGCGGAAGGGATCCGCAAGACCAATCCGGAAATTCAGGTGATACTGAATCCGACGACACAGGCAGTAACCGTACAGCCGAGGAATGATAAGGCTCCTTTTAATGATGTCAGGGTCCGCAAAGCGATGCAGATGGCGCTGGACCTGCCGGCTATTGCCAGGGACCATTATCACGGCACGATTTCGCCTTATCCGTCTGCGGTTTTATCAGGGCATTTATCCAAGGTTATGAAAGGGTGGGGTTTCCCCTACGAAGAATGGCCGCAGGACCTGAAGGCGGAGTATGCCTATAATCCGGAAGCAGCCCGGCAATTATTGGCGGAAGCCGGTTTTCCGAAGGGATTTAAGACCAACATCATCGTCGATACTGCTTCCGACATGAAGCTCTTTGAAATTATTAAACAATCATTTGCGGATATCGGCATTGAAATGGAAGTCCGGCTNNATGGAATCCAATGCCTGTACAGCGTTTGTAGACGCCAGGAAGCACGACCAACTGGTGTTCCGGCAATACGGACCCCTCGGTCATTGTTACGCGCCTTTCCAGGCCATTACGCGTTTCCATTCGGCCAGTAAGGTTAATTGGACGATGACCAAAGACCCGGTGATGGACGCCTTCTACCCGGCGGCCAGAGCGGCGACGAGTGAAGATGAGTTCAAGAAAATCATGAAAGACATGAACGAGCGGGTAGCACGGCAGCATTACGCGATCTCGCTGCTGCGGCCTTTGGAATATGCGTTGTGCCAACCCTGGCTCAAGGGGTATCACGGCCAGATACATTCGGTGTGGATGGGAACGGGGGGCCCGAGCCGTTTAAGTCTTTACGGGGCGCGTTTCTGGATCGACCACGATTTAAAGAAGAGTTTGGGAAAAGAGTAAACCCGGAGGAGTTAATTTCCGGCGAAATATTGGGGCGGCTGATTTTTCAAATCAGCCGCCCTTTTTGGTTAGTTTACATAAAATAATGAATGCCTAAGAGATGAAAGGTCACGGTTTCAGCATAATTTTGACGTCTTTGCCGGCTTTGTGGGCTTCGAAGGCTTTAAGCGCGTCAGTCAACGGAAAAACAGTGGTCAGCGGTTTGAGGTCCAATTTGGCTAACATGTTCAATGCTTTATAATCCGCGTACGGGGAGGGCGCAACGTTATGGATGGTGATTTCTTTGGTGTGGGTGTAAGTTATCGGCACGCCGACATCGCGATTGCCCTGGTAAGTGGCGACCCAGACCACGGTGCCGTTGCATTCGGCCAGTAAAATAAGCTGACGGGCAAGGGCAAGGATACCTGTAGTTTCGAAACTGACATTGAAGCCGTGACCGCCGGTGAATTTTTTGGATACTTCCAGCAGGTTTTCCTTTAGCGGGTCGACGACGGCATCCGCGCCAAGTTGTAATGCCAGTTTTCTTTTTTCGGCAATCGGGTCGGAGACCATGACTTTCGAGGCGCCGTTTCTTAAAGCGATTTCCATGATTAGTAAACCGATGGAGCCGCCGCCGGTAATCAAAACCGTATCACCGATTTTCATGTGGGCGTTATCGACGGCATGGACCGCGATGGACGCCGGTTCCAGAAAAGCGCCGGTTTCCAGGGAGACATCGTCCGGTAGTGGGAACAGGGCTTCCGGCTGATAGCAGCCGTACTCCGCCATCGCGCCCGGATGATTGGAGAAATGTTCACAGAAATTCTGCATGCCATTGAGGCAAAAATAACATTTGCCGCAGGGATTCCTTAAATCCATGGCGACCTGCTGCCCGACTTTGAAATCGGAGCGGACATCTTTGCCGATTTTCACAATGGTGCCGGAAGCTTCATGGCCCATGATTTTCGGGCCGGGGTGGGGAGGGCCGGGTTTTTGCAGCCAGCCGATGCTGCCTTCCTGATGGGGAAACTCTTCGAGCCCGCCGATGACAATAATCGGGTCGGAGCCGCAGATGCCGGCATAGCCGATTTTAACCTTAATCTGGTCGGGGGCCGGTTCCGGTTCCGGTACATCCTGCACTTCAATGACGCCTAATTCCTTAAATATCACTGCTTTCATTATCTGTTTTCCTTTTACACAAATTTGCCTGGAAAGGTTTAATGAGATTAGCCAACAGGTTTACTTTAAACCATGCGGGGAAGAATAATCAAGAATCAATAATCAAGTGTTAAAAAAATCCGAAATAGAAATATCGAAACAATTTTCCTTCAGTTGAAAGACTTTCGGTAAAATCTATATTACAAATCAAACATTGTCATTCCTGCGCAGGCAAGAATCTATTCTTCAATGGTGCCAGTTGAGAGGGAGATTCTTCGGGTACTGCGTATCCTCAGAATGTGTAATTTTCCCTATTTGAAATTTGGGGAAACAATTCTTGAAATTGATTATGCGCTGCCCCTCGCGGTAAACGGGATGATGAGCTGCGATTTGGGATTTTGGCCCAAACTGGAATGACTTTGCCGAATTGGAGGGTGAAATTCGGTGTTCCAACGTTGGCATGTTTTCCCCCGGAATCAGGCGGGCGAGTTCTACATCAGCCTGCGGCCGAGTACCTTCGGGAAACTCGCCCCTACAGAAACGCGGGGAATGCCCCTTTCGGCATTTTTGGCAGTTGAGTTCCTTACTTTACTTCGAATTAACCCTTATACTTTGCTTCGAAAAACTACGCAAAGTACTTACGGTTTCGACCTCCAGAAGTACCTTCGACTGCGGTCTCGGTATTTGCCC
>PMCB01000051.1:21474-25510 GCA_003153955.1 Dehalococcoidia bacterium | reverse complement strand
CTTTGGCAATTTCGGCAACAACGGAGGCAGAACCGGTACCGGTACCGCCACCCATACCGGCGGTGATAAATACCATTTCAGCATTGCTGACAACTTCTTTGATTTCATCGCGGCATTCTTCCGCGGCTTTGTGTCCGACAGTGTGATCGCCGCCCGCGCCTAAACCGCCAACCAGCTTTTCACCAAGCTGTATCCTGACGGGGGCTTCGGCAATTGCCAGGGATTGGGCATCCGTGTTCATCGCGATAAATTCAACGCCGGCTACACCATCTCTGACCATGCGGGTGACTGCGTTTGATCCACCACCGCCGAGTCCAACTACTTTAATTCTGACCGAACTGGCGGAAAAATTTGACCTTGCCATGTTTTTGTTACTCCTCCTNNATTTGAATATGAATCAAATACGCTTCACGGGCCTATGGATATTATTCGCGCTCAATATACACTCTGTGCTTAATATACCTATATTTTTATTCTAAAGCCCATTTAACTCATGTCAATAGGGGTGATTAAATTTATTCTTATATTTTTTCAGGGTTTTACCGAAGGTTATTTTCTACGAATAAACGATACTTTACAGGCCTGGACGGGGGGTATACCATAAGGATACTAATTTCATACGATTTCAAACACATCGGAGGCTCCAAACATGCAATCCAATAAACGAATTGCCATCTTAAGCGGCGGTGGAGACTGTCCCGGTACGAACGCGGCAATCCGCGCAATTACCAAAAAGGCCATCCTCGAAGACGGGATCGAGGTTATCGGGATTACGGATGGGTTCGACGGTTTGCTTCACAACCGCTTTCGCACGCTGCATTATGACGATGTCTCGGGCATTATGACACAGGGCGGGACGATTTTGGGCACTTCGAACATCGCTAATCCTTATAAACTGTCGGTTAAACAAGGCGATAAAATGGAATTCGAAGACGCATCGCCAACTGTTATTGCCAATATCAGGAAAATGAACATCGACTGCCTGGTGTGCATCGGCGGCGACGGGACACTGGACATCGCTAACAGATTCTTTCACGACGGCATCCCCCTGGTTGGGGTACCGAAGACAATCGATAACGATTTGCCGGGAACTGACATCACATTCGGCTTTGACACCGCGGTCACCATCGCCACCGAAGGAATAGACCGGCTGCACAGCACCGCGCAGTCGCATCACCGCGTAATGATCGTAGAAGTCATGGGGCGCAATGCAGGGTGGATCGCGCTCTATTCCGGAGTCGCCGGCGGGGCCGATATCATTTTAGTACCGGAAATTCCTTATGACCTCGATGTTATTGTCGAACGGGTGAAGGAAAGGAACAGAAAAGGGAAACGATTCAGCATTATCGTTGTGGCGGAAGGGGCAAAACCGAAGGGCGGGAGTGTCATCGTGCAGAGGGTGGTCAAAGAGGCATCCGACCCGGTGCGGCTCGGGGGCGTGGGAATAATACTGGGGTCGCAAATTGAGGATATCACCGGAATAGAAACCCGGACCGTGGTAATGGGGCACCTGCAGCGGGGCGGAACGCCGACGCCGTTCGACCGGATACTCGCCACCAGATTAGGGACAAAGACTGTCGAAATGATTGAAAATAAATCTTTCGGCTGCATGGCAGCGGCAAAAGGCAGTTCGATTATTGCGGTCCCGCTGGCCGAGGTGGCCGGGGGTTTGCGCGTGGTCCAATCAGATGACCCGCTGGTGCAATCGGCCAGGTCAATTTCGACCTGTTTCGGAGACTGAACATGCAAATGGAAGCAGCTTTACGGGGTATTTTTCCGCAGCGGTTTTAAAAGATATTCCAATCCGTTAAGTTTGATTTCGTAAAGCACGGCTAACAGGCGCCCGATATGCCCGGGTGGGAAACCTTTTCTTTGAAACCATGCCAGATACGGCTCCGGCAAATCGCAAAGAGTACGCCCCTGATATTTGCCGAATGGCATGCGCGTGGTGACCAATTCTATTAACACCCCGTTATCGAAAGGGGCAGTATTTTCAGGGTGTTCCATTATACTTTAAACCCTACTTCCTATATTAATGAGCGGTGACCGCTTTGCTCACCAGGCTAATCAGCGCATCTAAAGGCAGACGCTCTTTTGTTTTCGCCATGAATCCGTTTTTGTGGGCAAAAGCAATATCCGGACTATCCGCAATCAAGGTGAAATTCACCGGTGCACCGTCATAACGGTAAAGGCGCCAGCCGCTGCCGGTCCGGTCGAGGGAAATGACGATATCCGGCGGATTTTTCTCCAGGCGGCGAAATTCATCCAATCCCGCGGATTCCCTGGTTTCACCGAGCACAGCCGGCACGCCCGCAATTACCAGCCTTTCGGCAGTTTTCCAGTAATCGATCTGTTTTTTTAGTGTTTTAGCTTCCCCGATTAGTTTTTTGCCGTAATCTTTGAGCATCGGGATGCATTGTTCCGATTCACCGGCGAACCGTGTAACCAGCCAGCTTTCTACCGGATTCCGGTTGACGAGGTCGTCCCCGGCATGAAATATTACCGAGCTCTCCACCGGACCGATACGGTCAACACTGTCTTTGAACTGCCACCATGGCATCACCGACATAGTTTCCAATAACCCCAGGTAACCGGCTACGAGAACGAATGATGCAGGGCAATCCAGTGACTGGTGATGATCGAAATTATGTTTCTCCGGCTCATGGCGCAAACCGATATCGATTACCCAGATATCTGGATCTTCCAATTCCACCGGCAAGGGTTCACGCCTTTCGATACGGAACTGCGCGGCTGTTTTTTCAGCCAGCAAAAAGCTGATAGCGGTCACTTCATCAAAATGAGCGCTGCCCGGGTGGGTGATAATCAATTGCGTTTTCATGACTACCTATTATCATAACAGCGTGATGCGTTGTTTGCTATCTAAAATATGCTTTCGCGAAGAAAACCCCCAACCATTTGATATTCCCGCCTAAACCCGGCCGGAGCCAACGGCTATTGAGTAAATATCCTTAAATTATTATCAAATACCTACGTATATACCTATTGATACCTATGAAACACATACGTATAATCATCCATATACACATAGGTAATTGCAAAAAAACCATTTTTACCATATTTTGATTCTTTCGAGGAGGTTAAAATGCAAAAAAGACTGAAATTATCCCGCAAAATGATAAAAGAAACAGTGGTCGCGTTAGGACTTACCGCGGGGCTGGGTTCTGCAACCGTGCTGCTGATAACCTTCTTAATCGCCTACACACACAATAAAGCTGCATTAATCACTATCAATACTTATCACGAAGCAAACTTTGAATTAATCCTGTTCCCGCTGGTATTAATATTAATCGTGTTAAGCTGCTGTATTTACTTTAGTGATAAAAGTATAAATAGAGACGAATAGCGACCGAACCGTTTTTCCCTTTTAACGGCTTCCTGACATAAACCGGAATTCAACCTTCATTTTCCCGGCGTACTGTCCGTCATTCAATATTATCAGTTCCGCCGTTTGCGTTTTCTCCAAAGTGCAGATACACTAAAATAAACAGGTAAAAAGCAGCGCGGCAGAGGCAAACAACGGGAGCAGGCAATATGAATGAAGAACAAGAATTATTCCTGAAAACACTTCGTGAGAAAATCAGCGAACTGCCTTTTCACCATCTGCTGGGGCTCAACGCGAGTAATTTTGATATTGAAACCGGCTGCATCCGTTTTGAAATGCGTGATGAACTGGTAGGCAACAGTCACTTTAAAATCCTGCACGGCGGAATGATTGCGACAATACTGGACAGTGAAGCGGCATTTATTCTGGCAAGGGACGGCGCCTGGCGTTTTGAAACCGGCACTGCCGAACACCCTCTAATCATCAAAGGCGGTACCGTCGACCTGCGCATCGATTATCTGAGACCGGGGAAGGGCAGCCGATTTGTTGCGTCCGGCACAATTCTGCGGGCAGGAAAGAAAGTAGCGTCCGTCCGGACGGAACTGCGAAACGAGTTAGACGAGTTGATCGCGGTGGGGACCGGAACTTATTTAGTGGGATAAATCGAATTTTGTGGAGCGGGATACGGGATTC
>PMCB01000051.1:0-21410 GCA_003153955.1 Dehalococcoidia bacterium | reverse complement strand
GTCAAAGAGAGCCATCCATCATGATGATGCCTCGGGCTTGGTGTTTCGCCGGTTCGGGGATGATGGACTAATATCTCCCACGGCTAAGCTCAACCAAGCCCGGAAATAACAGTTTTCCGGGCTTTTTGTTTATGCCCGGACATTAATCAACAACTGGAATTAAAGGAGTCCCATGTCAAAAACAATTGAAGAGATAAATCAAAAAATCAAAAGAGGCGAAGCCGTCGTCTTCACGGCGGAAGAAATTATCGGCGTGGTTAAGGAAAAAGGCCTGAAGCGCGCAGCGGAGGAAGTAGATGTTGTCACTACGGGGACTTTCGGCCCGATGTGTTCTTCCGGGGCATATTTTAATATCGGGCATTCCAAGCCGCGCATCAAACTCGGCGGCGGACGTTCTTACTTGAATGATGTCCCGGCTTACACCGGACTGGCGGCCGTGGATTTATTTCTCGGCGCGACCGCGATGCCGGACGACGACCCGCGGAACAAAGTCCATCCGGGCGAATTCAACTACGGCGGCGGGCATGTTATCGAAGAATTAGTCGCCGGCAAAGATATCCGGCTGGAAGCAACCGCTTACGGCACGGACTGTTACCCCCGTAAAAAGCTGGAAACCTGGATAAACATCAAAGACCTGAATGAGGCAGTGTTGTTCAATGTCCGCAATGCCTACCAGAATTATAATGTCGCGGCCAACCTTTCTAACAAAACAATCTACACCTACATGGGGATGCTGAAACCGAACCTGGGCAATATCACTTATTGCAGCGCCGGGCAGCTTTCGCCGCTGCTGAACGACCCCTTTTATAAGACAATTGGCATCGGCACGAAAATCTTTTTAGGCGGCGGCACCGGCTATGTTGCCTGGCAGGGCACGCAATTTAATCCCACTACGGCCAGAGCGGAGAACGGGGTGCCCAAAGGCGGCGCCGGCACGCTGGCCGTTATAGGCGATTTAAAACAGATGAGCCCGCGCTGGCTGGTCGGGACAAGCATGCTGGGCTATGGTCCGACTTTGACCGTCGGCATCGGGGTGCCGATTCCGATTTTGTCCGAGGAAATCCTGCAGTACACCACCGTCACCGACGACCAGATTATCGGCACAATTGTCGATTATTCTGATGCCTATCCCAACCGCCGTAATGAGTCGGTCGGCGAAGTGACTTATGCCCAGCTAAAGAGCGGCAAGGTGACAGTACAGGGTAAAAAAGTGCCGACGGCCTCGCTCTCCAGTTATCCGCGGGCGGCGGAAATTGCCAACACCCTTAAAGATTGGATTAAGGCCGGTAAATTTGAACTGACGCAACCCGTGGCATCGCTGCCGGGCGTAGAATCAGGGGTGACTTTCAAACCGCTGAACGAGCGTCCGATAGCCCAATAATCAAAATCAGTAAATAGTCGAAGAAGGTAACAGTAAAATGGTAGATAAGAAAATAGTTTTACGCTTTCCCAAGCGACTGGTGGACCGGCCGATTGTATCCCATCTCATCAAAGACCACGACCTTGAATTTACCATCCTTAAGGCTTCGGTAACACAGGACGAAGAAGGTTTGATGGTGCTGGAGTTGAAAGGTAAACAGGAAGAATATGAAAAGGGCATTGCATACTTGAAGGAAGCCGGCGTCATTTTGGAATCCCTGAGCCAGGATGTGACCCGCAACGAAGAGCGGTGCACCCACTGCGGCGCCTGCATCACCGTCTGTCCGGTCGGTGCTTTCGAATTGGACATGGTCACGCGGCAGACCAGTTTTCACGATAAGAAATGTATCGGCTGCGGCATTTGTATCAAGACCTGCCCGCCCCGGGCGATGGAGTTACATTTTTAACATACCGCCTGACTTCATCTTGACACAGAACCAGCAACCATCTAAATTGTAATCAGACAGTCAATTCCTGGAGGGAGTTTATGGAACAACGAAAACCGAGGATCGGCATCATGACGAGCGGCGGCGATTGCCCGGGGCTGAACGCGGCAATCCGCGCCTGTGCCAAGACCGCCATCTGGTCGGGTTATGAAGTTATCGGCATTCACAACGGCTGGGAAGGCCTGCTGGAACACGACGACGAAGTACTGAGTGTTGTGCGGACTTCCGGCATTATCGACAGGGGCGGGACGATACTGGGGACTTCACGTGTCAGTCCGCTGCGTATCGAAAACGGCGTGCAAAGGGTCAAAGACCGTTTTAATGTTTTAAAATTAGAAGCGCTGGTGGTATTGGGCGGCAACGGCGGGCTCAGCCTTGCCTATAAGATGTTCAAACAGGGTATCCCGCTGGTCGGTATCCCGAAAACAATTGATAATGATGTCACCCAAACGGATTTTTCAATCGGATTCCAGACTGCTGTGCAAATCGCCACCGATGCGCTGGACAGACTCCGTTCCACCGCGGAAAGTCATCACCGCGTGATGGTGCTGGAAGTAATGGGGCGCGATGCCGGCTGGATCGCGACCTATTCCGGACTGGCCAACGGCGCGGACGAAATTTTGATTCCGGAAGTGCCCGTTACCGAACAAAGACTTGAAAGCATGTGTGAAAAGCTGATCAGCCGCCGGAACCGCGGCATCGTTTTCAGCATCATCGTGGCGGCGGAAGGCGCTAAGTTATTAGGCCAAAATATCACCCAGGAAAAACCTGCGGGCGAAGACAGCCCCGCCCCACGGCTGGGCGGCGTCGGGCAGCAATTGGGAGAAATCATCGAGCAGCGAACGGGCATTGAAACCCGTGTCTCAACATTAGGTTATATTCAGCGGGGAGGAACGCCGGTGTCCTACGACCGGACATTGGCAACTGCTTTCGGCGTCAAGGCTACTAATTTAATAAAAAATAAGAAATTCGGTGAAATGACCGCGCTTAAAGGTGTCAGGATTGTCGGGGTGCCGCTGGAAAAAGTCTCCGACGGTATAAAAACCGTGGATTTGAGGGCTTACGCCGTCGCCAGTAAATTCTTTGCTTAGGTGTGATTGTTGATGCTTTCGCCTGAAGAAAAACAGCGTTACGACCGCCAGATAATGATTCCCGGTATCGGTGAAGCCGGACAGGAAAAGATAAAGAAGGCGAGTGTTGTCATTGCCGGTGCCGGCGGACTTGGTTCCCCGGTTGCGCTCTACCTGACGGCAGCCGGCGTGGGGACGGTCCGGGTTATCGATAACGACAAAGTGGAACTCAGCAACCTCAACCGCCAGATTTTGCACGGGGACAAAGACATCGGCAAAGCGAAAACCGCATCCGCTTATGACAAATTAACGAAATTAAACAAAAATATTACCATCGAAACGGTCCATATAACCATCGACGAAAGCAATGCCGCGCAATTGACGGAAGGGTTTGACGTGATTGTGGACGCGATGGACAACCTGTCCACCCGGTTTCTGTTAAATAAAGCCGCCGTGAAGCACAAAGTTCCTTTTATTCACGGCGCCGTCTCCGGTTTGGAAGGCCGGACGATGACAGTAATCCCCGGGAAAAGCGCCTGCATCAAATGCGTCTATCATGCTTTGCCGCAGGAACACAAATTCCCGGTACTCGGCACGACCCCGGCTGTCATCGGCGCGATTGAAGCCACTGAAGTGATCAAATATATTACGGGAATCGGGACGCTGCTAACGGACAGGCTATTGATTTACGACGGGCTGAACATTAAATTCACCGAACTGAAAGTCGTCAGAAATATCAACTGCGAACACTGCGGCGACACGGTTATCGGCAAATAAAAATGAAGCCGATCGTGTCTTTAATCCGTTGATTCTCGCTGTCTGGCTTCAAACCATTTTTGTTTTTGACTGATGCGGGTTTGTTCGTCGGTGGTTTTGTAGGTAGACAAAAACTGATTTCTAAAGGTATCAAATGTGCCGCCCAGTATCGAATTCCTGACATCCTGCACCAGATTGCTCATAAAAGCCAGATTGTGAATCGTGGCCAGACGGTAGGCGAGTAATTCCTTGCTGCGGAAAAGATGATGCAAATAGGCCGCGGAAAAGTTGCTGCAGGTATAACAATGACAGGTGTTGTCGATCGGCCCGGCCTGCTGACTGTAAATGGCATTTTCGATATCCACCCTGCCCGCCCGGGTATAGAGCGCACCATTCCGTGCGACACGTGTCGGCATGGCGCAATCAAAAATATCGATGCCGCGCGCGACACATTCCACCACATCTTCCGGCGCGCCCACTCCCATTAAATATCTGGGTTTATCCAGCGGCAAAAGCGCAGTGATTTGTTCCGTTATGTCAAATGTTACCTGCTTCGGCTCCCCGATGCTCAATCCCCCCAGGGCAAAACCGTCAAATTCCAGCTTAGTCAGGTATTCCGCCGATTGATTTCGCAAGTCCGGGAAAAGTCCGCCCTGGACAATCGCGTATAACGCCTGTCCCGGCCTGTGATGCGCTTTCAGGCACCTTTCCGCCCATTGGTGGGTCCGCACCATCGCAGCGTGAACACGTTCGCGGCTTTCATTATGGTCGATGCATTCGTCCAGCACCATGATGATATCGGAACCTAGTGACTCCTGATACTTAATTGCCAGTTCCGGGGTAAATTCATGCCGGCTGCCATCAATATGGGACTGGAACATAACACCTTCATCGTTAATCTGCCGCAGTTTGGAGAGGCTGTAAAGCTGATATCCGCCGCTGTCGGTCAATATCGCCCCGTCCCAGTTCATAAACTTATGTAAACCACCGAGTTTTTCAATCGTCGGGATGCCCGGCCTCAAGTACAGGTGATAAGTATTGGCCAGTATCATGTTCATACCGACGTCGCGCACATCCCGGGGGGTTAATGTTTTCACCGAACCCTGCGTGCCGACCGGACACAAAACCGGAGTCTTGATAACGCCGTGCTGTGTACTCAATTCACCGGCGCGCGCTTTGCCGCAGGTTTTCAGGATACGGATTTCATTCATAATTTGTTTTCTCTTTGTTTGTTGGCTGCCATTTCTTCCAGATAGTCCTGTAAAATCACCGCCGCGGCCATGGCATCATATCTGATGTTGCGGTTATTCCGGTTTTTCTTTTTAAACCCCGATTCCTGATGCAGCCGCTGCGCCGTTACCGTCGTCAAACGTTCGTCGCGGTATTCGATCGGGATTTGAGTATGCGAACGCATTACCTCGGTAAAAGCCTGCACTTTCTGCGCCTGGGGGCCGATATCGCCGTTCATCAGGCGCGGCAAGCCGACAATTATCCGCTCGGCTTCGCGTTCCTGAGCGATTTTCAGGATAGCTTCGATATCCGCAGGTTCCGTGGTATGCTCGATGATGGTCAACGGACTGGCCAGAATTCCGCCGGAATCGCTTAAAGCCAGCCCGATTCGCCGGTCGCCGACGTCAATTCCCAGCGTACGCCCCATTATTTTCCCTGCTGCGCAACCAGTTTTTTCACCGATTGCAGCGCCTCTTCGATTTTGGTTTTATCCTTGCCGCCGGCCTGGGCCATGGTGGGTTTGCCGCCGCCGCTGCCGCCGGTTACTTTGGCAACTTCGCGCACGATATTGCCGGCATTAAAACCTTTGCCAACAAGGTCCTGCGTCACCACCGCCAAAAATGAAGGTTTATCTTCAGAGACTGTCGCCAGGACGATAATGCCGCTCTTGATGCGTTCCCGCAGCGAATCGCTCATATCCCGGACAACTTGCGGCGTTAATGAAGGCACCTGCGCGGCAATGACTTTGACGCCGTTTATTTCTTCTACCGGCAGGGATTCAACAACTTTATGCGCCAGCTCTTTCTCAACCGCCAGGCGCAGTTTCTTTTCGTTTTCCAGGGCACTAATCGTTTCGGCTGCTTTTTCTTTCGCATTTTCAGCAGTGCCGCCAACGGATTGTGCGATAACTTGCAAATCTTCGGTCAGCTTGCGGACATACTCTTCTGCGCCCCGTCCGGTGACCGCTTCAATACGTCGTAAACCCGAACCGACGCTGCTTTCGGTGACAATGTGAAAGAAGCCGATTTGGCCGGTTGCGCCGACGTGCGTCCCGCCACATAATTCAAAACTTACCGGCGGCCTACCGATTTTTAAACCGCGCACGACATCCCCGTATTTTTCATCGAAAAGGGCCGTGGCGCCCTGGTCGACTGCCTGCTGATATGACATTTCCTCGGCATAGACCGGCAGATTTTCACGGATAAACTGATTTACCAGATGCTGGACTTTCTGGATTTCATCCGGCATCATTGCCACAAGATGGGAGAAATCGAACCTTAATCTGTCCGGCGTGACCAGCGAACCCCGCTGCTGTACCTGTTTTCCCAATACCTGTCTCAAGGCATGCTGCAGGATATGTGTCGCGGTATGGTTACGGGAAATATCCAGACGGCGTTCCCGGTTGACTTCAGCCTCAACTGTGTCGCCGGTGGATATGGTACCGCGGAGCATTTTACCGCGGTGTACAATTATTCCTAACGTTGTTTTTACCGTATCCGTGACGGCGAACCGACCGGATTTCCCGATAATTTCACCTGTATCACCGACCTGCCCGCCCATTTCTGCGTAAAACGGCGTGTTATCCAGCACCAGACTGGCTTCTTGCCCTTCGTTCAAGACTCCCACCGATTCGCCTTCGGATAATAGCGCAAGGATAACGGCATTCGCGCCGGTTTTATCATAACCGGTAAAAACGGGCAGCGGCGAGCCTTTTTTCCATTCCATGTTTGATTCCATCGTGACGGTCGCATTGCCGCCGACACCGTGTTTCTGGGCAGATTTGGCACGTTCCCGCTGCTTTTCCATTTCCGCGTCAAAACCGGCCGCGTCCACCGTAAAACCGTGCGATGCGGCGATTGTTTTCGTCAGATCGATGGGGAACCCGTAGGTATCGTGGAGGATAAAGGCATCGTTGCCGGGAATTATTTTAGCCTGTCCCTGCTGGCTGTTAATTTTACTGATAATGTTTTCCAGCATGCCGCGTCCGACAGGCAGTGTCTTGCGGAAACCCTCTGTCTCCAGCGTAATCACATGCATGATATGTTTTTGATTGGTTTCGAGTTCGGGGTAGACATGCCCCATATTTTTAATCACTTCTTCCGCGACCGCGGTCAGGAACGGTTTTTCGTGGGCCAATGTCTCGCCGAAATACTCGGCGCGGCGTAAAAGTCGCCGCAGCACATAGCCGCGTCCCTCTTTGCCCGGCATCACGCCGTCTGCCAGCAGGAATGTAATCGCCCGGCCGTGTTCGGCCACAATGCGCATGGCATTATCGGTAACAGCATTAGCGCCGTATTTCGTGCCGGATAAATCGGTCACTTTTTGCAGCAGCGGGGCAAAAACATTTGTCTCATACATCGAAGTTTTGCCCTGCATGATAGTAGTAACCCGCTCCAAACCCATACCGGTATCGATGTTGGGTTTGGGCAGATTGGTGCGTTTGCCGCTTTCGTCCTGGTAAAACTGGGTAAAAACCAGGTTCCAAATTTCAGTATAGCGTTTGCAGTCGCAGCCGGGTTTGCAGTCCGGTTTGCCGCAGCCGTGTTTTTCGCCCAAATCATAATGAATTTCAGTGCAGGGGCCGCACGGCCCGGAATTACCGGCCGGACCCCAGAAATTGTCGCTTTCCCCTAACCGCACAATCCTGTTTTCGGGCACTCCGGTTTGCCGCCATATTTCGAAGGCTTCATCATCGTCACGAAAAACCGTGACCCAGAGGCGGGACGGGGGGATTTTCAGGTATTGAGTGACATATTCCCAGGCCCAGGGAATCACTTCCTTCTTAAAATAATCGCCGAAACTGAAATTACCCAGCATCTCGAAAAAGGTGCAGTGCGTCGCATCCCCGACAGAATCCATATCCGTAGTGCGGAAACACTTCTGACAGGTGGTCAGGCGCGGGGCCGGGGGCACGGCTTTTTGGGTAAAATAAGGTTTAAACTGCACCATGCCGGCGCTGGTCAGCAGTAATGTCGGGTCGCCGTAAGGAATCAATGAGGAACTGGGCACAATTTTGTGCCCTTTGGCCTCGAAAAATTTTAAATAAGAACTTCTAATCTCGTCGCTATTCACGATATTAACTCCAAATCAAGCAATTACAATTGATTTTAAGCTAACCGCGTGAGGCTGTCAATGAAAAACATCATCTGCCAGCTTTCAGACGACAGGTTTTAAAAAGTTTGACAATTTTCGGACAGGAACATATAATGAGAAAAGTTTGTTAATCATAATTGATAATTATGATTAAAGGGGATTCCGTAATGAGTAAGCGGCTGGTTGGAATTATCATTGTTTTAGTTTTGTTTTCATGTTTAGTTTTTTCGTCGTGTGATGCTGAACTGGTGGGCGCGGTCGGGTCAAATGGTCCCAATCATGCCCAGGAATCCTATCATTATTTTAACGGCACGAATACCTTTGGGATAAGTACCAGCGCAGGAAAAACAATTGATTTTACATATTCATCGGCAGTGAAGAGCGGAACATTATCCATTCAGATACTGGACCCGTCCAAAACAGCGGTTTCGAACCTGACTGCCGGCACTTCGGGTACAACTGAAATCAACGCGGACAACGGCGGCATCTATCAACTGGTGATTACCGGCACGAAAACTGAAGGCAGCTATAATGTCAGCTGGTCGGTAAAATAACCGGCTGTTAATGACGGCTGTTTTGACTATTCGTCCGGCCACCTGCTAGATTTAAATTGTGGCATGTCTTCTCGACAATCTGGAATCGCTTAAAAAAATCATCCGGCGTAAGCCTTTCGGTTTAATTACCGATATGGACGGCACTATCAGCCCGATTCCCCGGGATTTTCTGGAAACACCCATTCCGCCGCCGACAATACCACAGTTAACCGAACTTACTTCCCGTCTTGACCTGCTGGCCGTCATTTCCGGACGGAAAACCGGGGCCCTACGGGAAATCATCAACATCCCCGGCGTCAAATACATCGGTCATTACGGGATGGAATGGTGGGAAAACGGTCAGGCCGTGCTGCACCCGGATGTTTCGGCCTCGCTGTCCGATATGCGCGCCCTGGCGGCTGAACTGGAAACTTTACGGTCCATTGACGGTGTCATCGTTCAGGATAAATGGGCTTCCATCAGCGTGCACTACAACACTGTGCAGCAGCCTTCGACAGCCAAACAGCAGATACTGGACTTTCTGGAGAAGTCTCCTCACATTAAAAACCTTCGTCTAATGGACGAAAAAACCAATATCGGCATCGTGCCCGGGGTGGATATCGATAAAGGCACAGCGGTCACCGGTCTCATTCAGCAATACCATCTCAGCGGAGCAATCTATCTCGGGGATGACATCGGCGACCTGCCTGCGTTCCGCGCCATCCGGGTCGCCCGGGAAAGGCAGGAGTTTATGGGATTGACCGTGCTGGTGACCGGCGGCGCCACCAGTCAGAGCCTGCTGCATGAAGTGGACTTCACGCTGGACGGAACCCAAGAGACAGAAACGTTTTTAAATTGGTTGGTGAATAATATCAAAGCCCGGGAATGAGTTAATTCCTCCGGGAAACTGTAATTCAATACACGTTTGACCGCAGTTGGCGAAAAAGACTATAATAAGGTTGTAGAGGAAGCTGGGGAGAAAGTGGCAAACTTACNNCAGGAAAGCGCCGGTATCGCCACCTCTGACGGTAAGAAGATTCAGTTCTACGGCGATATGGGCCTCGTCTCCCAGGTATTCGATGAAAATGCCCTCGGCCAATTAAGCGGCCACATTGCCATCGGTCACAACCGCTACTCTACCACCGGTTCCAGCCGAAGGATGAATATCCAGCCCCTTGTCCTCGGCACCGGCAATGATACAATCGCCATCGGCAACAACGGCAACATTGTCAATTCCGCCCATTTATACCGCGAACTCTGCGAGCAGGGCTATAATTTCCGCAGTTCTACCGACACCGAAGTTGTCGGGGATCTCATTCTATCAGCACCATCTACCGACTGGGTAGAACGCATCAGGTACGCCATGCGCCGCTTGCAGGGCGCTTATTCCACGGTTATGCTGACCAAAGATGCTCTTTACGTGTTTCGCGACCCGTGGGGAGTCCGTCCGCTGTGTTTGGGTTCACTCAACGGCGGATTTGTGGTAGCCTCCGAAAGCTGTGCCCTCGACCACATCGGCGCCAAACTTATCCGGGAAATCGAACCCGCCGAAATTATCCGCATCAGTCAGAACGGAGTAGAAAGTTTCCGCGAACCAATCCGCAAACGGTCGCTTTGTATCTTTGAGTATATTTACTTCGCACGGCCGGACAGCTATATGAACGGTCAATTAATCTACCCTACCAGAACGGCGATGGGCGCCAACCTTTCAAAGGAATACCCGGTTGATGCAGATGCCGTCATGGGCGTGCCTGACACCGCCACAGCCGCCGGTATCGGTTACGCGCAAGAAGCCAATAAACCCTATTGCGAAGGACTGCTGAAAAACCGTTATGTGGGGCGCACATTTATTGCGCCTGACCAGCGTATCCGCGACCTCGGAGTGAAATTGAAATTCAACCCTCTGCCCCAAATGCTGAAGGGACAACGGATGGTGGTGGTCGATGACAGTATCGTCCGCGGCACCACGACTCCGAAAGTAGTTGATTTAATCAGACGGGCCGGAGCAAAAGAAATCCATATGCGGATATGTGCCCCCCCGATTAAGTATCCCTGTTTCTTCGGCGTCGACATGGCCACCCGCAAAGAATTAATCGCGTCGCACAAGTCGGTCGAGGAAATCCGCCAATTTATCGGCGCCGATTCACTGGGTTATCTCAGCCTGGACGGATTGCTGAAGTCGGTCAATCTGCCCGGCGATTCATTCTGCACTGCCTGCTTCACCGGCGAATATCCAATTCCCGTGCAGCTGGAAATGGATAAGCTGGCGCTGGAAAATTCATAGACTAAACTTAATATTTTTGTGTATTAACCACCATGGACACCAAATAACTCAGGAACATGAACCCCAGCAAAAACGGGAAGATTGTGTTCAATGACGTATTTACCAACGTACTCAATCCCCATAGCCCCATTACCAGCCACAGAGAAAACCCGAAAGCTTCGTTGCCTGATTTAGTCCTGAGAAATATTTTCCTTTCTTCGTTGTTTAACTCCATCTGCTTTTCTATTCGTTTTTTTCTTGATGGATTACGGCTTGTTATAAAATAATCTACAACTAAAAGAATTCCCCCCAGCAGAAATCCAATTGCAACCGTACCCGTATAAACAAAAATATTACCTCGGACCGTTCCATTAAGCGCCAATAATATAAAAATAACCAGTGCAATCACCCCAATTACCATGGATGCAAATGCAAATAATAATTGGCCTTTTAAATGCTTCCGTATATTCATTCCTTGTTTTTCTCCTCAAATAAAAATACGTCTTCGATGGTCAGGTTAAAAACCCGGGCGATGTGATACGCCAGAAAAATCGAGGGGTTGTACCGGCCGCTCTCCAGGGAGATAATCGTCTGCCGGGAAACGCTGACTTTTTCCGCCAGGTCCTGCTGCGTAAAACCATTTTGTTCCCGCAGTAGTTTAATTTTGTTTTGAATATTCGTCCTCCTTGGGGGCAAATGTAAAACAACCTTTACTTTTTATATCGTAACATATTATTTTCACAAAGTAAAGCGTCCTTTACAATACAGTGTAAAATAAGTCTGCGAAAGGAGAAAAACATTTTAGACAGTCTGCTTTGGATTATGGATACCGGCTTTCGCCGTTATTGTTTGGGGTGGTGGGCAATGCTTCTCTTACCCATACCATCACAATAATCAAATACTATTATAGATTCCTGTGCATTTGCCTTAAGGGCTTCATACGTCAGCTCGTTGAGCTGAGTACCTCCGGCCTCTGGCCTACGGGTATTTCGACTGCGGTCTCAACCTTTCGCAGGAATGACAAAAACGTATTTATTGATAGCCGATATTAGCCTGAGCAAAAGCATTTTGAATGACTTTAGCCATACCTTCAATGTCACCGGTGACTGAATACCGCATGTAAGGCTCAAAGTGCACCCCAACCACACCGGTTTTCTCGATCATCAAGTAATTGAAATGTTGGGCGTCCCTGATTTCTTCCCCGAAGGCTTTATCCGGCCGCTGCCAGAGTGTGAAAAAACCCGCGCCCGGTTCAATGGCCGGCCGCATGCCGTTTTTAACCAGGATATCAGACAGTATTTTAATACGGCGCTTGTACAATTCGCGGCAAGCCGCGACATTGGCTTTGTCGTTTTCCATGGCGTTCAATACACCGACGGCCATGGGAGCCGCGAAACCGCTGTCGGTATTGCCTTTTATGGTGGCAATATCCCCGACAAAATCCGGCGAACCGACGATTGCGCCAATTCTCCAACCGGTGCCGTTGCTGATTACTTTGGAGGCTGAAAAAGCCTCTGCCCAGGAAAGGTCCGGGAAATCAGTCGCGACTTCAGTTAAAGCGCTGCTCTCTTTTTTGTGCGAAAGGATATAGTAGGGGTTATCGTTAAAAATACGAATGTTGTTATTATCGCAGGCCGCACATATTTCCCGCCACCATTCGCGGGTCGCGATTTGCCCGGTGGGATTGTGGGGATAATTTACCATCAGCAGCCGGGTGTTCTTTTTAATATCCGCGGCTTTGAAACGGAATTCATTTTCCATCGTCAAGGGTAAAGAATATTGTTTCAGGCCGAGGTATTTCGACCAGTCGGCGGGCGTGGGATAACCGGGTTTATCGGTCATGCCGACGAGAAATTTACCTTCTGCCGCACCGCAGGCTAATTGCACCAGACCCAGCATCGGTTTATTCCCGGGCGTCGGCAGGTATTCCACATCTTTTCCGGTCAGGCTGAATTCGAAATGGGCCTGTACAAAGCGTCTGGCGAATTCGGGAATTCCGGGAGAACCGTTATCCTGATATTCATGCATCGATTCCTTATCGCTCATCACCGCTTCCGCGGCCGCTTTTCTGGCGCTCAGAAGGGCCGGCCCGGCGGGTTGTCCGATGGATAAACGGTATAGTTTCTGTCCGGATGCTTCTGATTCCCGGCATTTAGCTTTGATCCCCTGGAAAAGATTAACGCCGCCTTCGGGTAATAACGATTTCCTCATTTGCTAATCCTCGATAATTGACTTAATATCCGGGATTCCAATATTTACTTAGTTTGGTTCTTTGAGGCTTGCCACTTATCGTAGTCCAAATCCATCAGCAGGAAATGATAACCGTCCTGTTCCCTGTGTCCGCAAGCGGTCAGACCGCAATTCTCAAAGCATTTTTGTGCCCGGGAATTATGCTCCAGGGTTTTTAGATACACCCGATTGAATTTGTGCAAGCTGAAAACATAATCAATTAACGAACCGATAATATCTGTGCCGTATCCCTTGTCCCAGTAATCACGGTCGCCGATCATAATACCTATCTCGGTTTCCGCGTTGAGTTCATCAATATTATAATAAACACAATTACCGATATGCTTCCCTTCGGGGGTATCGACGCCGAAAGTAATCCGGCCCTCATAAGGATGCCTGAGCCAATCGATATACTCGCGGTAGAACTCGCGGTAGGACATCGTTGTCGGAATCATAGCATCCAGTGCCGAAAGTTCCGGGTCGGTCTGCCACCGGTAATCGTTCACCGCATCGGAAATTTTCTTGGGACGGATGATGACCTTTTTGCCTTTAATGTTCATGTTCGTCAGGTTGCGGAGCAATCTCCAGTGCGGTCATATCATCAAGAATCGAAATTTCATTCAGCGCGGTTTCGATGGCATCCCTTAACGCTTCGTTTGGTTCATCGGCATGCTTCTGGAGGTATAATTTAGCTTCATTGCCTCCGATTTTCCCCAGCGCCTGCATGACCGCCAGCTGCACATCGATGTCTTCATCATTGGCGGCAGGAATCAAATATTGCATGATATCTTCATCGCCAAGTTCACCGCAGGCAGTGACAGCTTCGTAACGTATTTCCGCATCGCTGTTTTTTAATTCTTTCAACAGGAAAGGCAGCCATTTGGTATCGCAGTTTTTCCCCATCGCATAGACGGCGCCGATTTTCAATCTCTCGTCAAGGCTTTCATAGGCGGTTTTAATCGCGGTCTTGACCTGCTGCGTGGTCAACGGCGAGACTGCTTCCAGGGCCCGTCGCCGGACTTCTACGGGTTTGTTCCCGTCGTTAAAAACATCCAGCAGCGCCTGTCCTACCTGGATGGCATACTTCGGCGCAATCGAGTTAATTTCCGCCATCAACGCAAACCGGCCCAATGCCTGCGCCGCGGTAACCTGAACTTTTTCTTCCGGGTCATTATTCAACAAATCGATGAGCAGGGGGATCAGCGCCGGTTCTTCGTTTTCCCAGAGGCCGTTGATCGCTTCGGAGCGGACATCCGCATCCGGGTCGCGGAGACAATTCAGAAAGATATTGTCAAAATTCAATTCCACACTGTCTGAAGCTAACTCATTCAACCTGATAATAATCTCGCGGCGCCTCTTGGGATCGATTGTTTTCCAAACCTGCCGGAAGTTCTTAATATCGGGCGCAGCCATATCGGAAAGCGCCGTCAGGTGTGTATTCACCAGGACTTTGCCGGTATCGGCCATTTCTACAATCACATCATTGATTATCAATTAATTGCCCCGTACTTTAATTTTGGTCCGCGATATTCCCTTCGTCATCGCCCTCATCCTCTTCCTCATCGTCATCGCCCTGTTCCCAGATAGGCTGGGTAAAATGTTCGATATACTCACCCATGGCGATCGTCATTGCCTGTTTAATTTGCTCGGTGACTTCTTTGGCATTTTCGGCCAATTCTTTAGTATCGACTTCAATATCCAATAACCGCATGAAGGTTTTTAAAATAGCCAGCGCCGCCATCGGATTTTCCATCCGCGATGTCTGTGACGGGACCTCGGTCATGACGCAGATACCGTTATATTTTCTTTCTTTGGCCAGACCCAGCAGCAAGCCGTTTAATCCGGCAATCTGGATGCTGCCTTTTTGCAGCAAATCATATTTCTTCAACTCTTCAATCAGCGGTTTGTTGGTCGCCACCGCCCACACCCGGGGTTGCTCCGTGAAGTGGATATTGGTCATCGCGGCGGCACAGGTATAAACACGATCTACCCCGTAAGATTGTGCAAAATCCAGCACACAGCCGGCAAAATCATAAATCTTGAAATCCGGCTGGTCATCGCCGATAAAGAGAACGATATCGTGCTCCCCTTTTTTGTTTTTCCAGTAGTAAAAGTGACTTTGGGGGAACTGGGGAGCTTCGATCATATGTTCCCGGGACAAAACACCGATGGGGTCAAAGAACTGCTGGGCGTCGATTTCCGCCAGGTCTTTGAATTCGAACTTGTCCAGCAGATAATTAGCAACCAGCATGGCCACATTACCGATACCGGGCCAGGCGGCTAACATCACAGGGGACTTGAGTTTTGGCTTGGCAGAAATCTTGACCAGTTTTTTCATTATTTCATACCTTGACGCTTAATTCTCTACTCAAGTTTAATTCTAATACAATTTGGGAATTCACGAAAGTGGCACGTAATCCGGGAATAAACGAGAGTTATTATGTCAACCGGTTAACGGCTGGACACGGATACATTGGAGCAGCAGATAGACGGGGTATTCAGAAAACCGTTAACCCACTTGTTATCGCTGCCGATTGCGCTGATTTCTTTGAGCAACTGATAAACATTGCCGGAAATCATGGTATCTTTGACCCGGCCGACAATCTCGCCTTTCTCAATCTTGAAACCTAACAGCACATTACCGCTGAAATCGCCGCCCAGCATGTTCCCCTGTCCGGCGCCCAGCAGCTGTTCGACAATTATCCCTTCATCGATACTTTTCACCATATCTTCGAAGCTGACCTTACCGGGTGAAAGGACAAACGCGTGCGGGGAAGGAGATGGTAAACCGCCCTGGCGCTGGCCGTGGCCGGTGCTTTTAGTTTTCGCCCTGGCTGCAGTCTGCAAATCATATAAAAAGTTCATGACCACGCCTTTAGTAATCAACGGCGTAACCTGACAAGGTACGCCTTCATCATCACAAGGGCGGCTGCTGGTGTTATAGGGAATTAACGGGTTATCTTCGATTGTCAGGTTTATATCAAAAACTTTTTCGCCCAGCTTTTTACCCAACGGCGAAGCCCCTTCCAGGACGGTTTTACCGTTAAAGGCAGAAATTAAAGGCAGCACCAACGAACTGGTAACCCCGTCCGGCGCAAAAATCACACTCATTTGTTTGGAAGTTACTTTCGCCGTTCGTTTGGCCAATTCCAACTGCCGGATAGTTGTTTTCACAATATCATCGGTTTTTAAGATAGGCCGGCACGAACTTTGATAATCGCCGACAAACAGCATGTCTGTGCCGCGGATGCGCTGCCCCTCTATCCCAAGGCCGAAAACGCTCTCCATGAAACTTGCCTGGCCGCCGCGCGAATTGACAATGCTCAATTGATATGATGACTTGGTAACTCCGCCTTCGCAAATTACTTCGGGCGAATACTCTGTTACTTTACTGATTAATTCCTCGCCGAGCTGTATCATCGTTTCCAGACTGATTTTGTCAACATCCCCATCAAAGATAGCGACTTTGGGAAAAGTCTTTGCTGCCGGAAATTGAAATTCGGCTTTCATGCCGAACTCGGCAGTCGCGACAGCGTCGTCCACCAACTGTTGGGCGTTTTCCATGTTGGTGGAGGTTGCGTAGCCGGTTTTACCGTTTTTAATCAGACGCAAGGCAACACTTTGACTTTGCTTGTATTGCGTATTTTTCAACCGGTTGGATTCAAAATGAACCGGCGTTTCTTCACTGGAAACCATGTAGACTTCAGCTTCTTCCGCAACTTTTTTGGCGAGAGCAAGAATTTCTTCCAAATTACTTACCTCCCACCAGGCATTTCAGGATTCTGATATGCGGGCTGCCGTTGCTGACCGGTAATGGGGATTGTCCGCCTTTACCGCAGCCGCCGCCCTGATTCATGTCCAGGTCGTCGCCGATGGCATCGATATTCATCAGCGTATTGAAGACATTACCGCTGAGCATGACAGGCCTGACCATTTCGGCGATTTTGCCGTTGCGTATTCGGTATGTTTCCCCGGACGAAAAAGTAAACATTTCCATGCTGGTCTGCCCGCCGTACCAGTTTTTGGCATAGACGCCGTCTTTAATATCGGCGATCATATCTTCAAAAGAGCATTCCCCGGGCTCGATGTAGGTATTGGTCATCCGCACAATCGGCGGGTGCCGGTAATTAATCGCCCGGGCATTTCCGGTAGGTTTTTCATGCATCTTGGCAGCGGTTTCGCGGGAATGCAGCCGTCCTGTCAGTTTCCCTTCCCGGATGAGATAAGTTTTCGTGGAACGGGTGCCTTCGTCATCATATTTGAAACTGCCGCGCAGTCCCGGCCGTGAGGCCGAATCGATAATGTTCAGATGCGACCCGCCGAACACCTTGCCGAGTGTCATGATTTCTTTCAGTTGTGCGTTTTCATAAACGAAATCGGATTCGGAAAGATGTCCGAAAGCCTCGTGCACAAACACTCCGGCCAGTATCGGGTCGAGGACGACGGTATATTCCCCGCCTTTTAACGTGGGCACCGTCAGCATTTCGACGGCGCGCTGTGCCAATTGTTTGATTTCTTTATGGAGTTTCCTTATGGGGCGGAAGTCGTCGCGGGTGCCTTCGCTCAAACCGGCCTGCTGGACTTCGCCGTCTTTAGAGGCGATCGCCACCGCCCGGACCGTAACATCGGCCCGTTCCTGCGTGATAAAACTGCCGGCAGAATTCAGGAAGATGGTTTTTTTATTGGCATCGCCGTAACCGAGGTTTGATGTTTGGATGCCGGAAGTGCTCCAGATAGCATTATTATATTCGTCAAGTAACTGTTTTTTTTCGGAGAGCGGAACCAGCGCCGGATTTTCTTTTATTTTTGCGGCCACGTCTTCAACAACGGGCTTTGATTCATAAAATTGACTGGTTTCCTTGCCGATAAAACGCGCCTGTTTTACCGCCATTTCCACTTTTTCCTGCAGCCCGGTCAGGTCGTTAAAACTGACAAATCCCCAGCCGCCTTTCACCAGCGCCCGGACATTACCCCCGACCGAAGTGGTTTTACTGATGGATTCAAGCTGTTTGCCGCGGTATGAAATACTGCTGAATTGACTCTCTTCCAGATGAGCTTCAACATAATCCGCATTTTGTTTCTTGAGAATTTCCGACAACTGCTGGCCGATGTTCTGTAAATCTGTCATAAGTAATTTCAGTTTACCTTTCACAACTCAGGTTGTCAACCAAGTCCGAGACCAAACGATAAATAACAGAATCTCTAGATAAGATGTACCGGGGAAGCCGGAAAACTGAGGTAAACCTGTTGTCCTGTGTTTAAAGACATTATTTCAAATTGACGGCGCGGCAGTAAACATTCAAACAAGGGCGGACAATCCAGAGTAACTAATATATTCGCGCCTTTATCGATAATCGACTTTACCGTACCCCGAAACACGTTCGGAACTGAGACCGGTTTCTCAACTGTTAATTGAATCATTTCAGCCCGGATTACAGCGAATTGCGCCGTATTATTATCTGATACTGCGTATAATTCGATGCTGTCTGTTTTAAATATTTTCTCGTTTTTGACCTGCCCTGTAATTTTCCCTTCGAAGATGTTGCGCGCCATCGTAAACCGGGCGACAAATTCAGAAGCCGGATGATAGAAGATTTCGGACGGTTTGTCAATCTGGGCTATTTTTCCCCGATTAATCACGACAATGTTGTCAGCTAGCGACATCGCTTCTTCAAAATCATGTGTCACGTGTAAAGTGGTAATGTTCAGCTTCCGGTGGGTGTCTTTTAACTGAGCGTACATTTCTTCGCGGCTTTCGGCGTCCAGGGCGCTCAGAGGTTCGTCCAGCAGTAAAATCTCCGGTCCGGTGATCAAGGCACGTGCTAACGCGACCCGCTGGCGTTCCCCCCCACTCAGTGTCGCAGGCAACCTTTTTAACAATGGCTCTACATCAAATATACCGCATATCCATTCCAGTTGTTCTATAATCTTTGATTGAGCAACATGTCTTACTTTCAGGCCGAAGATGATATTTTCTTTCACGGTCAGATGCGGAAAAAGCGTGTAATCCTGATAGACGATGCTGACCCCGCGTTCCTCCGGTACAACATCGGTGACATTTTTTCCATCCAGTATCAACGCGCCTTCGCGAATGGCATGCAGGCCGGCAATCGATTCAAGCAAAACGGTCTTGCCGGCGCCGGTGGGACCGAGGATGACCGTGTATGTCCCTTTAGCCACTGCAAGGTTGATTTGCTGCAGATTGAAATCCGCCACTTTTACCTGCACGTTTTTTAGCTCAATCATGTTTCTTTTCCCGTTGCAAAATATACCGGAAACCGATGAAAATCAACGCGCAGACAATTATCAGTAATGCCGCCACGGGCACGGCCTGGGTCAACCCGTAGCTTTCAAACCGCTGGTAAATTAATATTGAGGTTACCATCGGGAAATAGGTCAGAATAATAACCGCGCCGAATTCGCTGATGCCGCGGGCCCACATCATCAAAGTACCTGAAAGAATACTGCGCTGTGCAAGCGGAAATGTCACCCGCCGGAAGACCTGCCACGGCGAAGCTCCTAATGTCCGGGCAACATTCTCCAGCCGAACATCGACTTTTCGGAAACCGTCTTTCGCTGAGTTTATCAGAAAAGGAACGCTGACAAAAAGCATGGCGATAATGATTCCGGCCAAAGAGTCCACAAAGTTGATACCAATCGCACCGAACCACTTTCCCAGTAAATAATTACGCCCGAATACAAACAGCAGCGCAATGCCAGCCGCGGTGTGCGGGACAACAATCGGCAGGTCGATAAGCCCTTCTACAACACCTTTTAATGGGAAATTATGCCTGGCCAGAATATACGCCAGCGGCACGCCCAGCACAAACCCGATCGCCGCAGTGATCAGGGCCGCATAAAGCGTCAGCCAGATTGATTTTAAAACATTGGTATCCCGTACCGCCTGCCATAACGCTTCTTTATTCGATAAAAAAACCATTTTAAACAATGGAACGAGAATAAAGAGCAGAATCAGCAGACTAAATACGCTGAATAGCACCAGCAGACGGTGCCTTTTGAAATTATTTCCTGCAGTGCGGGCAAATTTCTGCCAAACTTCCAACCTGGTCTCCTAAGGGAATAGTGTTTTCAGCGCACCCGGTAATGCACTCACATTATCGCATATTGGAGGTACCATTTCAGGTTGGCTGCAATTTTTGAAAATTTCCTGTCCTTTATTTCCCAGCACGAATTGGATAAACTTGACAGCATCTGAGGGATTTTGCGCGTTGTTCGGAATGGTCATGCCGTAAATAATCGGGGTCCCGCCGAATACCGGATTTACCGTGGAAAAACGCTGGTAATCCATTTTTACCGTTACCTTCTGATAAGCCGGCGCATTACTGATATCTCCCAGGCTTATTCCCGGCGGTAATTCCAGGTAATTCAGCCCGTCCTGCATCACCACACTCTTATAATCCAGTGTATAGTCGACATTGCCGGACTGCAGCAGGGCCAGCAACTCAATGTCCGCATTGCGCAGTACCAGATGACTGTCCGTCGGTTCCAACAGCTCGGGTACGGAAACGGTAGTGATGCCGTTATTGATCGCGGTGGTAACAGGCAGGGAGAAATGGCTGCCCACTGCATCCCGCACGAGCGTCGGGTCATTATAATAAGATGCAGCCAGTCCCAGTGTCATCAAGGTTCGGTATCCGACCGCATCGATACGGGGGTCGGTGAAGCCGAAAGAGACATCCGGACGGGATATTATCTGATACCAGTTGTTTGAATTGAGTTCCGCGGCATATTTACTGTTGGATGTATAGGCCAGGACTAACTGATTGGTGTTGGATTCGATATCCCAGTCGGCATAAGGTTTGCCGTCGGCCATTTTGGTCTGATACATCATCATCGGGATAAGTGTCGCGTCCGCCACTGCCACAAGGTCGGCTTGCTGCCCTAGTTCCGTCACCTGCCGGATAGCCTGGATGCTGCCGAAAGGCTGCAGCTCCACATTAATGTTCGGGTTAGCTTTTTCGAATGCCGTTTGAATTTGCGCGAAAGGCACCATGAGACTATCCGCCTCGAGCACCACCAGAGTCGATTTTTTAACTCCGGTCCTGCTGCAGCCGCTGAAGATGATTACACATGTCAGCAGCAGTGCGATTATGCTCCGGCGGATTCGTCTCATATTTAACCTTTTAAAAATTTACTATTGAGCGGCAACTATTGTAATCGTCACGATATTTTTTATCCAAAGCGAACTTTGCGTGTACTGATTTAAAGCAATACCGGAGGAGAAAGCCAGGTATAACGGACCGGTGGAATTATCCAGCGCGGCGCCGTTCTTTGAATACGCGATGAAAGGAACAACCGCCTGTGGAGAGGCAACGGTAGCCCCGGTGTTATCCAGAACGGTAAATCCGGT
>PMCB01000094.1:304-4785 GCA_003153955.1 Dehalococcoidia bacterium | reverse complement strand
GCCACGGTAGCCGTTTTACCGGAAGCGGAGGAAGTAGACATGGAGATAAATCCGAGCGATTTACGCGTCGATATTTTCCACAGCGGCGGCGCCGGCGGACAGAACGTCAACAAAGTGGCGACGGCTGTCAGATTGACACATTTCCCCACCGGGATGGTTGTCATCTGCCAGGACGAGCGCTCACAATTGAGAAACAGACAGAAAGCGATGGCGGTTTTACGCTCACGTCTGCTGGACATGGAAACGAGCAAACAGCAGCAGGAAATGAGTTCAATGCGGCGCTCGCAGGTTGGCAGCGGCGAACGCAGCGAGAAAATCCGCACTTATAATTTCCCGCAGGACCGCCTTTCCGACCACCGTATCGGTTTGACATTACACAGTTTGCCCCGGATCATGCAGGGCGAGCTGGACGAAATGATAGATGCGCTGGCTTCCGACGAACAGGCGAAGCTGCTGCAGGAACAACTATCGTGACCCGGCGGCAGGCTCTCGAACGTGCCGGAGAGCTGCTAACCCGACACAAAATCGAAGATGCCGCCCTGGAAGCAGAAGTCTTTTTAGCCCATGTGCTTAAAATCACCCGAACACAGTTGTTGACGGAGCCTGACGTCGAGTTGAAAAAACGGCAGGAAGATACCTTCAAGACCTTCGTCAAGCGGCGCATCAAAGGCGAACCAAACGCTTATATCACCGGCCACCGCGAATTCTATGGGTTGGATTTCCTGGTAGACAAACGCGTGCTGATACCGCGCCCGGAAACCGAAATGTTAGTCGAACAGGCGATCCTCCGTGCGAAAACCTTCCAAAATCCTATAATTGCGGATGTCGGAACCGGCAGCGGAGCGATTGCTGTCAGCCTGGCAAAAAGCTTACCCCAAGCCGAAATCTACGCTGTTGATATTTCCAAAGCGGCACTAAAAGCGGCCGGACGAAATAGTCTGCAGCATGGGGTGCAGGAGAAAGTTAAATTCGTGCAGGGAGATTTACTGGAACCGGTCCCGGTATCAGTTGACATAATCGTGGCAAACCTGCCGTATGTTATCACCGATGACGTGCCGAAAGTAAATACCGCGGGTTTTGAACCCGGGCAGGCGCTGGACGGCGGACCGGACGGGCTGGATGTCATTAAACGGCTGTGTCAACAAGCCAAAGACAAGTTAAATGGAAACGGCTGCTTATTGCTTGAAACAGGCATGGGACAGAGCCAGGCAGTGGCTAAGCTATTAAGGGAGCTCTTTCCTTTAAGTAAAATCGAAATAATCAATGATTTGAGCGGCATCGAGCGAGTGGTTTGCGCAACTTTACCTGCCAAATAGTCTTTGGTAGCATGGCGCTACGCCGAAAGACTGACTTGACGCTGAATCTGATTTGATAGAAAATTTAGCTGACCCGTTTATCACAACCCACCGTTGATATTCATTCCGTAAGGTGAAAAATCATGAAGATGATTGTCTGCGTGAAGCAGGTGCTCGACCCGGAAGCACCGCCGACCAAATTCAAGATCGACCCGAACGCATATAATGTCCTGATGCCGTCAGACGCGGCGCCGGTACTCAGCCCTTTTGACGAACAGGCCGTTGAAGCGGCCTTGCGCATTAAAGATGCCAACGGCGGCACAATCTCCGTTATCAGCCTGGGAGCGAACCTGCAGCGGGATGTTGTAAAAAAACCGCTTTCGATGGGCGCCGATGAATTGATTCTGCTGGAAGACCCCGCTTATGTGGACGGCGACAGCTGGTCTACAGGTTATGCGCTGGCAGCCGCAATTAAAAAGCTGGGGCAATTCGACCTTATTTTCTGCGGACGCCAGGCGGCAGATTCCGATTCCGGACAGGTCGGCGCCGCCATTGCCGAAATACTGGGCCTGACGCAGGTAACCGTGGCCAGAAAAGTCGAGGTAATGGATGGAAAGGTCAGGGTAGAAAGGGTCACGGCGGACGGCTATGAAACAATTGAAGCGGCGTTACCGGCTCTGATTACGGTCAGCAACGAACTGGGCGAACCGAGGTATGCCACGATTAAAGGAATTATTGAGGCCAAACGGAAAGAGCCGATTGTCTGGAAGCCCGGAGATATCGGGCTCGACACCTTTAAAATCGGCGCGGCGGGCAGTCGTACCAGGATGGTAAAGGTCTATCAGCCGGTACACGTCAGTAAATGTGAAATGGTGGCCGGGGCCAATGAGGAAGACGCGGGGAAAAACCTGGCAAAAAAAATGGCGGAAGCGAGATTACTGTAAAGATTTTTAAAACGGAGCAAATGACCGGTGGAAAATAAGGGCGTAATGATTTTTGCAGAGGTAACGGACGGGAAGCTGTCGCCGATTACCCGTGAGTTACTGGGCGCGGGACGCAAACTGGCGAACGACCTCGGGGAAGAATTGAGCGCAATAATCGCGGGCAGCGGCGTGGTCAGCACCGCGGCTAAAATTGCCGCCGGGGTCACCGATAAGGTTTATGTTGTTGACGACCCGCTATTGAAAGATTACTGCACGGAAGCTTACGCGGCGGTGGTTGAGAAAGTGTGCCAGATCGCGCACCCGCGTATCTTGCTGATGGGGCACACCACAATCGGCAGCGATTTAGCGCCGCGGGCAGCCTTCAGAATGGGAACGGCGGCCAAAACGGATTGCATTGCGCTGGACATTGACGACATGAACAAACAGCTTTTAGTGACCAAACCAATATTTGGCGGCAACGCTTTAGCTGTTTTTACGATGGAAACTTTCCCTCAAGTGGCAACAATACGCGTCAAATCAATGACCACGCAGGCAGTGGAAAGCACCGGAAAAGGCGAAATTATTGAGGTGGCTTTGGGATTGGACCCGGCAGCGGTGAAAACGACGGTTTTGCAAAAAGTCGTGGCGGAAAACGAAGGGGTCAAACTGGAAGATGCGTCCGTCATAATCACGGGCGGACGTGGTATGGGCGGGCCGGAAGGATTCAAACAGCTGGAAGAGCTGGCCAAACTGCTGAAGGGGGCGGTGGGGGCAAGCAGGCCGGCTTGCGACAACGGATGGGTCAAAGATATCATGCAAATCGGCCTAACGGGTAAAATCGTTTCGCCTGATGTTTATATTGCCGTAGCGGTTTCCGGCACCACGCAGCACCTGGCGGGGTGTTCCGGAGCAAGGAATATCATCGCGATCAACAAAGACCCGGACGCCAATATTTTCACGGAAGCCAGATTCGGGGTGGTCGGGGACTGGAAGAAAGTGCTGCCGGGTTTCGAGGCGGAAGTGAAGAAACTGATGGGGAAGTAGCGGCGGCGTTAAATCCGAAATCAATTATTACCTGATTCCAGCTTAGCGGGAATGACAATTGGTATTAAAGTCATTTTTCTTGACACCTTCACTGCTCGTGGGTGTATACTTGAGTAGGACGCGGGGTGGAGCAGTGGCAGCTCGTCGGGCTCATAACCCGAAGGTCGTTGGTTCAAATCCAACCCCCGCTACCAACTTTGTCAGTGTTAAGAACTTCCATAACGGAAGTTCTATTTTTTTTCACCGGTAGTGGAATTGTATATTCTAGAGCGAGCCCTTTGGGATTGATTTCCACTCGTTTCACGAAAGTCCTGAGGAATGACTTCTGCTGGAGAAAAGATGCTTCACCTAGCACTTGTTCCAACTCGTTAACATAGCTCACGACTTCATTTGTATCCAGTTGTTCCGGATTGCCAGATTCAATCTTACTCAATAGACTATTCCGCTGCTGCTGTAGTTCATTTTGTTGTGCTCGCAGTTCCTTGATTCTAGGAGCAAGATCGTCCATCTCCAGTTTGCCACTTTCAAGGGCTGCATATAACTTTGTCAATTTTCCGCTAATCTGAGCCAGATTTTTTTCCGTATCGTCAAGTTGTTTCTCCCGGTGGCTATAAGTGTTGAGCAATTCATTGTTGACCAGACTAACAAGTTTCGTCAGATTTTCTTTGGTTAGGATATCTTCTTTTATTTTCTCAAGTGCAAATTTTTCCACCATGTCCTTGCGGACCCTGAGACCTACGCAGCTGTCCTTTCCTTTCTTGAAACGTGCATCACATTCATAATACAAATATTTTCCCGATTTGGCCGCGGTGCCTATCATTGCTGAGCCACATTTGCTGCAATAAGCGAATCCACTTAAAATATATGGACTGGAGACCGTACGGGGATGCGTAAATATGGGACGCCTATCATTAAGGAATCCTTGGACTCGTTCAAAATCTGCCACTGATATCAGAGCTTTGTGAGTGTTAGGAATGACAAACAGTTCACTTGCTGGTTTACGAAACACTTGGTTGCTGGTTCTATCAGTCCGGTTCCAAACAAGCGCCCCTGTATAGACTGGATTTCTCAACCAGAAGTTGATAACGGTCGTACCAAATAGTATGCCTGTTCGTGTCCTCAGTCCATCCTCATTTAAAGTACGGGCTATCTCTTTACCACCTATGCCAGTAAGTGCCATCTGAAATGCACGCTTCACAATGGTGGCTTCGGTTTCGTT
>PMCB01000094.1:0-287 GCA_003153955.1 Dehalococcoidia bacterium | reverse complement strand
AGGTTGGCGGAATAAAACTCATCAATGACTTCAATCATCCCTTCCAAAAGCCGGCCTGAGGCCGTATCATCTATCTGCTCATTAATGGAAATAACAGAGATACCACGTTTACGGAGTAGCGATTTGTAAATTATGGAGTCTTCCCTGTTCCGGGCAAATCTGGAGAGTTTCCAAACGAGAATAGTATCGAATGGTTTCTCTTTACTCTTAGCAGCAGCTATCATTTCCTGAAAAGCCGGACGGCTAGCACTCTTGGCGCTTTCTGCCTCATCTACATATTCAGAAAC
>PMCB01000004.1 GCA_003153955.1 Dehalococcoidia bacterium | reverse complement strand
TCAAAAGGGCGCCGGAAGGGCACAGCCCATTCCGGAAATGTTGTCACGTTTGGTGATTTCGGATTACAGGCGGAAGAGTCCGTTTGGGTGACAGCGCGTCAAATTGAAGCCGCTCGTCGCGCAATTACACATTATGTGCGCCGCGGCGGTAAAGTATATATCCGTATTTTCCCGGATAAGACAATCACTAAGAAAGCAGCGGAAACCCGTATGGGTTCCGGTAAAGGTACCCCGGATCATTGGGTTGCGGTGGTAAAACGGGGACGTATCATGTTTGAAATGGGCGGTGTTGATGAGGCGACCGCTAAAGAAGCGATGCGTCTGGCTGCCAATAAATTGCCGGTTGATGCCAAATTCGTTACCAGGAAGACAAGCGGTCTTGCCGGCCTAACGCGGATCAAGGAGGTAGCGGCAGTTGAAAGTTAGTGAAGTTCGAGCGATGAGCTCCGAGGAATTAAACAAACAGCTTCAGACGGCTAACCGGGAACTTTTTGATTTGCGTTTAAAATCGTCAACCAAACAATTGGTGAACCACCGGGAAATACCCCGGACAAGAAGAAAGATCGCAATCATTCAAACGATTATCAGGGAAAGAGAACTGACAGGGAAATAATACCTGTCAAAGTAGGAAAAACTGTCAGTAATTGGCAGAAGAAAAGGGTATAGTCTATGACAATAATTCTGAAAAGCAAAGTAGGGCGGGTTTCGAGCAACAAGATGGATAAAACCCTGGTTGTGCTGGTTGAGTCGCATCGGAACCACCCGTTGTACAAAAAGACCATTAAAAAGGTAAAACGCTATAAAGTTCATGATGAAAAGAATGAATGTCAAATTGGCGATACCGTGAAAATAGTAGAAACTCGGCCCCTTTCCAAAGAGAAACGGTGGCGTGTCGAAGAAATTATCAATAAAGCAGCGGCGATTGAAGTCAAGCCGGATGAAATCGCTACTCCCGATGTTTTAAATGAAGCAAAAAAGACTGCGGTTGAAGTTGTCGATGAAACAGCGTCACCTGCATCCGAAGTCAAACCTGAATAAGAAAGAATAAATCTTGGGGTAAGATAAAGTGATCGAGATATATACAAGATTAAAGGTGGCAGACAACACCGGTGCAAGGCAGGTAATGTGCGTAAATGTCCTTGGCGGAAGCGGCCGTAGATATGCGCATGTCGGTGATGTTATCGTCGGCAGTGTCAAGAAGGCAGTTCCCGGTGGTTCTGTTAAAGCCGGAGATGTCGTCCGGGCAGTTGTAATCAGAACTATCAAACCACAGCGGCGTGCAGATGGTACCTACATCAGTTTTGATGATAATGCAGCGGTAATTCTCACTGAAAAGAATAACCCCAAAGGAACCCGTATTTTTGGTCCGGTTGCTAGAGAATTAAGAGAGAAATTATTTACCAAGATTCTCTCCCTGGCGCCGGAGGTATTATAAGGAGACAGGCGATGAAAATAAAAAAGGATGATAACGTCCTGGTTATCGCCGGCAAAGATAAGGGCAAAAAGGGCAAGGTCCGTTTTGTGTATCCCAAAAACCATCAGGCTCTTATCGAGGGCGTCAATATTATCAAGACGCACAGCAAAGCGAAAGCACAGGTCAAACAGGCAGGTATTATCGAGCGGGAAGCGCCGATTGATCTATCGGATTTAATGCTGATTTGCAATCGTTGCAACCATCCTGTTCGTGTTGGTTACAAAACCCTTGACGACGGTAAAAAAGCAAGAATTTGTCGTGCTTGTGGTGAGGTTATCGAATAATGGCTGGTTTGAAAGAAAAGTATAAAAAAGAAGTTATGCCAAAACTGATAGAGGTCAAAGGCTATCAGAATGTCATGGAAGTGCCGAAACTGGTAAAGATAGTGGTTGGCATTGGTTTAGGTGAAGCAGTCATCAATGCCAAAGCATTGGAAGGGGCCGAAAAGGATTTACCGATTATTACCGGGCAAAAACCGATTGTAACCCGTTCCAAGAAATCTATCGCCAACTTTAAATTAAGGGAAGGCATGCCCATCGGACTGAAAGTAACACTGCGCCAGGAAAAAATGTGGGATTTCATTGACCGGTTAATTAACGTCGTTTTACCCCGTGGACGTGAGTTTCAGGGTGTCCCGCGGAATGCGTTTGACGGCCGCGGCAATTACACCCTCGGATTGAAAGAACAAACGATTTTCCCTGAGATTGAATTTGACAAAGTGGATAAAGTTCGTGGACTTGAGATAACAATCGTTACAACGGCCAGGACCGATGAAGAAGGTCGATTATTATTGGAATTGCTGGGTATGCCGTTCAGTAAGGAATAATGGAGTTTAAATGGCTAAAAAGTCGGAAATTGCTAAATGGAGACGGACTCCTAAATTTGAAGTGCAGCAGCACAATCGGTGCCAGGTATGCGGTCGTTCGCGTTCCTATATGCGCCGGTTCGGACTGTGCAGAATATGTTTCCGGGAACTTGCTTTAGCCGGCAAGGTTCCGGGTGTGAGAAAGTCAAGCTGGTAAGCTTATTAACCAAAGGGGGGAAAGGGTGACTATTTCTGACCCAATTGCAGATATGCTGACCCGGATACGCAATGCCACCATGGCAAGGCATGATGCGGTGTTGGTATCATCATCAAGATTAAAACTGGCGATAGCCAAGATTCTGAAAGAAGAAGGCTTCATTAAAGATTTTGAAGTCGTTCGGGAAGAATCGCACAAGAGTATCAAACTCTATATTAAGTATCAAGATAGGAATCAACCGGTTCTTACCGGCTTAGAACGGGTAAGTAAACCAGGTTTGAGGATCTATGTTGAGAAAAAAGAAATTCCCCGCGTCTATGGCGGCATGGGGATTGCCATTCTCTCTACTCCAAAAGGAGTGATGACAGGGCGTCAAGCATGGCATCAGGGAATCGGGGGAGAACTCTTATGTTACGTGTGGTAAGCCAAGACAGGAGCAAATTGTATGTCTAGAGTAGGACGTTTACCGATACCACTTCCTAAAGATGTAGTGGTAAAAATTGAAAATGGTGAAGTTATCGTGAAAGGGCCGAAAGGCGAGCTTAGGCGCAACTTAGGTTCCGATATCTCGATCAGTATGGAAAAGAATACATTAGTTGTGGCACGCGCCAACGACGAAAGAGATGTCCGTGCCCGTCATGGTTTGATGCGGGCTCTGGTCTTCAACATGGTGACCGGAGTAACAAAAGGCTATGAAAAAGGCATCGATATTGTCGGCGTCGGTTATAAAGTACAGAAAACCGGCGATAAAGTAGTATTTAATGTCGGTTATTCGCACCCGGTGGAAGTTTCACCGGCGGCGGGTATTACCTTCGCAGTTGAAGGTACTACCAAGTTAAAGATTTCCGGAATCGATAAAGAAGTTGTCGGGTTAATGGCAGCGAAAATCAAAGCAATTAAACCCCACGACGCCTACAAAGGCAAGGGCTTGAGATATACCGGTGAGAAGATTAAGCTGAAAGCCGGTAAAGCGGGTAAGGCAGTCGGGAAGTAGAGGTAAAGAATAAATGGCAAAGTTTAACCGCAAGGTAGCTCGTGATAGACGGCACACCCGTATCCGCAGAAGGGTTGCCGGTAATGAAACAAGACCGCGTCTGACCGTTTTTCGCAGTCTCACCAATGTTTATGCCCAGGTAATCGACGATACTAAGGGAATTACGCTGGCATCCGCTTCTTCGCTGGATGAAGAGATAAAGAAATCATCAGACGGCAAAAAGAAAGTAGATGTTTCCAAGATGGTGGGTGCTCTGGTCGCCAAACGGGCCAAAGAAAAAGGTGTCACCATGGTAGCTTTTGACCGCGGCGGATTTAAATATCATGGTAGAGTTAAAGCTCTTGCTGAAGCCGTTCGAGAGCAGGGATTGAAATTCTAAAAGAAGATAAGGATAGATAAGTATGGCGCTAATCAATAAGATAGACCCGGCTGAGCTGGCACTAACGGACAAATTAATTTATGTCAATCGTGTTGCCAAAGTAGTAAAAGGCGGCAAACGCATGAGCTTCAGCGCGCTGGTAGTTACCGGTGATGGAGTTGGTCATGTGGGAGTCGGGCTTGGCAAAGCAAACGAGGTGCCTGTAGCCATTAATAAAGCCAACGCGGATGCCCGTAAAAACTTGATTTCGATAAAGATGGCAGGTTCTACCATTCCCCACGAGATAGAGTTAAAAATGGGTTCGGCGAGAATCATGCTGAAACCCGCGGCGCCCGGAACAGGGATTATTGCCGGCGGCAGCATGCGCGCGGTACTTGAACTATCCGGTGTTAAGGATATTTTAACCAAATCATTAGGTACATCCAATAAAACTAACGTTGCCCGTGCTACAGTTCTTGCGCTGAGCCAACTCAAGAACCCGGCGGAAGAAAATGCCCGAAGGAAACCGGCAGCGCAGCAAACCGGGGAGGTGGTAACCAGTGGCTAAATTATGCATTACCTTGGTGAAAAGCGGCATCGGTTATGAAGAAGATCAGAAACGAACTCTAAAGGCTCTGGGTTTTCATCGTCTGAATGAACAAGTTGTTCATGAAGATTCCCGGGCAATAAGAGGGATGATTAATAAAGTAAGACATTTAGTAAAAGTGGAGGAAGCAAGTTGATAAGACTGGATACACTTTCTCCTGCACCCGGCTCTCGCAAAGGGAAGAAAAGAGTCGGGCGTGGTGACGGAAGCCGAAAAGGAAGTTTTTCCGGACGCGGTTGTAAAGGACAAAAAGGCCGTGCCGGATTTCGAATGAAGCCCGGTTTCGAAGGCGGGCAGTTGCCTATTATCAAGCGGTTGCCCAGTCAGCGCGGTTTTACAAATATTTTTAAAACCGGTTATGACGTGGTCAATGTCGGTCAATTAAACGCTTTTGAATCCGGAACCGTAGTTGATATCATTTCTTTATTAGAACTTGGTTTGGTAAAAACCGGAGAAAATCCGGTTAAAATACTCGGGGATGGTGAAATTGACCGTCCATTAACCGTGAAAGCAGATAAATTTACGGCTACCGCCAAAGCAAAAATAGAAGCCGCAGGCGGTACAGTCGAGGAGTTTGTTGATGAAGCCTCGGCAGACTAGGCCAAAGCTCGTACAAGCAATAATGGATGCTTTCCGCATGCCGGATTTGCGGCGTCGGATTTTACTTACTTTTGCAATGCTGGTGGCATTCCGCTTTATTGCACATGTGCCGCTACCCGGGGTAAATGTGGCGACACTAAAAACAATGTTCAGCAGTAACGCCTTACTGGGTATGCTGGACATGTTCAGCGGCGGCGCCCTGAAAAACTTCAGTATCGTGGCTATGGGTGTTTATCCTTATATTACCTCCACGATTATCATTCAGCTGATGCAGCCGGTTATTCCCGCGCTGCAAAGAATGTCCACCGAAGGAGAAGCCGGCCAGGACAAAGTCAACCGTATCAGCCATCTTCTGATGATCCCGCTGGCTGCATTATCCGGCTGGGGCGAAATAGTCCTGATGCAGCATAACGGAGTCATTGCTCCTACCGGCGCCTTAGGTATGGTGACAATGATCATGTGCCTGATTGCCGGAACCGTCTTCCTGGTCTGGCTGGGTGAATTGATTACTGAGTACGGTATTGGCAACGGTATTTCAATTATCATTTTTGCCGGTATTGTTTGCGGATATCCCTCGATGTTGGGCGACCTTGGTTTAGCCTGGGATACCAATAAATTCGGGGTGACGTTGTTTGCTATTATCCTGCTGGCGAGTCTGGTGTTTATCATTCTTTTCAACGAAGCGCACCGCCGCATCCCGGTGCAATACGCCCGCACCTCTTTCCGCGGCGGGCGAATGTACCGCCAAACAGGGGGCACCCATATCCCCTTGAAAGTAAATGCTGCCGGCATGATACCGATTATCTTCTCTATGTCGCTGGTGATATTCCCGGGTATGATTGCCCAATTTTTTATGAATCCGGCAACATCTTCGCCTAATTTTTGGAATGCGATCTATAATGTTTTTAACCCCAACACTTCTTTGCCATTAGGCGTAGTTTACTGGATTTTGTTCTTCTTCCTCACGATTCTCGCTTCATTCTTCTATACGATGGTTATTTTCCAACAGCAGGACCTGCCCGGTACCTTGCAGAAGCAGGGTGGTTTTATTCCGGGAATCCGGCCGGGAAAAAATACTGAATCATACCTCAATAATGTTATCAATCGTATTACCCTGGCCGGATCACTCTTCTTAGGAATTGTGGCGGTCATACCTTTTATCGCGAAATTTACCACTAACATTCAGACGGTACAGTTATCTAGCGTCGGGTTAATCATTGTTGTCGGCGTGGTGCTTGACACGATGAATCAGATGGAAGCCCAGCTGACGATGCGCCGTTATGAAGGGTTTATTAAGTAGGAGATTACAAGTGTACGTAGTATTTCTTGGAGCACCCGGAGCAGGCAAAGGCACGCAGGCGGCAGAAGTGGCGAAAGAATTAAAACTCGCGCATATTGCCACCGGTGACATGTTTCGTGACGCACAGAAGAAAGGGACCAAGTTGGCACTGGAAGCTAAAACTTACATGGATAAAGGCATGCTGGTGCCGGATGAAATAACAATTAAAATGGTGCTGGAAAGAATTTCTGCGCCGGATTGTGTTAAAGGTGTTATTTTTGATGGGTTTCCACGTAATTTAGCCCAGGCCCAAGCTCTGGATAAAGCGATGGCGGAACAATCAAAAGCAATCGATCATGTTGTTTATATCAAGGTCTCGGAAGAAGAGTTATTGAAAAGACTTGGCGGGCGCTGGATTTGCCGGCAATGTCAGTCTCCGTATCATGAAGTAGCATCACCTCCCAAAGTGAAGGGCAAATGCGATAAATGCGGCGGCGAACTGTACCAGCGTTCCGATGATGTTCCTGCAACGATTAAAGAAAGATTGAAGGTGTTTTTTGCCCAGACAGCTCCTTTGATTGATTATTACTCCAAAACCGGTAAGCTGGTTGAAGTAAACGGCGAAGGCGGGATGGATGAAATCAAACAGAGGATACTGAAAGCCGTCGGGAAAAAAAGTCCCCGGTAAGGGTAAAAATGGCTATTATTATTAAAACGGATGCGGAAATCGCATTAATGAGGGAGGCCGGGAGAATAACAGCAACAGTATTGGAAATACTGACGTCAAGTGTCAAACCAGGGATGCGTACCGATGAACTTGATATCATTGCTGAAAAAGAACCGAAACGTTTTGGGGCGATTCCTTCCTTCAAAGGGTATCGTGGTTATCCTGCCAGTTTATGTGTATCGGTTAATGAAGAAATAGTTCACGGGATACCGGATAAAAGAATCTTGCTGGAAGGTGATATAGTATCAATAGACTACGGTGTGATTTATAAAGGGTTTCAAGGGGATGCAGCAAGAACAGTCGCGGTCGGCAAAGTCAGTGCGCAGTCCCGGAAATTGATGGAAGTAACGGAGGGGGCATTAAAAGCCGGAATTATTAAGGCATATAAAGGGAACAGATTAGGCGATGTTTCTGCCGCCATAGAAGAATATGCCGAATCACGCGGGTACACCGTTGTAAGAGAATATACCGGGCACGGCATCGGTAGAAATATGCATGAAGACCCCCAGATTCCGAATACGACCAAATCCCTGCTGGGGATGATGAGAGGAACGGGGCCGGTACTAAAGAAGGGGATGACCCTCGCCATCGAACCCATGGTTAATATCGGCGGGTGGGAAACAAAAGTAGATAGCAACGGCTGGACAGTACGCACCAGGGATGGAAGTCTGTCCGCCCATTTTGAAGATACCATTGCCATCACGGATGGCGAACCTGAGGTACTTACCAGTGTTTAAGTAAGGAGACTATGACAAAGAAAGAGACTATTGAAGTTGAAGGAGTGGTGGCTGAGTCTCTCCCGAATGCGATGTTCCGGGTGGAATTAGCAAACGGACATAAAGTATTGGCACATATTTCAGGGAAAATGAGGGTAAACTATATTAGAATATTACCGGGCGATAGAGTATTAATCGAGCTGTCTCCGTACGATTTAACGCGGGGCAGAGTAACTTACCGGTTTAAATAAAGAGGTAAATATGAAAGTTGGGTCTTCAGTAAAACCAAGATGTGACAAGTGCAAAGTAATCAGACGGCATGGCGTTGTCCGGGTTATTTGTACTAAAGCCAAGCACAAACAGAGACAGGGTTAGGGGAGGTAATAGAATGCCGCGTATTGCAGGTGTAGATATTCCAAGAGGGAAACAAATACTGTATTCGTTACAGTATATTCATGGCATCGGTCCGACCTTCAGCCAAAAGATTTTAGACCAGGTCGGTATCAGCCCTGAAGTAAAAGCAGATGAACTCACAGAAGTTGAAGTTAACAAAATCCGTGAGCTTATCGATAAAGAGTATACCGTTGAGGGTGAGCTGCGTAAAGAAGTTAACCTCAATATTAAACGCTTGATGGAGATCGGCAGTTACCGGGGAACCCGGCACCGCCGCAATCTGCCTTCAAGGGGACAAAGAACACGGACTAATGCCCGCACGCAGCGCGGCGTTAAGAAGACGGTCGCCGGAAGAGGGAAGAAGCGCGGCGCCACTAAGAAGTAAATAATTAGTTCAACTAATGGGAGGTAATA
>PMCB01000104.1 GCA_003153955.1 Dehalococcoidia bacterium | reverse complement strand
CCCGCCGGAAAATGCGAATTTAAGATTTTGAAGCCTTTGACCGATTCCGAATTTTGCGGTAATTGGGTCATGATATCGGCAGTGCGGGCGAGGTTCGGCAGGGCCAGATACGGCACCAGTAAAATCACCACAATCGGCACGGCCACCCGGACCGGGTGCTGGCTGACCCAATTGCCGATAACATGCCACCCGAAACGGCCCTCTTTTTTCGGGGCTGCGGGGTTGCCCGGCCAGAACAGGTATTTACCGAAAAGCGACATCAGCGCCGGCACCAGCGTCAGTCCAGCCAGTAAGGTGACCCCGACGCCGATTGCCAGAGCGTAGCCGGTCGTTCTGTCCATGCCGAACCGGGAGATGCCCATTGACATAAAAGCGACGATTACCGTGAGCGCGCTGGCGGCAATTACCGGCGTGATTTGGGTAATGGCGGAGGCGCGGGCTTCGGGGCGTTCTTTCCTCCTTAACTCTTCCCGGAACCGGGAGACCAGGAAAAGGCAATAATCAGTGCCGACCCCGAAGATGATCACCACCAGGTAGGCCTGCGTCAAGGTGGAAAACTTCACCCCTGCCTGGGCCAGATAACTGATGACCCCGGAGGCTACGCCGAAACTGGCGCCGATGGCAATCAGCGGCAGGAATATGGCAATCGGGGAACGGTAAATAATCAGCAGTAAAATCGCCACCAGAATGATGGTCACGATGGTTGTCCGGTCGATGGTTTGCTGCACAGAGGCTGCCATATCCTGATAAATGGCACTATCGCCGGTGAGATAGGCCTGTAAGCCGGGGTGATTTTGGGTAATATAATCCTGAATTTGCAGGATACCGGTCTTGGCCGCTTCATCCAGGCCGCTGACCGAGAAATCCACCACCATCATCATCGTGGTTTGGTCGGAACTGATCAGTGTGGCTTTCAAGGCATCATTTACAAAGACCGAGGTTACCCCTTGGATTATCTTCGGCCCGGCGCCGGAAGTCAACCAGGTATTGATGTCTTTGGCGGCCTGCATATCCCCATCGGACAGGCCTTTGGCATCGTAAATCAAGATGATAACATTGCCCGGTGAAGCCGGTGTGGGAGAAACGAACTTCTCTTTCAGCAGGTTGCTGGCGGTGGTCGATTCGGTATTCTGAGGCAGGAACTGGCTTTCGTCAGTGACCCCGACTTTAGACAGTTTCGGGGCGAAGAGAAATAATATTGCCGCCGCTGCCAGCCAGACAGCGGTGATAATAATACGGTATTTGCGGGTGAATTCGGATAATTTGGCGAACATGGTATTTCAAGCCTCTTCTTATGCTATTTCATTAACGGCGTCAGTTGAATTGGTGTGAGTTTTCGCATTGACCAGTAACATGTCGGCGACTTCCTTCGCCTTTTCCAGCTGCTCGGGGGACAAACCGTCCAGCAGATTTTTCATCTGTAATTGTCCGTATATCCAGATACTGTTAATTACTTCCTGCCCTTTTGGCGATAAGCCGCAAATTACCACGCGGCGGTCTTCGGCGTCCGCACTGCGGGTGACCAGTTCTTTTTTTACCAGGTTATCGATAATGCCGGTGGCTGTGGAAACCGCGATGCCGAGGGTGCCCGCGATGGAACTCATACGGCTTTTGCCTTCGGTATGCAGCAGCAGCAAAACGCGGAGCTGTGCGACCGTCATATCGGTCATCAGCCATTCCGGCGGAATGTTAATCCCGATTACATGGAAGATATTCTCCGATGCCTTCAGAATATGTTTGACCAGAGTTTTACTATCGTTCCCCCGGTTAATGTTTGGTTTTAACATATTATTAGCTCCAACAATATATTTCGGTCTAACCTAACTAATTTAACGATACATCTTGTTAAAAAATGTTGTCAAGCAGTTTATCAAAATTGTTATGATTTTGTTACCTTATTCGATGGGATTATATAACTTCTTAAGGTTTGCTCTACTAGAATGATTGAAACAGGGTAATTTCTGTCAATAATTGTGCAAAACCGGTAACACAATAAAAAGGAGATGATCATATGTTGTTCCAAATTGTTCATTCCCTTGCCCGGCAGATGTGCCCGGCTCAATCGCCGGAGGCGACCAAACAGGATGATTGGTGGCAGGCCATGAAAAAAGCTCCCGGTATAAAGGTGCTCTTCGGTACGGTGTCCCCGGTGGAGCATACTTTTTACATTACCGTTGAAGCCGATGACTATCAGGCTTTAACGCGGGCGCTGGGTCCGCTTGTGGGTATGGGCACCGGGCACGCCGTCCCCGTTCTGACGCTGGACCAGGCCTTTCCGATGGCGGAAAGCGGTGTTTTCCGGGCCAATATTTAGGGACGGTTTGGGGATTCGCTTTTGAGAATCTCAGCGGCGGAGTTGAAATCATTGCTTGATGCCGGAAAAGCCGTGATGTCGGATGTTGGCGCGCCTGAACTACGGGCTCCTATGCGCGATAAAACCTAAAGGCGAACGGCAGTAAAGGTAGAATCTCACCATTTTTAGGCGGAAAATGAAGAACGAACCGGAACCTGTTAAAAAACAAACCGAACTGCCGAATCCTGCGGCAACATTTTCTTATGAAGTCTCCCGAAAACCCAAAAACCGGCATAAAAAACTGTTTGCCCCGGTTGGGGTAAAGCTTACCACGCCGTCGGGCGCGAAAGTGCCTCCAGGATGGCGCGACGTCTGGATGACCACGGATTCGCGGAGCCCGGTTCAGGCCATCGCCAGGGATTCCAAAGGCCGGTGGGTTTACCTTTATTCCGCCGAACATATGGGGACGGCAGCGGCGGCTAAATTCGTCCGGTTAAGGACTTTCGTCAAAGCTTATCCATCTTTGCTCAAACGCATCAAACGGGATATGAAAATCTCCGAAGATGCGCTCGCGCTCTATCTTATTGCCCAAACCGGTTTCAGAATCGGCAGCGATTCGGAGACGCAGGCCGCGGCAAAAGCTTTCGGGGCTTCCACACTGAAATGCGCGCATGTCAATATTGACGGCGGCCGCATCTCATTCGATTTTACGGGCAAGAAAGGCGTCCGGGTTACGAAGACTATCAAAGATAAATATTTAGCAGACCGCCTCGCGGGGCGGTGCCGCATTGCCCCGGATCAAAGAATCTTCAACACCACCGATGACAGTATCCGGGCTTATTTAAATACGATTTCTTCGGGTCGCGGGTTTACGGTCAAAGATTTCAGGACTTACGTGGGCACGCTGGCCGCTTTCCGCAAAATTAATTCCATGCCGGTCCCTGAAAACAGCCGGGAAACACAGAGATACAAAAGAGAAGTGGGCAAGACAGTCGCCATGGAATTGGGGAATACGCCGGCTATCGCTTTAAACTCATATGTCTCACCGGAGGTGTTCTGCGCCTGGGAATCCGGTTGGACCGAGCGTAAAAAGAAAGCCGCCAATTCTCCTGTGAGCCTGACCAGAGAGTTTCTGGATTGCATCCATTACGACCGTTCAGTCCCGGCAGAAAACAGCGCCGATTCAAGCGGATCCGGTAATTTTAATGACGGCGACTGATTAACCACGTCTAGGTTAATTCCGGTATCCGGAGGGTCAGTTCTGTCCACCCATCCCCGGTTGCCTTCTTAATCAGGCCGGTTACTTTTGTAAATACCGGCGGCGGTAAGACCTGCTGCCAGATTCTGACCATGTTTTCCCGGTCGTTGATTCCGATCAAGGGGAAAAGCCAGGATACCACTTCCGGAAACCGTTCCTGGGGGATTTTCTGCGACATTTTCCCGATAATTACTGCCTGTTCCGGAACAGGGATCCTCTCGTTAAATATCCGGTATAAATGAGCCTCTTCCTTGTCGAGGTGAAAGTGCAGGTGAAAATTAAATCTGGCCGCGGCCCGGGCGATATCCAGTTTATCCATTTCATTGACCGCGAGATTCAGTTCCAGATACAGAATATCCAGGCCGCGGTGGTCCCTTTGGTAAGCTTCCGCGACCAGCGGCGCCGCTTTTTCTACGGCCGGGAATACGGCATCTTCCTCGCCGCTGGCATGCCACACCAGCACCTCATTAAATAATTTATAACGGTTCAGGAGCGGGTCCAAACTGCCGCCCTGACGCACTGCGGCATTAGCGGCGGCATCCATTGCCGCCAGGTCTTTGCGGAATGCGTTATGAATTGCCCGAACTGCATCCAGCGGAACAGCCATTTTATCCACCTTTCCTTTACGGCTAAATTTTCGTGAAGAAATGAGCGGTGAAAATGTGGCCGGCGTAGCCGATGGGGACAACTAACATGTTGGTTGCCACGGTTTTCCCCGTCTTGACGTTTTTAAATTTTACTTCCGCCCAGCCCGAGTTCATTTTCTCCGAGGCGCTCATGTAAACCTTAATCACTTCTTGTTGGTCTTCTTCCACCACGTCGGAAAGGGGAGCCTCGGTTTCCGCCCATTCTTTGGGCGATTTGTAACCGAGCATGTCGGCAAATTTCTTGTTGCAGACCTTATGAGTGTCATCCAGATAGAGGTAGATTGCCTGTCCGGATTTGTCCAGTACCTGTTTCATTTGTTGGGTAATTCCTTCTACCAGGTCTTCATGGTGCTGATGTTCATCCATCTGCAGCCTCCTCTTTTTATTTGAAGAACCTTATTTTATCTCCCTGAATATTGCAAAGGGATAAAATTAGAATAAAAAAAATTACAATGTTATGACGTTTTTGCGGAAAAACAAAGTTATTTCCCTCCCGGCGAAAGCCGGGATCCGGGCTTTTTCTGATGATATTCGAGTTATACTAAATCTTTGTTTTCAGCATCAAAAATGCCGGAACCTGTTCAAATCCCAGCTTATCCCAGTAACCCTTGCTGGCATCGGTGACGGTAACGCTGACGGTCGGGGCACCCCTAGCTTTCAACTCTGTTATCGCGGCCTTTACCAGTTTCGACCCGATGCCGTGATTTTGATATTCGGGATGGACCGAAAGTAAATGGATCATCGCCCGAGCGCCGTCGTACGTTGACCTGATGCAGCCAACGGCTCTTTCATTATCTGCGGCTGTCAGGAAAATCGCGGCGTCGCACTTCGCCACTCTTAACATCGCTTTTGGGCCGTCGACATTGGGATAGCTGTATTGTTTATTCGTTTTTAATATTTCTACCAGGTAATCGCTATCTTTGGGTTCAAACGGCCGGATTTTAACAGTCATGAAAAGCTCCTCTTGATATTCCTCTGTTAGAGGGAGAGTGCGTAGTCTCAGATTGCCCGAAAATAGACATTGGGAATTATTTTTATGGATTCCCGATCAGGTCGGGAATGACAAACTGGCGAAAACAGAATCAAGCTTTGCTTGATTCTGTTTTCTTTTCATTATCATTGTCGGGCTTGACCCGACAATCCAGAGATTTCGGAAAATCTCACTAAGGGAGAATTACCTGATTGTTATCCAAAATAAGACAAACAACAAACAGTCGTCAGATTTAAATCATATTCCGGCGGGAACGCCGTTTTTCGGCGACTTTAAGACGCGCAAGGGAGCGGCGCAGGGCTGCTTCGGCATTAGCAGCGTCAGTTTCCGCGGTGCGGTTGGTCAGTTTTTCCTCGGCGCGCTTTTTAGCGGCCTCGGCGCGGGCGATATCAATCTCATCGGCTCGTTCGGCGGCGTCAGCCAGGATGGTGATGTGGTCCGGAGTCACTTCCAGGAAACCGCCGGATACCGCCAGTGAAAATTCCTCCGTGCCTTTTCTCACCAGGACTTCGCCCGGTTTGATCATCGTCATGATGGGTTCATGGTGAGGCAGGATGCCCATTTCACCCTCAACTCCCGGCACCATGACGATATCGGCGTCTTCGGAAAAGACCAGCCGTTCGGCGGTGACGATATCAACCCGGACGCTCATTAAGCCTGTGCTCCCATTTTATTCGCTTCAGCTACTACATCATCGATCGTGCCCTGCATGAAGAATGCCTGTTCCGGCAGGGCATCGTGTTTCCCTTCCAGGATTTCTTTAAAACCGCGCACTGTCTCTTCGCGCGGCACATACCGGCCGGCGCGCCCGGTATAGGCTTCCGCCACGAACATCGGCTGTGACAGGAACCGCTGGATTTTGCGTGCCCGGGCCACGATGACTTTATCTTCTTCGCTGAGTTCTTCGATGCCGAGGATGGCAATGACGTCCTGTAATTCATTGTAGCGCTGCAAGACGCGCTGTACCTGCAGGGCGACGTTGTAGTGCTCCTGCCCGACAATCGCCGGATCCAGGACGCGCGAGGTGGAAGTCAGCGGGTTAACTGCCGGATACAGACCCTGCTCGGCGATAGAACGTTCCAGGGCGATGACGGCGTCGAGGTGGCCGAAGCTGGTGACCACGCCGGGGTCGGTATAATCGTCTGCCGGCACGTAAATTGCCTGGAAGGAAGTGATGGAACCTTTTTTGGTGGAGGTGATGCGTTCCTGCAGTTCACCCATTTCCGTGGCCAGCGTCGGCTGNNGGCTGGTAGCCCACGGCCGAAGGCATACGTCCTAAAAGTGCAGATACTTCCATACCGGCCAGCGTGTAACGGTAAATATTATCGATGAACAGCAGCACGTCCTGCCCTTCTTCATCTCGGAAAAATTCGGCCATTGTCAGTCCGGTCAAACCGATACGGAAACGGACGGCCGGCGGTTCGTTCATCTGGCCGAAGACCATCACGGTTTTATCGATAACGCCGGAGGCTTTCATTTCGTTCCAGAGGTCGTTGCCTTCGCGGGAGCGCTCTCCCACACCGGCAAAGACCGAGAAGCCGCCATGTTCGGTGGCGATGTTGCGGATAAGTTCCTGGATGACGACGGTTTTGCCGACACCGGCGCCGCCGTACGCGCCCACTTTACCGCCTTTGGAGAACGGCGCCACCAGGTCGATAACTTTCAGCCCGGTTTCCAGCAGCTCCGGGGTGGTTTCCTGTTCGATAAACGAAGGCGGCGCGCGATGAATCGACCAGGTATCGGTCGCTTTGACCGGGCCCGCGTTATCAATGGCCGTGCCGGTCACATCGAACAGTCTGCCCAGGCAGCCGCGCCCTACCGGTACCCTGATCGGTAAGCCGGTATCGGTGACTTCTGTGCCGCGAGCCAAACCTTCGGTCGGCGCCAAAGAAAGGCAGCGGACCCAGTTATTACCGATATGGTCCTGCACTTCCAGGATTAATTTACCTTTGCCGGTATCGATTTCCAGCGCGTTAAACATCCTCGGTAATTCGTCGGGCGGAAACTCAACATCGATGACTGTACCGATGATTTGAACTATTTTTCCTTTAGCCATAAAAACCTCCGTCTACCCTCAAACCCCGTTAATTCCCGGATAGGGCCGCCGCGCCGGCGCTGATATCCAGCAGCTCCGTCGTAATTGCTTCCTGGCGTGCTTTGTTGTACATCAGGGTGAAATCCTGAATCAATTCGGCCGCATTATCCGTGGCGCTGCGCATTGCCACCATGCGGGCCGATTGTTCGCTGGCAATTGATTCCAGAATCGCGTGGTATATTTCCATTTCCACAAACCGGGGCAGCAATGCCCCGAGCACATCTTCCGGTGTCGGTTCGTAGTCAAAATCCGCGTTTTTCGGCTGGGTCGATACCGGCGGTTCGATGGGCAGTAATTTCTCGATTACCGGTGTCTGCACCATGGTGGAAACGAATTTGGTATAAGTGACGTAAACTTCATCCACCAGGCCGTTGGTGTAGTCATCGATAATGATGCGGGATATCGCCAGCGTGTCCAGCAGGGTAGGGCGGTCGCCCAGCCCAGTAAATTCCGCACGTGTTTCCCGTCCGTAGCGGCGCATGAAGTCGATACCTTTGCGCCCGACACTGACCATCGTCACCGGCACTTTTTGACTGACGATAAAACTGCCGGTTTTCCGGTTCAGATTGGTGATCAAGCCGCCGCACAAACCCCTGTCCGGGGAAACATGCACGACGGCGATTTTCTTGACCTCACGGCGACGCAGCAAAGGGTGCAGTTCGCCGGTTTGCGGTATCATCGCCAGGTCACGGATAACCTGCCGGATTTTCTGGTCGTAAGGCCTTCCCGCGGTACCGGCATCCTGGGCACGCCGCATTTTGGAGGTGGCAATCATCTCCATAGCCCGGGTGATTTTGGCGATGCTCTGTACACCGCGGATTCTTCGGCGAATTAAACGTATGTTTGGCATTATCCAACATCTTCAAAAGGAGCTTGATAAGAAGCCCCCGTATTCGTTATTTAAAACCCTGTTTGAATTCCTGAACGGCGCCTTTCAGCGCTTCCGAGGTCGCCGCGCTGAGGTCTTTTTCCCGGGCGATGGCATTTACGATTTCGGGGTGTCCGGCGTCCATGAATTTGTACAAACCGGTTTCGAATTCGCGCATTTTAGCCATTGGCACATCATCGAGCAGGCCGTTGATGGCGGCGTAAAGGATGATGACCTGTTTTTCCATCGCCACCGGCTGATAAAGCGGCTGCTTTAAAATTTCCGTGATGCGCTGCCCTCGTTCCAGTTGGGAGCGCGTGGCTTTGTCCAGTTCCGTGGTGCCGAACTGCGCGAAGGCTGCTAGTTCGCGGTACTGCGCCAGTTCCAGTTTCAGTCTGCCTGCCACTTTGCGCATCGCTTTGGTCTGGGCTGTACTGCCGACGCGGGATACGGAGAGCCCGACGTTCAAGGCAGGGCGTACGCCGGAATTAAACAAATCGGACTCCATATACATCTGCCCGTCGGTGATGGAGATGACATTAGTCGGGATATAGGCGGAAAGGTCGCCGGCCTGCGTTTCGATGACCGGTAAAGCAGTCAAAGAACCGCCCCCTTCGGCATCACTTAATCTGGCTGCTCTTTCCAGCAGACGGCTGTGCAGGTAAAAAACATCGCCCGGATAGGCTTCGCGGCCCGGCGGGCGGCGTAATAACAGGGAAATCTGGCGGTAGGCCCAGGCGTGTTTGGAAAGGTCGTCATAAACCACTAAAGCATCTTTGCCGTGTTCCATGAACTCTTCGCCCATGGCGCAGCCGGCATAAGGCGCCAGATATTGCAAAGCGGCCGAATCGGCCGCGTTGGCCGCCACGACGATGGTATGCGCCATCGCGCCGTAGGACTCCAGTGTCGCCACTACACGGGCAACTTTAGATGTTTTCTGTCCGATGGCGACGTAGATACAAACCAAATCGCCGCCTTTCTGGTTGATGATAGTATCCAGGGCAATCGAGGTTTTGCCCGTGGAGCGGTCGCCGATAATCAGTTCACGCTGGCCCCTGCCCAGCGGAATCAGGCTGTCGATGGCTTTAATCCCGGTTTGAACAGGGGTATTGACGGATTTACGTTTGGTAACATCCGGCGCGACTCTTTCCAGCGGCAGGGTTTTGTCCGTTTTTATTGGGCCCTTGCCGTCCAATGGGCGCCCCAGCGGGTCCACCACGCGTCCGATCAGGGCTTCGCCGACCGGTACTTCAGCAATTCTGCCGGTGCAACGGACTTCGTCGCCTTCTTTAATCCCGGCGTAATCGCCGAGGATAATCGCCGCGACGCTGTCTTCTTCCAGGTTCATGGCAATACCGATAGTATCGTTCGGGAATTGTAAAAGTTCGTTGTATTTGGCGGATGCTAAACCGTTGATTCTGGCAATGCCGTCGCCGATTTCTGATACGACCCCGACATCGTACATCGCCAGGGAGGTACCGAATTTATTTATTTCCCGCTTAATCGCGGAAGCAATATCCTGTCCCCGTGTTGCCATCTACACTGTACCTCCCCCGTTAGTGCCTGAGAAACTACTGCGCAACCCCACCCAGATCCTTACGGAGCGCCGCCAGTTTACTGCGGATACTGCCGTCAATCAGTTTATCGCCCACCCGGATAATAATGCCGCCGATAATGGCCGGGTCGACCTTCGGCCGCAGCATTACCGGTTTCCCGACTATTTCCGTAATCCTTTGTGCAATTTTTAGTTGATAATCATTATCCAGCGGAATCGCGGTGGTGATTTCAGCAATCGCCGTGCCTTCAATTCCGCGGTAGTTGTCCACCAGCGCCTGGTATTCTTCGGCGATATCGTCGATTACCGCTAACTTACCTTTGGCGGCCAGCAGCAGCGCCAGTTTTACTACCAGCGGATTTACATCTCCGAGCCGCTGCGAAAGCATCTTCGATTTCTCTTCACCGGAAATCTTGGGATTGGCAATGAGAGATGCTACGGCATTGTCTTTCAGCAGTGTCGCGACCTTCCGGAGGTCTGTTTGCCACCGGTTTAAGTCTTTTTCCTGTAACGCCATTCTGAATATTGCCTGAGAATAGCGTCCGGCGTATGCATTAACGGTCATTTTTTCTTCCCGATGAGTTAATTCTTCTTCAGGTTTAAGCTTTCGTCCAGCACCTGGTCGATGATTTGCCGGTGGGCATTTTTATCCAATGATTTGCCGATAACTTTTTCCGCGGCAACCACAGTCAGGTCTGCGAATTCCTGCCGCAGTTCGCCGATAGTTTCGTCGCGTTCCCGCTGAATCTCGACACGCGCTTTTTCCACCAGCCCCTGTGCTTCCTGTTTAGCTTCGAGCTGCGCCCGCTGCCGGGCTTCTTCGCCGGTGCGCATGGCGCGGGCAATTACTTCCTGGCCTTCTTTGCTGGCTGCTTCTATTTTTTTCTTGAATTCCTCTTCAGTCTGTGCCGCCTGGTCTTTTACTTTTTGCACTTCATCCATGCTTTCCCTGATTTTGCGCGAACGCTCATCCAGCATCTTCATTACCGGTTTGTAGGCAAAGAAGTAAAGTATCAGCAGCAGGATTAGAAAATTAACAATCTGGGCTGCAAGAAACCATCCGTTTATGCCAAGTCCTGACATATTATTCCCCCTGACGGGCGCATTATTTTGTAACGAAAATTAGCCTTTGGTCACGAAAATCAAGAGAATAGCCACGACCAGCGCATAAATTGCGACGGCTTCGGCCATGGCGATGGCCAGAATCATATAGGTCATAATCTGGCCGCGGGCTTCCGGGTTCCGGCCGAGCGCATTCAAAGCTCCCAGGCCCACCAGACCGACGCCGATGCCCGGGCCGATGGCGCCCAAACCCATGGACAAACCGGCGGCGAGTAATCTCCATGTATATTCAGTCATTATGCACCCTCCTTCAGGTGTTATCTAAAACTTAACCAGGGTTATTTTTCATGCCCTTCTTCCCCATGGGGCGATGCGGCCATCGTGGCAAAGACCAGTGTCAAACCGCTGAAAATCAGCGCCTGTACCACGCCAACCAGCATTTCGAATATATACCCGACTTGAATTAATCCGAAGCCGGCAAAGCCCAGCAGGAAGAACAGAATCAGGATTAACACTTCTCCGCCGGTCATATTTCCGAACAACCGGAATGTAAAACTGACCAAACGAATGAGGTAACTTAGCAACTCCAGAACGCTGACGAAAATATCAATAAACCCGAAACCGATATCACCGAAGGCGCCTTTGAATTTACCGGTAAATAGGTGCCCTATCCCCCGGCCAAACCGCCCCACATTGAAAAATTGTTTCGCAAAGGAGAACTTGCCGTCCTTTAGCCCGTAATAGGTGACAAAGCAGAAAGAAATAAATGCCAGCGCCAGGGCCGTGTTGATATCCGTGTTGGCGCCGCGCAGCAGCGGCGCGCCGTGGTAAGTAATCGAACCGAAACCGGGAACAAGATTCATAAAAGCATTTATCAGGACAAAGAGGAAGATGGTTGTGACAATCGGAAAGAATTTGCCGCCGTATTTTTCCCCGGCGACATCCTTACAGAAGTTGTACATCCATTCGAGGACGGCTTCCACCGCTCCCTGCAATCTACCCGGTATCAGCTTGGCTTTGCGGGTAACCAGCAAAGCAATCAAAACCAGAATCACCACCGTAATCCAGGAAGTGATAATGGTATTGCTCACCGGCAGCGGCCCGATGTGGAAAATCACCGACGCCGGCAGCTCCACGGTCGGGGCCGGGATTGATTTCTTCCCGAAAGCGCCACTGATAATACCGAAAATCGAAGCCGGGACGATGGCGACAAGTAAAATAATAAAAGTTACTAAAGGAATGGCACACCCGAAGAGGCCGCACCCGATTTTTTTACCAGGTTTTTGTTCTGCCACTATTTAATATCCTTGTTTTTCTTATTATCCGTTTTTTTTGCTTCTTCCATAAACGGTTTTATCATGTTATAAACGCCGAGCGCCGCTACCGCTATCCCCATGACCAGCCCGATAATCAACCACAGCGGGCCGGTATTCATTTTTCCGTCCAGCCAGTGCCCGCCCCAAATCCCCAGAATTATCGCGATGGCAATGTAAAACCCCATTCCCATCAGCGACAGCATCGGCAACCATGGATATCGCATATCTACTTGAGGATATCAAATATCCCCTTTCAGGTCAAACTTTTCAAGTCGCAAAACATCATATTTTATTACGCATTTATTACAAATAACGTACGCCAAGTATATTAGGCCAAATGTTACACAAAAATTACCAGTTTATCGGTTACGCCGGGGTTATTTACACTTTTTTATATCCGAAAAGTCCGGAAAAATCGCCGTCAAAATCTTTAAGATATGCATACATGTCCAGCACATCATTGGTGTTTGGCGCGGCGGCTTGATTGAATTTGGTAAATTCTTCGTCCATCAGGTCCGAAACGATGTCCGCATTTTTTTTATCGTTGACCACGGCAGTAATCATGTAACGGCTGTGACATGCGGAGCAAGTTACTTGCAGAAAATATAGGTCTCCGTGGTTCCCGATGATTTTGACATCGCGCATCTCATATTTTTGGCCACAGCCGGTGCATTTGACTGAGGTCATCAACTGTTTTACGATGCGTTCTTCCATAATCTCAGCACCACCGTAATAGTTTTGTTTCAGCTAGGACTTACGTTTGCCGAAGTCATCCAGGTCGATTTTATTAATATAATCGTAAAAAGCCGAAGCTTTTTTCTTCATTTCCTCGTCGATAACCTGTTTTTGTTCCTGGTTGGCCTGCGGTTCTGCTTCTTCATCGACAGGTTTGCCTGTTTTCTGGTCGAGCCATACTCCGCCCCGGTCCAGGACATCTTCCTCAACGTAAATCGGTGCCGGTATCCTTACGGCTAAAGCGATGGCGTCACTGGGGCGGGAATCGATTTCCACCTGTGCGCCGTCCTTATTGAGGATGACTTTGGCGAAAAACACGTCTTTTTGCAGGTCGCTGATGACGATCGAAACCACGGTACCGCCCAGGGCATCGATGGCTGACCGCATCAGGTCGTGCGTTAACGGCCTGGGGACTGATGTTCCCTGCAGTTTCAGGGCAATGGCTTCTGCTTCGGATGCCCCAATCCAAATCGGAAGATAACGGCTGGTCTCTTTTTCTTTCAGAATGACCACACGCTGGTAATTGACCAGACTGACACGAATGCTTTCAACAACCATTTCTATCATTTTCGGGCCTCCGCTCGACCATCCGCAACGATTAAATTTTAACTCTAATACGATGGGACTGTCAAACTTACGCTGAAGCGGTTGGCTGACAAAGCCCGATTGTCGTTCTGCGTCCGCCTGAGGCGGCCGAAGAATCTCCTTTCCGTACTGAACGCAGTGAAGAATCTCACTATGGTTCGCAGACATGGTTTCCCCGGTGGTTCTTCCCTGGACGGACGGAACCCGGTCACACATATGTCGCGGAAAATCGCAGGTTTGAATTTCTTTCTTGAATATTGACTATTTTAATTAACATATTGACAAAATTAATATAAAGACCTAATATAAATAAAAAAAGTTAATAAACATATTAAATATATTAATAAAAAACCGAAACAGCAATAACATTGAGGAGTTTACACCATGGCAAAAGACTGGCAGGAATTAACCAGATTAACCCGGGGCGCACCCATCGCCGTCGAAAAAGTCCGCATTGTGGACAGCGGGATTAAAATCGAAGGCGACTTCGAACTACCCCCGCTGGCACGTCTTTCGGCGGAAGACCAGGTCTTCATCATGGCCTTTTTAAGGTGTGACGGCTCGATCAAAGAAATGGAAAAAACATTCGGCATCAGTTATCCCACAGTGAAAAGCCGACTCAACCGTATCGCCGGGCAGTTTGAATTCGTGAAAAATATGCCGGTACCGCCCCGGGAAGATGTCCTCGATAAACTGGCGCGCGGCGAAATTAACGTTAACGAAGCGATAGAGAGGTTACAAAAATGAGCGTACCGCCTTGCCTGCTGCATATCCGCGTTCATAACGAAGAACACCATTTCGGCATCTGGCTGCCTTTGTTTCTGGCCTGGCTGATTCTGGCGATATTGGTTCTTGCATTCTTGCCGCTATTCCTGATTTTACTGATCATCGCGCTGCCTTTCGGCTGGGGCGAATTTATGCTCCTGGTCGGCCCGCGGTTTTATAACATTTTATGCGCGCTGAAAGGGCTCAAGCTGGATGTCGATAAGACCGGTGAGAAAGTTGAAATATTGTTTGTTTAAACGGAATGGAGAATGGAAATGACTGAAAATCAAAAGAAAATCCTGGAAATGGTGGCCGATAAAAAGATTACCGTCGATGAGGCCTACCGGCTCTTGAGCCTGATTCAACCTTCAGCAGACGGCAGAGCTGACGGAGCTAAAGGGCCTGGACTTGCGGTGAAATATTTGCGGGTGATTGTCGATACCGAACACCACTGGGAGAACGGCTATGATAAAGGCCCGCAGCACATTAACATCCGTGTGCCGGTGGCGCTAATCCGCGCCGGCGTCAAACTGGCCTCACTGATTCCGCCCGAAGCCTATAACGAGGTAGATTCAAAGATGAAAAACAGGGGCATTCAATTTGATTTACGGAACATGAAACCCGAAAATGTCGAGGAGTTGGTCCAGGCACTCAACGATCTGGAAGTGGATATCCACGGCGGCCAGGAAAAAGTGCGTGTTTACACGGAGTAGTGAATTTATTTAGTTAATATTTAACTTTTGGTATTTGTTTGAAATTTGGTGTTTGGATTTTTCCTTCAGGAGAATAAAATGGGTAGTTACTTCAGGATTCTGGCCGCAATCCCCTTTTTCTTTTTAAGCGCCTGGTTTGTGATGTTGCTCTGGGGAGTTTTCTCCCCCCAAATAAATGTACAAACCATCACTTACGTGCAATCGATGCTGGTGACAATTACCCTGTGGCTGGCCGTCGCGCCGCTGGCGGCGGTGGGTAAAAACCACTGGCATTAGTCAGCCCGGCATCAACAAGAACTTAGACAACGATTTGAATTTTGGAGATTGAAATTTATTTCGGACTTCGATATTAGATATTAGAGTTTGTTTGAAGCTTGATTATTTGAAACTAAGCTTCTTCTATTTCCAGTATCCTGTCGACGCGGAAAGTCCGGAGTTGGTTTCGCAGTGTGCAGAAAGCAATAACCCCCAGATATGTTTTGCCCGCGAATCCCATCTCCCCCATGGTTTCGGGACGGATGACCCTGACCGATTTTTCATCGTTCGGTTTGAGATAGGTAATTTTCAGGCCGGTTCTGTTCTTGATTGCTTTTTCCAGCAGCGCCCTTTTAAGGTCTGCCGGATCGGATTTCTCTGATTTTTTATGTTGATATTTGCTCAAAAATTCGACGACGTTGAAATCCGTCCAGATGTGTCGCTTAAGCAGCGGTTTTATCAGCACAAGGCCTTCCAGCGAGGTGCACCGGCTCAATGCCACATAAGTCTGTCCGTGGGCAAAGGCTCCATTGCCGATATCGATGATGACATTGTCGAAGGTTTTTCCCTGGCTCTTATGGATTGTCACTGCCCAGGCCAGCATCAGCGGGTACTGGGTGAAAGTGCCGATAACTTCCGAGGCCAGTTGTCCTTCATTGATGAAACTGCGGTAAATCTCCCAGCAGAAAGGTTCGATTTCGACGGTGCTGCCGTCGCCCAGGTCGGCAATAATAATGTCTTCCCCCTTGGCGTTCTGGATCAGCCCCTTGATTTCCCCGATGCTGCCGTTCACCCAGCGGCCTTCGATATCGTTATTCAACATCATGATTTGCGCCCCGGCCTTAATTTTAAGGTCGATCGCCGTGGGTAAATTTTCCTTGCCGAATTCGCCGTCGATCTCCCCGGAAAAAACGAGCGCCGGCGTATCCAGTTTTGCCAATTGCGCGGTATTGATGGTTTCAGCCATGGCGTTCGTCGTTGTCAGATATACGTAAAATTCGCCCGGTGCCGGTTCGAAATCCGGTTTATATCTTTGCTGCAGCAGCGCCAGTCCTTTTTCACCGATGGTATTATTTCGCACGGAATTCAGCAGGTCGATGAATTTCTGGTCGTGCTGTCGGTAGACTTTCTGTAGTTCCACAAATTCCATTTCGAAAAATTCAAACACATGGGCGCCGTAAAAATAGGGCGTTTTATAAAGTGTTTTGAAAATTTCTTTGTCGGCGCCGGTCACCACCGGCGAGAGCTGGAAAAGGTCGCCGATAAATATCATCTGGATGCCGCCGAACGGCTTGTTTTCCAGTGGGCCGTTCAGCCGCAGGAACTTGTCCACGCAATCCAGCAGGTCGGCGCGCACCATCGAAATCTCATCGATGATGATGGCATCCAGCTCTTTGTAAATTTTCTTTCCTTCATCCCCGTGACGGAGTTTCCGGACGCGTTCCGGCGTCATGTTGGGGCGGAATTTGAAAAAAGAATGGATGGTTTGCCCTTTGACGTTCAGCGCGGCTACCCCGGTCGGCGCCAGCACCACCGCTTTTTTCGCGGTGGTTTTGCTGAAATAAGTCAGTAATGTCGATTTCCCGGTGCCGGCGCGGCCGGTAATGAACACGCTTTTGCCGGAATTTTCCATTATTTCCAGCGCCTGCTTGAATTCCGGGTTGACGTCGATTGCCGCGGGCTTAAGTTTAGAATCGCTCATATGTACCTTAAACCAAACTCTATCACATTATTGGAGTGGAGGTAGAAAAAAGATGACAAAAAGCAATAAATTTGAAATTATTAAATGCTGCTAATTTGCGTAAAAAATAATCCTCCAATTCACAATAAGGAAAGAGAGGATTATTTATAACCTCGTGTTATAGTTTGTGACTAGACTCCGATTTGTACCAATTCTTCCTGTTCCTTTAACTCAACAGGAGCGTTAATCATGTCCTCAGCTCCCATTTTTAGGGATTCAATGAGTTTATCTCTAGTCCGCTCTTGAGCATTGACTCCGGGTAAATCGACTAACCACCCTATCCACCAATCCCCACTTTTTTTTATAACTGCTCTGAATTGCATTTTAATTTACCTCTTCTAATTATCGAGAAAAAGGAATTTCCAAATCCTTACAGATTTTCCTGGCCAACTCATCTACTATTTCTCGGTGTCTGGGCACCTCAGTTTTTAATTTACCTTTTTGATATATTGAATGTCTGCGCCCTTCTCTTAAGAATAGTGCCCCATTGTCAACAATATGCTTTATTAACTCTTTTCTTTTCACTATGCTTCACTAATGCCAATTTTATCATAAAATCAGGATTAGTTTTACGACGCATTAATAAATTGGAACCAACCCCTCAGTTATTTCTTTTCCTCAGGAAATCGCCGATTCCTTTCACCAGGTTCTCATGCTCTTCCTCAGAAAGGCGCTGGTTGCTTTCCAGCTTTCGGAGGGAACCGTCGATTTCTTCCGAGGATAATCTTAACCGTCTCAATTTTTCGTTTTGCTGCTTGATGCCGGTATCGATGGCGCTGTAGTCCAGCCCCAGTTCCAGGCGTTTATCCAGGAATTCCAAGGCTTTCTTCTGCGCGGTGGGGTCTTCACCGGTCATCAGGTAGAAAGGCACCGGTACCCAGAGGTTCGCCGCCGGGATTTCTCTGTTTTTGGCGATCCACAGCAGGTAAGAATTCAGTGTCGGGCGGCTGCCCGGCGGGGTTTCAAAATCCATCTCCCGTGCCAATTGGTAAGCGCTCAAAGCTTTCTTAATTTTGGCGGAACTGAAAGTCGCCCAGGATTCCCTTGGCGCTGTATGCGCCGCCATCGAAATCATCCCGCCGACGGCGTATATTTCCTTCACATGACAGTATTCCTGTGCGACATCCGCGATCAGGTTCAGGAATTTGTGCCATTCGTATCTGGGGACGGCGCTGCGGAAAATTACCAGGTTATGTTCGCGGCAGGCATAAAATGTGCTTTGGGGAAATTGCACGATATCGTTTTCAATCACCACCCCGCCCAACGGAAAGAATTCCACCGGGTCTATTTCACAAAAAGGCTGCGCTTCGAGGCTGTTAATCAGGTAATCCGTAACCCTTTCGCCAAGACGCGCCGTATCCGATTCCCATCCGATTACCAGCGTGGGTTTTCGCAGTTTCGGCTGTGCGGAGAATTTGAGGAGTTCGGTCATACGCCTTTATCCTTGTTAAAGAACTCGTCGATGTGTTCTTTAAACCACTGCTCGTCTTCTTCGCTGATGGCTTCCTGTTTGGTCTGGTTCGCCTGTTTTCTTTGCTCCAGCCGTTCTTTGATTTCCGGGGGAAATTGCTGGTAAACATTTTCCACCACTGTGTCCATCTGGATAATCATATCTTCCAGGGGATTGTGGGCAATGTTTAAACCCATCATCCTGGCCAGTGTTCCCAGTACTGCCTTCGACGCTTTCGGGTATGGGAACGGCATGCGCGATAAATAATCCGGGATTTCCCCCATCAGGCAAATTCCTTCCATCCCCCGTCTTTTCGCAGCGCCGATTAACAGGCCGTTCAAGCCGGTGATGCTGCCCTGGTTTCCTTTCCCTTCCACTTCGCTCATCAAAATCGTATTATCGTAGTGGCGGAGTTCCGAAAGCAGCGCTTTCTCATTGGCCACCGCCCAGACTTTGGGGTGCATCGTGTGGTGGGTGACGGCGATGGCCGCGCCGGATGTGAAAACACGCCGGCAGGAGAATCGCCGGGCCACATCCAGCACCAAGTTGGCCATTTCGTAGGCGCGCTTGCCCTCGGCGTAGGCGCTTTCCCGTGTCGCCGGCTGCTCCTCCCCGATGAAGAAAAGCAGATCTTTCTTCGGCATCCGCTTGAAATAAAATTTACTGCCGGGGAAATTCATATCGGTCACAATGCCGGCCCGGATAGTGACTTTGTTGGGGTAAAAGAAATCCCAAGGTTCGATTTCGCCGAGTTCTTCCGCCTGCAAGGCCTTGCGCATCGTTTCGACAGTGATTATCCCGACGTTGCCAATCCCGGGCCAGCCGACAATCATGTCGGGGTCGCGCAGTTCCGGCTCTTGATTCAGGACAATACCCAAGGGGCACCTCTTCAGAAATCGATGTAATTCTCATTCTATCCCTAAAACTGTCTCTGAAACAAGTGCAAACAGGGGTCTAAGATACCGGATTTATGACCCGAAGGAATAAACATCAGGAATTGGCGCAAAGACGGATGGATACAACAAAGGCTCCTTATTATGCGTCGTATTGCCCGGCTATTAACTCTTTGAACTAAAAAGTAGTTTCCCGTGTACTGTTCCCGGTCTATAATCTAGGATAAACCCGTTTTCTGAGATAAAAACAATGAAAATGGAACGGTTTTGCCCAAACGCGCATCTTATTTTATAGGCAGTCCAAAATCCCAAAGGAGCACTCCCTTTGATTGAACAGGAAGAAATAGAACTGATCCGGCGTTGCCAGGCCAAAGACAAAGATGCCTTCAGGTTATTGGTGGAAAATTACCGGAAAGTGATGTTCGGCACCGCTTTGCTGATGACCAAAGACCGCGGGCTGGCCGAAGACGCGCTGCAGGAGGCGCTGATTAAAATCTGGAAAAATCTGCCTTCCCTGCGCCGTGGCGAGAGTTTGAAACCCTGGCTGGTCCGTATTGTGGTCAATGAGGTCAACCGGCAGCGCCGGAAAAAACAGGTGCCGACCGTGCCGCTGGAATTCGCGCCGGAAATTGTCGATGAATGTGATGACGCGGCTGACCAAATGATTCGCAGCGAAGACCATCAGGACCTGCGGCGGGCGCTGGAACAGCTGCCGTTGGAAATCAAAGAAACGGTGATATTACGGTATTTCTCCGACCTCACCGTCCCGGAGGTTGCCAAAGTCCTGGGCAAACCGGAGGGCACCATCAAATCCCGCTTGAGCCGCGCGCTGAGCCGCCTCAATGAAATCCTGAGCAAAGATGAAACATTAGTCAACACGGAGGTAACAAAATGTACGAAGAAAGATTAGAGCAGGAACTCCGCGATTTTTTCCGGACAGAAACTACAGCGCAGGAACCGGATTTTAACTGGTGGGATAAAACAATATCCAATGTTACCGGGCAAAATAAACGTAATCGCTGGCTGGGGCTCATCCCGAAAACCCGTCTGGCGTGGATACTCCTGCCTCTGGTTTTAATCCTCGTCGGAGGGACGGCCTATGCCGCCAGTTCGGTAATAGACCAGTTTTTCCAAAAATTAGGGTCTATCGGCAAAAACGGCTTATCTCAGGAAATGGATTTAAGTCAGACGATTAACGGCGTTACCGTCCGGCTGGAGCGGGCTTATGCCGATAACAATGTGGTGCTGCTCGGTTATACCGTCAGCGGCCCGGCTGATTATTTTGCGGGCCTTGACAAACTCACAACCACTGACGGGCAAATCCTTCCAGACGGAGGAGCGATGGGTTTCAAGCCGGGTTTCACCGACGTATTTGATAACTGGGCGCCTGCCGAACGTTTGGCGGTGGTAGGAACCTTCGATGCTTCTTCTTTAACCGGGGTGTCTTCAGAACTTAACCTGAACTTAATGGTTCCCGTCCGGGATTGGACTAACCCCGGAATAAACGCCCCGGTTGTGGGTGTGTTTACCTTTAATTTCAGTATGCCTGTTCATCCCGGTATCGATGTAAATGTCAATCAGACCGCTGCGGCTAAGGGTTTTTCATTTACTCTCCGGAACGTCGAAATCAGTCATTATCAGACAAAAGTCCTTTTTCAACCTTTTACACAGGCTTTCCGGGACAGCGGGGCGAATCTCATCATTACACTGACCACCCCTTCCGGTAAATCTGTGCCCATTTCCGCGGGTGGGCTCAATGGTGATTTACCGGTATATTACTTCATGGGCGATTTTACCGGCGAACACGGTGAATGGACGGTAACCATCAGTGAACTGGATTACCCCGGCGATTTGACGGAGACGACCGTAGTTCCCGGTTCAGGGGGGGATGTTATTGAAGGCAGATCTGCCGGCCCTTCTACACACTTGTCCGGGCCGTGGGTTTTTCATTTTAAAACGCCATGAGCTTGAGGAAAAACAACGGCGGTAAAATGCGGGTAAGACTTAGGCTGAACAGAGAATTAGGCTTAACATAATAGCAAATAATTATCGGAAACAGCGCCAGTAATCTTTGTGGAAAGCTTTAACTTCGGCGATCATTTTGAGGGTTTCCGGCATCTGGCTGTCGATGCGCAGGGAATGGGGGATGGGGCTGGGTTCTTCCAGCGGCACATTAAAGTTTCCCAGTCCGGCGATCAGCGCCATCCAGGCGTAAGGTAATATACCGCGGTGATAACCCGAAGCCACCAGGTCGATTTCTTTGCCGCCGCAAATTTCGGCCATGTCCCGGACCTTGCGGCCGATCATCTTGAATCCGTCCAATGTCAGTCCCAGACTGGTCAGGCCGTCGTTGAAGTGCGGGTCGGCGCCGCCGTTGCGGATAATAATTTCCGGCCGGAACTCTTTCGCCAGCGGTTCGATAATCTCTTCGAAGACTTTTTTGTAGGAGTCGTTGCCGGCGTTGACGGGTAACGGGATATTCACGGTTTTCCCGATGCCTGCGCCTGTGCCGATTTCCGGGGCAAAACCGGTTCCCGGATAGATTGTGCCGGGGTCCTGGTGTAAATCCACGAAAAGTACCCGCGGGTCGGAAATGAAGTATTCGGCGGTGCCGTTCCCTGCATGCGCGTCTGTATCCAATATCATTACCCGTTTCAGGTGGTATTTTTCCATCAGGTAAACGGCAGTAAAAGCGACGTCGTTGTAAAGGCAGAACCCTTCACCGGAAGCGACCTTGGCATGGTGCAGCCCGCCGCCGATGGAGATAACTTTTTGGAATTTTCCGGCCTGTATCAGGTCCGCGGCCAGTTTTGCCTGTCCGATTACCAGCCGGGCCGCTTCTTCCACTTTTCCCGGCCTGCCGATGGGGCGGTTATCCAGCGCCTGGTACTGGAAAAAATCCCCCTCTTCATCCAATCCCAGATTTACGGCGCGGTAATACTGCTTGGTGAAATCGATATAATCACGGTGGCAGATGCGNNAGCCTGTCGGCGAGAAATTTGGGGAAAACCATATAGCGGTCTCCGCGGAAAGGATGTCCGGGTCCGAAATCGTATTCCTTCAATTCCTCGCGATACAAAATGGCAATTGTCATTGAATAATATTACACACCTTTTAATAGATGGATTTCTTCAAGATGCAATGCCGGTAAAACGGGGGAGTTATCTATTATTTGTACCTTATTCGATACAATATGTCAAGAAATGAGCCTGAAAGCCGTAAATCCCAAGCGCCAAACCCGAAAAGCTAACCAAAATGAAATAACAAAAATTTAAGATAAGGTGGTGTTACGCCCTTATTAACAATGGGAAAACCAAAATTTGCGGTGGATTTATTTAGTAATCACTTGATTATTGGTTCTTGATTATTGAAACTTGATTTTCTCTTATTCCGCTTCAGTCCTGACTCGTATTGTGAGCCTGCCCTTCCTGAGGGAGTTCAAGAGGGGCGTTGAGCCCCTCTATGGTAATAAAAAAAATCCCCTTCCCTCTGAGGGAAGGGGTAAGGGGATAGGGCGTTTGTGTAATAAACTGTTAGCTCATAACGTCTAATAAAGACAATGTAAAAGAAAAAATGAAACTACTCCGCTTCAGTCCTGAATCTCAACACGGCAATCACTGCGAAAACAACACCGAATCCAATCAAAACCAGCATGTTCGGCACTACCGAACTGAAATCGCCGCCGAAAATCATCAGCTTATTGAATGCCGTCGTAGCCCAGGCATGGGGTGTGATTTTAGAGACGGTCTGCATCCACTGCGGTGTGATGTATAACGGCCACCAGCAGCCGCCGAGCGGCGCCAGTATCAAAGATGCCAGCACCCCGATGGATGACGCGCTGCGTTCGGTCTTCACAAAGGTGGCCAGCATCACCCCGAATGCCGAGGCCATCAGCGTCATCAGCACCGACACCAATATTACGGTCAGCGGGGAAAACCCGAGGTCGACTTTATATATCAGAATCCCGACCCCCCAGAAAATGGCGATTTGAATTAAGCCTTTCACCACCGTCCCGCCGTAAACCCCGCCCAGGATCTCTGCTTTGGTTGCTGAACTGGATAACAGCCGCTCCAGTGTATGATTTTGCCGTTCTCTTACCAGTTGCGCCGCGGCAAAAGCTGCCGTAAAAAAGACAAACATCACCAGGTAACCCGGGATAACCCAGCTGGAGGGATTGGCTGCTTTCACTTTTCCCATTTCCTGGGTGTTAAATGAAATCAATGGGGCCGGTTCTGCCGTCTGTCCCTGCCCCGAAAGTTGGGCCATGATTATCTGCGTCGCGTTGCCGCTGCCGGGCGCCGTCATTGCGTTCTCCGTCACTATCCCGATGACGGCTTTGTCGACGACTTCACGGGCATTTATCTGCGCGGCAATACCCTCGGCCGTCCCCTGCAGCGGGGCAATCGTCTGGGAATTGGCTGGGTTATAAATTACTTCCAAATCGGTGCCGTAACCGGTATTCACGGCGTCAGTGAAATCGGCCGGGAAAGCGATGAAGCCGTCCAGTTTTTTATCCTTCACATCCTGCATCGCCTGGTTGTAGTCTTTCAGCCAGACAATTTCCGGCTGGCCGGGTTTAAGCGATGAAGGGNNTGTCCTGCCCGCCGATACCGGTCATTACAAAATTAAACAAAACGATGAAAAAGAAGGGGAAAAGAATGGCGAAAATTAACGCGGTTCGGTCGGAAGCAAAGATTTTTAAGTCCTTCACCATTAGAAACCACATGTTGCGTAAATGTTTCATCATGTTATTTCCCTTGCGGCACCGCTTTGAATAAAAGACGGCTGATTATCAAAACCACCACCGTAATGCCTGCCATCACGGCGATATCTAATCCCAGTTTGGAGATGCTGCCGCCGTTTATCAGTGTTTTAAAAGCATCATTGGCATAAGTGTTCGGGGATATTTTACTGAATGTGTACAGCACGGTACCTTTGGAAATCGTGAAGAACGTTCCGCCAAGCATCGTCATCGTCATCGTGAAAAAGACCCCCACCCAGGTAGAAGCTTCCCCGGTGCGGGCGATGGATGGAATCAGCAGTCCGATGCTGCTGCAGGCCGTAGCAAAGAGCAGGGCGAACAGCATCGATTCCAGGAACGAAAGCGGCGTGAAAATCCGGAATACCGCGTAAGATAACGCCAGCAGGATAAAGGTCTGGATAAATCCGCGGAAGACGCTCGCCAGGAACTTGCCGAAGAAAAGTTCCCCGACCGTCAGGTGGGTGGTTATCAGGCGTTCCAGTGTGCCTTTTTTACGTTCGTCATTGATCGCGGCCGCCACTAAACTGATGGAAAAAAGCACGTACATCGTAATAATACCGGGCAGGAAATCATTGACTGTTTTTGGTTTGGCGCCGACAGCCACCTGTTGGATTCCCACCAGCGGGTCCTGCTGTTCCCGGTTCAGAAATTGCATCGTTGTGAAAGTAACTGTCGCCGGCGGGATATTTTCCCCGGCCAGCGCCTGGCTGACCTGTGTTGTCACTGCGAATTGCTGGTTTAAATCGCTGACAACTCCGCCCACGATACTGGCGACAATCTGGCCTTCCTGTCCGCCGTTGCCCCTTTCCATGATCGTCAGTTGCACGGGTTGCCCCGCGGTCAAATTGGCGGAGAAATCGGCGGGGATTACAAAAAACAGGTCCAGGTTGGCGCGGTTCATGTTCTTTTGCGCATCGGCCAGCGACAGCGTCTTCAGAGTCAGGCTGTCCTGTTTTTTAACGGCATCCAGAAGTTGCCCGGCGTAAACTCCATTTGTGTCTTCATTCACGATATAAGCCGTGCCGTGAAAAAGGCCGTTGCCGCCGAAAGCACCGTAAATCAGGGCAAAAGTAATTATCGGCAGCAATAAAGCAAAGGCCAGGTCGGCTTTGTCTTGCAGGTATGCTTTTACTTCACGCAGGGCGACGATTAAGGCTAGTTTCATATCTCGACTAATCTCGCATGCTTCTGCCGGTCATTTTCAGGAAAACGTCCTCAAGCGTCACCTTATCGGGGTCGCCAATCTTGGCTCGTAAACCGTGCGGAGTATCCATGGCGACTATTTTCCCGCCGTCCATAATCGCGACACGGTCGCAAATCCGGTCCGCTTCTTCCATATAATGCGTAGTGTAAAGCACGGTCATGCCTTTATCACGCAAACCGTAGATTGTTTCAAAAATGTTATTTCGGGACTGCGGGTCGATGCCCACTGTCGGCTCGTCCAGCACCAGCAGTTTTGGGCTGCCCATCAAAGCGATTGCCAGATTAACGCGGCGTTTCATGCCGCCGGAAAATTTCGAAATCTTGCCTTTGGCTCTTTCCGTTAATCCCATCAACGCCAGATTTGCCATTGCCTGGGTTTTTGCGTCTTTCCCGTTAAGCCCTTCCATCCGCCCGAAGAAAATCAGGTTGTCCAGCGCCGAAAGGTCTTCATATAACGCCAGGTCCTGGGGACAGACGCCGATCAGCTTACGTACTTCTGCCGGGTTTTTCCGCGCCGAGTATCCGCCGACGGTGACGTCTCCGGAATCAGCCTCCAGTACCGTCGAAAGGATACGGATCGTGGTTGTCTTGCCCGCGCCGTTCGGTCCCAAAAGCCCGAATATATCTCCTTTACCGATGGTAAAAGAAACCCCCGCGACCGCCTTGTTTCCATTAAATGATTTTTGCAGGTCTTGCGCTGCCAGAAATACCTCAGGCATGAGCTTATCTCCCGATGTCTAAATGTCCATTAAAAAGTATATATGATTATTCGCACGGATTCAACGATTGTTTATGAACTTGGGGTTTCTTTTGATTGTTTTCAAGCGCTGAAAAATGAATGTTTTTGTCTCAGGGTAGAAAATCCAGAAGAAGCTATAGTCCCGAGATCATCGAGGGAGAGGGCGAAAGCCCTCCGTTCTCGTGATCTTTCTCCGCCTTGAGGCTCGAAACCGAAATACTTTTACTATTAAAGTAAAATGTACTGGGCGGGGATTAAGGGGTGGGTCACTGTGTAATTGTTAGATACTATTAGCTTATTTTGGCTGCTTAGAAATTTATTCAAATCAAAACCAATATACAATTATGCCTTTTATTTTAAGCAACGCTTACGTCGCAATGTAGTATAATTCACGGGAAGAGCATCATCTGCGAGCGTGAAACATGAATAATGAAGTTGTTATCAACACCACCGGACTCACCAAATACTATGGCAAGCAGCTCGGGATCTCCGAAGTTGACCTGGCAGTAAATCGCGGTGAGGTCTTCGGCTATCTCGGCCCCAACGGCTCAGGTAAAACCACGACCATCCGCACTTTGCTGGATTTCATCCGGCCCTCCGGCGGTTCGGCCGCGATTTTCGGCCTTGATGCGCGGCAGAGCAGTGTCGCCATCCACCGCCGTATCGGCTATCTGAACGGGGAATTGGCTCTCTACGACGATATGACCGGTGCAGAATTACTCCGGTACCTGGGCAACCTGCGCGGCGGCCTGGACTGGAAATATGTTCAGGAACTGGCCGCGCGTTTTCAGTGCGACCTGCCGCGCCGCATACAGGGGCTTTCTCTGGGCAACAAACAGAAGCTCGGCCTGCTGCAGGCTTTTATGCACAAACCGGAACTCCTCATCCTCGATGAACCGACCAACGGTTTGGACCCGCTGATGCAGCACGAATTTTATAATTTACTGACCGAAACGAAAAAAGAAGGTCGTACCATTTTTCTTTCCTCGCATATTCTGCCGGAAGTGGAAAAAGTCTGCGACCGTGTCGGTATTATCCGGCAGGGCAAACTCGTAACCGTCGAAACCATTGAATCCCTGAAATCACACGCCGTCCGTCAGTTGGAAATCCATTTTGCCGCGCCTGTTCCCAAAGAGAAATTTATCAATGCCCCAGGCGTGCGCGATATCGTGGTGCAAGACAATTTACTCACCTGTACGGTCGTTGGTTCGCTGGATGCGCTGGTGAAAACAGCCGCCCGGTTTGAAGTCGTTAATATTGTCAGCCATGAGGCCTCGCTGGAGGATATATTCATGACGTATTACAGTGGGGGTAAAAACGATGCTGAATAACATCTTTCTGAAAACCCTGCGCGACCAGCGGCGTTCTTTACTCATGTGGGGGGTGTATCTCGTAGCAATCGGCGTAATCATGGCGCTTTTTTACCCGACCATCAGCAAAATGACCGCTTTTAATCAATACCTCAGCCAATTGCCGGAAGGTCTGAAAGCAATGTTCGGGCCGGGTATCGCTGATTACACGTCGCCCGCCGGTTATTATAGTTCCGAACTGTTTTCCTTCATGGTGCCTTTACTGCTGCTGGTTTTCGGCATCGGCTTCGGCGCCAATACCATCGCCGGCGAAGAGGAAAAAGGTACGCTTGGATTTTTATTGACTAACCCTGTGCCGCGCTGGCGCGTGGTCGCGGACAAGTTTGCCGTTTTAGTGGTGAGTATGTTTGTGTTAGGTTTCCTGTTCTGGGCAGGTTTGGCGGTTACCTCTTCTGCGATGAGCATTCATATCAGCACTTTGAAATTAGCGGAAGCCACCCTCGGAGCCTGTGCCCTGGCTCTGGTTTTTGCCGCCGTCGCGTTTTTGGCCGGATGTGTTAAGGGCAGCAAAGGCATCAGCATGGGCGTCGCCAGCGGACTGGCAGTTTTAACCTATTTGCTGTACACCCTCGGCGGCATGGTCAACGGTTTGAAAAACTATCGTTTCCTCTCCCCGTTTTATCACTATATGGAACCCGATACGCTCAATAAAGGACTTTCCCCGGTGCATGTTCTCGTGCTTTTGGGACTGGCGGTAATCTTCTTTGCTTTCTCTATTCCCGCATTCATCCGCCGTGATATCGCCAGATAAAAAGCGGCCAGGACAAAACCTGTTATGGGTATCTCCCTCCCTAATAGGGAGGGATGAAGGGAGAGTTTACTGCAAAATCGTGTCTAATTTCTCTCTAATCTGCTTCCAAACCTCTTCCCAATTGTAATCCGGATTCTCGATTATATGTGTCGTAATCGGTAACTTTTTGATCAGATTCAATTCGATTTGCTGCCGTTTTTCAAAACATTTGACAATACCCTCGAATCCTTTCAAATTATGCTTTCGGGCGTAAGGCGAATTTTCGGTGTACAGTATCATCTGCCGCAGCCAGTCTTTTTCTCCCTTTTCATTCACCCTGTCCTCCCCGAGGCGTCGGATGTGTTCGGGAATATCAGGTTGATTCAAATAAAACATTACCGGCTTTAGGTTCTTGGCTGAATCAATCAGACCCGTCATGTATTTTTCAATACTGCTCGCATCCATCTGATAGAAATAAATTAATTCACAAAGCTGATTCTGCAGGTAAGCGCATTCAAAAACAGAAATTTCAGCAGACTTTTCCGCTTTTCCGGCGAAATTTTCCCAGCGTTTTAAAAATATCTCCGTAAAATCTTCGAAACCCACCCGTCCGTTAAATATTTCATAACTTTCCAACAATTTAATAAAATCCGGGTCTTTAATTCCCAATTGTGTGTAGGCAATGATTGCATGCTTGTTTTCAACGCGCATCTTTCCCCGCAGAGCATCCCGGTACTGCGGATACAGACTCATGATGCTTTCAAAATGCTCGAAGGGGATATACGCGCACCAGGCTAAATCCACCGGGTGCAGCTGCCCTTCGGTGTAAACTTTTGTCTTTATTCCACGGGTAGACAGGTATTCGCCGGTTTTCTGCGCAATCGTCGATTTTCCGGAACCGGGTATCCCCTCAATCAGTATTAACTTTGTTTCCGTAACGATTCCCCTCTTGTATCACTTTTATCCGGAACTGTAGGGCAGGTTTCTAACCTGCCCGCCCCGTAATCCCTCCACTTTCATTGCGAGACCTTCCCAAAAACTTATCGAAGGTCGTGGCAATCTGACATCGCAATGTCATACTGGGTCCGCTTTAGGCGGAAGAATGTACCACACCCCGGTGTCATACTGAATCCCGTCTTCAACGGGACAATATATTGCGAAGCAGGTATTTAGATATTCGTATTTCTTATTTTGATATTATTTCGAATTTCGATATTCGGATTTAGGATTTCTTGATGCTTGAATCTTGACTATTGAAACTTGTTTATTGAATCTTAATCTTTGATTTTTTGTTGCCCAAATCATCCTTGCTTTTGGCATAGACCCGGATGTAATTCCCGGTCATCCCCGTCCAGTCGCCGTCATCTGTCTGTTTCTCCCAGAGCACATCCAGCGCCTCTCCGGCGAAACTCTCCCGGAACTTGTTTGCGCTTTCTTCCGCCAGCGCCAGCATCTTGCGGGAACGCTCCTTTTTCACTTTGTCTGCAACCTGGCCGGCCATTTTTGCCGCCGCGGTGCCGGAACGGGGGGAATATGAAAAAACGTGGATGCGGGCAAATCCCATCTGTTTACAGAATTCCAGGCTTGCCTCAAACTCCGTGTCCGTCTCGCCCGGGAAACCGACAATTACATCTGTTGTAATTGCTACCCCGGGAACTTCTTTCCGTATCAGTTGCACCGCCTTCCGGTATTCGTCAGGGGTATAACGCCGGTTCATCCGGTTCAGCACCGTGGTGCTGCCGCTCTGCAGGGATAAATGGAAATGCGGGCATAACCGGCTGTTCCGCCACAATTTGATCAATTCCGGCGAAATTTCCTGAGGCTGCAGCGAAGATAACCTCACCCCGGGGATTTTTGTCTGATCGAGTATACGCTGCAGCAATCCGGTTAAATCCAACCCTTCAAAAGCATAACCGCCCACTCGCGTGCCGGTCAGGACCACTTCCTGATAACCCTCATTTGTTCTCTGCCTGATTTCATCGATAATCGACCCGGGCGGCACGCTGGTTTCACTGCTGCGCACAAACGGTACGATGCAGTAACCGCAGAAGTTTTGACATCCATCCTGGATTTTCAGAAAAGAACGTGTGCGAAATGGGGCAGATGCGGCAATTTTGCCTATCGGTGTATGGGTTTTTGATGGTATATTACTTAATATTTGCAGCAGGTTCGATTTTTCACTGTTATCGACGACACAATCTACGCCTGCAATCGCGGTAATTTCCGCCGCCGCGCGCTGCGCGTAACAGCCGGTAGCGATGATGAAAATATCCGGATTCTGCCGCCGCGCCATTCTCAAAAGGTGCCTTGCTTTGGCATCGGCGGTGTGAGTGACGGTGCAGGTGTTAAGGATGTAGACGTCAGCCTCAGCCGGATGCTGTACCGGTTCAAAACCGGCCCGGACAAACTGCCGCTGCAGTGCTTCCGTTTCCGCCTGATTCAATTTACATCCCAGGGTCTCTATCGCAATTTTCATTTGTAAACGATATTTATCTTATTAATTTTCTATTCGCTTATTCGTGCTCTCAACAACGTACCAAATGTATCACTGGCTCGTCCAGTGATGCATTTTTGAAGGTTAGTTCTCTCGCCCCCCGCAGCGCATTTCACCAAAATGCGCGGAGGTACTCAGGAGAAGAGTCCTGAGTATCGTGGGAGAGAACTAGAGAGAGGGGCTTCCGTCTGTGTTTTAACGCTTCTCGAACCTGTTCATTCATTCACTCAATCCAAACTCCACTGGGTCTATGTTAAAATTGACTGCAATCCTGCTAATCCATTATACTAACCATGTTAAACACACGGCAAATATCGTAATGGAATATTGCCTTGAACATGGGAGGATGCAGTGGTCATACCTAATGGAACACATAGAGTCGTTATTACCGGTATTGGTATTATCAGCCCGGTGGGCCTGGACGCCGTTTCTACCTGGGATTCCTTAATCAACGGCAGGGGGGGCGTCGACAATATTACGTTGTTTGATGCATCTAATCATGCCACCAAATTCGCGGCCGAAGTGAAAAATTTCGACCCGAATAAATATATCGACCGTAAACTTGTCCGCCGTATGGATCGATTTACCCAGTTGGCCGTGGCGGCCAGTCAGGAAGCAATGCGCGATTCTAATCTGGTGATTGATGACAGTAATCGCGATGATATCAGTGTTATGGTCGGCAGCGGCATCGGCGGTCTGGGCACCCTGTCGGAACAATTGAAAATATTAAACGAGAAAGGCCCTGACCGGGTCAGTCCGTTCCTTATCCCGATGATGATTTCCGATATGGCCGGAGCGCAGATTTCCATCGATATCGGCGCTAAAGGCGCGAATGTTTGCTCCACTTCTGCCTGTTCCAGCGGCACCGATGCTATCGGTAACGCCTATGAAATCCTCAAACGGGGTGACGGCGTGGCGATTATTACCGGCGGCGCGGAAGCTGTCGTTACTCCCATCGGTGTTGCCGGTTTCAATGCCGCCCGCACGTTATCTACACGCAACGACGACCCCAAGCATGCTTCCCGGCCGTTCGATAAGACACGCGATGGTTTTGTTATCGGTGAAGGCGCTGCGGTATTGGTTCTGGAAACCCTGGATTTTGCCAAAAAACGCGGCGCGCACATTTTGGCGGAAATCATCGGCTACGGCGCCAGCAGCGATGCTTATCATATTACTTCTCCGCCTGACACCGGCGAGGGCGCCATCAGGGCGATGAAAATGGCTCTGCGCAAAGCAGGAATCGCCCCCACAGATGTCGATTATATCAATGCCCACGGCACATCCACCGAGCTTAACGATAAGACCGAAACCAAAGCCATCAAGGGCGCTTTCGGTGATTATGCCTACAAAGTGCCTATCAGCTCCACCAAGTCTATGACCGGGCACATGATCGGCGCCGCCGGCGCAATTGAAGCCGCGATTTGCGTTCTCACGATTCAGAACGGCGTTATTCCGCCCACCATTAATTACAATACTCCTGACCCGGAGTGCGATTTGGACTATGTCCCCAATGTCGCCCGTAAGGCCGATGTGAAGACAACCCTGTCCAATACCTTCGGTTTCGGCGGACACAACTCGGCGCTTATTATCCGAAAATACAGCGAGGCTTAGTTTTGAATCATAAACGCTGGCACATTCTGCCCCCGGTGCCGCGTGGCCATCCGCTGGATAAATGCGGCTTGTCGCCGTTAATGACCCAGGTGCTCTTTAACCGGGGGCTGGCCGATGCGTCGCAGGTTGAGCCGTTTCTTGCAGTGGATAAACGTTTGTCCTCCGACCCGTTTCTCCTCCCGGATATGGAGGTCGCGGTCACACGCATCTATCGTGCGGTTCTCAGCGGTGAAAAAGTCGCGGTTTACGGCGATTTCGATGCTGACGGCATAACTTCAACAGCTGTCCTGGTGCAGGGATTAAGGGCTTTTAATGTAGAGGCCGTTCCGTATATCCCCCACCGCATCAACGAAGGGCACGGCCTCAAAATCGCGGCGCTGGAAGCCCTCCACAAACAGGGCGTCAGCCTCGTTATTACCTGCGATTGCGGTGTTACCGGCGTCGCTCCCGTTAAAAAAGCTCACCGTTTGGGCATGGATGTTATTATCACCGACCACCATACTCCCACCGAAGAACTGCCGCCTGCGCTGGCTGTTGTCAATCCCAAGGTTCCGGCTTCTCATTATCCTTTCACCGAACTGGCCGGTGTCGGCGTAGCTTATAAACTGCTGCAGGCTCTGCTCATTGGTATGAATAAGGAACCGCAGCTGGAGCAGGTAGTGGACCTGGTGGCCCTCGGCACCGTCGCGGATATGACGCCGCTGCTTGGCGAAAACCGCTATCTCGTCAATGAAGGGTTAAAGCGGATGAATGCCTCTCCTCGGCTCGGTCTCGTGGAATTATTGACTAAAGCCGGGACAACCCCGGGATCGCTTACCTCCGAAAATATCACCTGGACGATTGCGCCCCGGTTGAATACTGCCAGCCGCATGGACCATGCTCTGCCCAGCTATGAACTCCTGATGACCGATTCCACGGCAAGGGCCGGGGAATTGATGGTCTGGCTGGAGCAAAAGAATACGGAACGCCAGCAGGTTACCGCCAAAGCCACTGCTGTGGCTAAAGAACAGGTACTGGCACGAAAATTGGAGCCGCTGATCCTGGTCCGGGTGGACGATTTTTCCTCCGGTATTTCCGGGCTGGTGGCCAATAAGCTTTCGGATGAATTTTACCGTCCCTCCGTGGTTATCCGGACCGGCAAGAAAGTCAGCACTGGCAGCTGCCGTAGTATCCCGGAGTTTAACTTAATCGAATCCCTGACGGAATGTCGCGAACTGTTTGTCGAATTCGGCGGGCATAAAGGCGCCGCCGGTTTTACGATGCTGACGCAGAATATTCCCCTGCTGCAGGAAAAATTAATAAAAATCGCCGGCACTAAACTCGAAGCCGTTGACCTCCGTCCTAAAATCGATATTGACGCCGAGGTGACACTAAAAGAACTGGCGGGCAGCGCTTTCAGGGACCTTCAGCGGCTGGCCCCGTTCGGACAGGCCAATCCCATGCCTGTTTTCGTTTCCCGTAAAGTAAAAGTAGTCGGCTGCCGTACCATGGGCAGTGACGGCGGGCACCTCCGCCTCAAACTGGAACAGGGCGGCATGGTCTGGGACGCAGTGGGCTTCGGCTTCGGCGCGCACCAGGCCGAAATGTCCGCCCCCATCGATATCGTCTATAACCTCGAACTNNGACCAGTGGAACGGCAAATCCACCCTAAGGCTCAACCTCCTCGATTTCGCCCAAACTAAATAATGCAGTCCTCTCGCCCCTTGTGGGAGAGAGATAAAGAGAGGGGTTTAGGATGCGAGGCCTTGAGTTACAAAGTCCCAGATGGAAGGCAAATCCACATTAAGACTCAACCTCCTCGACTTCGCCAAAGCTACATAAATAAACAATACAAATTAATCCACTCATATGGTACGTGCATTGGCAAACTTATAAGGGCTGGGACTAAGTACAAACTCAAGAAGAAGGAGGGCGAAAGCCCTCCTTCTCGTGCAACTTCCTCTCCCTTTTTTAGGGAGAGGATCAAGGTGAGGGTCGCTGTGGTATTATTGATTTGTGTTTTGAAAATGAGAATAAACAGGTCTCCTTATCCTTTCTGCGAAAGTTAAAATAACAAATCAGGAACAACCATGAAAATCTTAAATCCGGGGAAAGAAGACTATCATATCCACTCCATCACCTTCTCCGACGGCTGGAATTCAGTCGACGAAATAGTAAAATACGCCGGGGAAATCGGCATGACAAAGATTGCTATCTGCGACCATTCTGCGGCATTACTCAAAGCCGACGGACTTTTGAAGAAAACCTACCGGTCGCCGTGCAAACGCTGGCAGAATGTTTATAATAGCGTCGAGGTGATTTTCGGTGTCGAAGCCGATTTATTGAATGAATCCGGCGATGTCTGCATGGAGATTGACGGCATCGAAGGCGATTTCATTATCCTGTCCTACCATGAAGAAGTTTTTAAAAGCGACTCTAAAAAAGTCGCCGCTGGTTTTATTAATGCCATCAAAAGATACCACGATAAAATAGACTGTATTGGACATGTTCGTATCGGACTTGAAGAACTGGATGCGCTCAAAGTCATTCAAACCGCTAACGAATATAATATCCCTTTGGAGCTTAATGCCAAATACTTCGTTAAGTATCCGGAGAACTGGAGAGTTTTGCTCGATAATGCCGACCGTTTCTACGTAAACAGCGACGCCCACGTCCTCTCCGACCTCCGTGATGTCAGAAATGAAGCCTTCCAACTCCTCAAACAAATGAAATATATAAAATAATGCTGTGAAATTTTATATTTCTTGTTTTCACCGACATGAATGGGGATTTATAATAGTCTCTTCTCCCTTGAGGGGAGAAGGTCAGGATGAGGGTGAAACCAAAACGTGAAAACGAAACCACAGAAGTCCTTTACACCCGGTCAGTCGGTTCTCGTCAGGGAAATCTGGCAGGGCAAAGTCTGGACGGCCCGGCCGGAAATTGTTGTTCAAGACACCCCTGAGTTACTGGTACTTTATAAAGCGCGCGGCACCCGATGGAAACAGTCAATATCGCCTGATGGTACCAAACCATCTGTGCAAAGTCGCAAGTCAGGACAATGGCAGCTTAGTGACGCGGTTTGGGATATTGAAGGAAACCTGCGGCTCAATATCACGGGTTGTCACTATTCGGTGCTGGCCTTCTGGAACGATTCCCATGAATCATTGAGGTACTGGTACATCAATCTTGAGTATCCGATTATCCATACTGAAAAAGGCTTCGACTACACCGATATGCTGCTGGACATTCTCGTTGAACCCGACCTTAAAACCTGGCATTGGAAAGACGCCGATGAATTTCAGGAAGCCCTGGATATCGGCCTGATTTCCCCGCAGGAAGCGAAAATGTTCCGCGCCGAAGGAGAAAAAGCGCTAAAACTGCTCCAATCGGGCAAATCTATTTTCAATCACTGGGAAAACTGGCGCCCCGACCCGTCCTGGCAGGTCCCAAGTCTCCCCGGAAGCTGGAATATAATTTAATTCTTTTGCGAGCCACTGATGAAATCAGGGCGCGGCAATCTCTTGGGTTTGTCAATCCGGATCGGGAATCCATATAAATCTTTCTTCCTCCCTAAGAGGGAGGGAGAAAGGGAGAGTTTTCCTATCTAGCCTCTTGTCATCCCTGCGCAGACAGGGATCCAGATACCAAACCCGCCGATTGAAGTATCCGGGTGTGGGGAATAGCGTAAACTACCTTTTCCCCATTATAATCTGGCCAATTTCCTCAGGGCTCCCGCAGATATCGTCCGGCGCTGCCTCCGTTATTTCCTGCAGGCTGCCGTAGCCGTAGGTTACCCCGATTGTTCCAGTCCGGTTCGCCTTTCCCGCGGCGATGTCTTCTCTTTTATCGCCGACCATCACGGTTTCTTCGGCTTTCAACTGCCTTGTTTTTAAAATGAATTCAATCAGGTCCGCCTTGTTATCGAATTGTCCGTTCAATTCAGTACCGTAAATGGCTTCAAACCGGTGGGCGAGCTGAAAATGCTCCAAGATTCTATCGGCAAAAACCTTCGGCTTTGTGGTGACAACGTACAGTTTCAAAGAATTCTCGTGCAATGCAGACAACAGTTCCGGAATTCCCGGATAAACCTTGTTTTCAAATAATCCGATGGTCGAGAACCTTTCCCGGTAAATCGCGACTGCCCGCTCAACCAGGGCTTCGTCGTTTGAATTCAACAGCCTCCGGAATGATATCCTCAGCGGCGGCCCGAGGCAATCGTTGACATTAAATCCTTCCGACACCGGGTATCCCAGTTTCTCCAGCGCGTAATAAATACAATTTACAATCCCTTCTTTGGAATCGGTCAATGTACCGTCCAGGTCAAAAAAGATGTTCGAAAGCATGGTTTTAAATAATCCCCTTTGAAGCTATTCTCGTTATCCAATTTAGGCTGCATTGGCTTGTTTATTGATAATTGCTTTTGTCAACTGGAAGTCGGTTTCCAGGTTTAGCCAGAAACGCGCCGGAATTTCCGGCATAACTTCTTCCAGTTGCAGGGCAGTTTCGGCGGTAATTCCTTTCTTCCCGTTGATAATTTCGTTGATTGCATTTAATGGTCGTCCCATTCTGCTCGCCAGTTCTTTTTGCGTCAAACCGCGTGTCTCTATCTCTTCTAAAAGAAATTCCCCCGGCGGAATGGCAATATTTGGATAAGCTTTTGTTTTAGTCACCATGATAATCCTCCACGTCTACAATAAGGATTTTATCCTCTCCGGCTTTTTCAAGAATGAGCCTGTAATTTCCGGTTAGAGTGATAGCATATTGTCCAGCGCGGTTCCCTTTTAAAGAATGAAGTTTTAAACTCTGAATCCCGAATAACTGCGAGAAATTTTCTGCAGCCCTAAGGACTAATACACGTTGAATATATTTTCGTCCGATTGGAACGCCGAAAATCCGGCTGGACTCCGCAAAGTCCAAACTTGCTCGTTCCAGGCGTTTCGCTGAGAATCCTATATCCATCCTTACACCCTATGACTATAATTTATAACAATATCAAACGTTTTGTCAAGCTATTTTCCTTTCGCCCTCCCAATGCGCTAATATATACATGTGAATAATCTCCGAACCTACGGTCGCGCGCCGTTCAATATCGCGCTGGTTCACGGTGGACCCGGCGCCCCCGGCGAAATGGCTCCCGTTGCCCGTGAATTAGCCTCCGAAATAGGCGTTCTGGAACCGCTGCAAACAGCCGACTCTATTGACGGTCAGGTTGAAGAACTGAAAAACGTTCTGGAAACACACGGTAATCCGCCGCTGATTCTGGTCGGTTTTTCCTGGGGCGCCTGGTTGAGTTTTATTTTGGCCGCGCAATATCCATCCCTCGTGAAAAAACTCGTCCTTGTCAGCAGTCCCCCGTTTACCGAAAAATATGCCGCTCAAATCATGGAAACACGGCTGAATCATCTTAATCCGGAGGAGAAGCAAGAAGCTATATCCTTATTGTCAGCGATTTATTCTGGCAGTGCCAGGGTTAATAGGTTCGCCCGGTTCGGGGACTTGATGGATAAAGCCGATTCCTTTGCTCCGCTGCACCTTGATGATGAGATACTACCATGCAGCCCTGTGATTTATCAGCAGGTCTGGGCAGAGGCGGGTAAAATGCGCAGCAGCGGCGAATTATTGCAATTCGGGGAAAAGATTCAAAGCCCGGTCGTCGCCGTTCACGGCGATTACGACCCACATCCTGCTGCAGGGATCCAGGAACCTCTTTCCCGTGCCCTGAAAGACTTCCGTTTTATATTGCTGGCAAACTGTGGTCACCATCCCTGGTTCGAGCGGGAAGCAAAAGATAGTTTTTACGCGGAACTAAGGAGAGAAATCGGCGCGCATGAGTAATATATCATCCTTGACAACTTTAGTCACATCGTGTTAAATTTATTATTACCATGTTGAGACAGGATTTTAGCCGTACCACCGTTATTGTCGCCGCCATTGCCGCAGCAGTTATTATTACTGCTGGGGAGGTCCGGCGCGTCTAGTCACAAATTCTGAAATCAATTACACCGGTAGACACGAGAGCCCTCTCCATAAAAACGAGAGGGCTCTTTCTTTTTCTGTAATTTCTCAGAGATGTTGAATGATAAATATATGTAAAAAAGGAGCCACAAACATGGACAGTATCTTTTCTGACCGCATCGCCGATGTGCCCCGTTCTTTCATCCGGGAAATCTTGAAGGTCAGCCTCGACCCGACAATTATTTCGTTCGCCGGCGGCCTGCCGAACCGGGAGTTTTTTCCCGTTGCGGAACTGAAAACTGCCACCGCTAAAGTTTTCGATACCATGGGCCGGGACGTTTTACAGTACAGCATGTCCGAAGGTTTTACCGGCCTGCGGGAAATGATTGCCCGGCGCTATCACGACCGGCAAAACCTCGATATCCCGGTCGAGAACATTCTAATCACCAACGGCTCCCAGCAGGGTTTAGACCTTATGGGTAAAACTTTTATCAATGAAGGTGATGATATCGTCATCGAAGAGCCGGCGTACCTCGGGGCGATCCAGGCGTTTTCGCTCTTCAAACCACGGTTTAATCCGGTCAAGCTCACCGAAGAAGGATTGGATATCAGGCAATTTAAATCGGTAATGTCTGCCCGTAAGCCGAAATTGATCTATTCCGTGCCTAATTTTCAAAATCCGTCCGGTATTTCCTTCTCGGAACGCACCCGCCGGGAAATGGCCGGTATTATTGAGGGCACCAGTACCCTCCTCATCGAAGACGACCCTTACGGCGACTTGAGATACTCCGGCACGGACAAGCCGTCGTTTATGGCGATTTTGCCGAAAAATACGATATTATTCGGTTCTTTTTCCAAGACAATTTCTCCCGGTTTGAGGATCGGGTGGATTGTCGCGCCTCATGATATCATGGAAAAACTGATTGTCGCCAAGCAGGCCGCCGACCTGCACACCACCCATTTTACGCAGTGCATCCTCTGGCAGTATATGCGGGACAATGATATCGATGCCCATATCCGTAAAATCAAAGAATGTTACGGCCGGCAAATGCAGGCCATGCTGAACAGCATCGAAAAATATTTCCCCCAAGGAGTGTCGCACACTACCCCCGAAGGCGGCATGTTCCTCTGGGTGACATTGCCGGAAGGGACTTCATCACGTGATTTGCTCGACCGGGCGCTTAAAGATAAAGTCATCTTTGTCCCTGGCGACCCTTTCTACGTCAACCGGCAGAACACGAATACGTTGCGCCTGAATTTCTCCTGCACCGATGAACCAACGATTGATACCGGTATCAGGAATTTAGGCAAAGCGATGAAACAATTGCTGAAGAAATAGGAAACAGGCATCCCTGCTTGATTGTCATAATCAGTTCAATTTCTTGACAGTCAGCCGTTATTGTCCCTATAATATATAAATCATATATTATTAAAATCGCACGTGGTCTAATTTAGGGGAACAAATGGCTGCGGCAAAAACGCCCAAATCAGCTAACATTATCCGCTGGGTGCCTAGAATTATCGGGCTGCCTGTTTCATTGTTCTTGTTTTTCGTATATGCAATTGATCCTGTCAGGGAAGTTGTATCTGATTTGCATGTGCCGATTTCAGCAAACTTGACCTTGGCGGTTGTATTTGGATTTCTTGTTTTGCTTGCTTACATGGTGTCCTGGCGGTGGGAACGTGTCGGCGCGCTATTGTTTCTTCTGGCGTCGATTACACAGGTAATTGGCATCCAGTTTNNTATTTGATACGGGATTGGGCATGGATCGGTTTCCCTATGCTGATTATGGGCATCTTGTTTTTCGGTGCTTCACAGCTGTCGCGAAGGAAAGATATTATTCCCGAAGCTGAATCCTTCGCTCCGGCTGATCTACCGGGAGACTAAATTATAGTTTATTCCTTAAACTCAATCGGGCCTTTTTTATTGCCGTGCTTCTCGAAGAAAACAAAATCCGATAATTTCTTGCGGGTGTGCACCGGCGCTTCGTTCGGGTAGCCGATGGCTATCACCGATACCAGCCTTTTGTTGAACGGGATGCCCAAAATTCTTTTTATGCCGAACTGGACGGTCGGGTTTACCCAGCAGGCTCCCAGTCCCAGGTCGTGGGCCGCCAGCCAGATGGCATAAGCCGCAATCGACCCGTCCTGCACCGGGCAGGTGCTCTTCAGCCGGTCTACCGCCACTACGATGACTAACGGCGCCTCGTTGAGGAACGGCCCGATCACGAAAGCACGTGACATTCTTTGCTTTGTTTCCGGGTTGGTGACAACGACGAATTCCCACGGCTGACAATTAATCGAAGACGGCGCCCATCGCGCCGCTTCCAGCATTTTTTCAATCAATTCCGGTGGCACCGGGTCTTTCTTAAAACGTCTGATAGCCCGTCTTGTTTTGATTGCTTCCAGTAATTCCATATCTACCTCCGGAACGTGATTTTAAGGTTAATTCAATCTCAAGTGGACTAAAATAATATAATCAGGAATAGATTTCAGAATCGACATGTTCAAAAGTAGATTCAATTTCGGCGATATCGTTCATTAATAACTCATCTTTTGAAGCTTCTTGCCAGAGAGTTTTTCTCATTTGTTGCCGTTGTTTTTTATTCCCTGAGGTGTTCAAACCTTGTGTTAATCTTGCCGATGACGTTGACCACACTGGCCGGGCGGATTTCGTTGCCGCGGCTGACCGGGGTTTTCCCCAGGAAGATGCACAGCGCCGGGCCTTCCAGCCAGAGCGCGATATCTCCCAATTCCACCGTCAGCTTACCGTTTTCCTCTTCTGCCGGGAAATCGACGTCGAAGTAAATCTCATCGCCCCACAGGTTCGCCTCGCCGGAAATCGGCAGGGCATCATAGACCATGCGCGCTGTTTTAGAGTCGTTTAAAGTTGCCTCCGCGACGATATCCCCGGCAACGATTTTTAGCGCTTTACCCATCTTCGTTTTCCACCCTGAGCGAAGTCGAAGGCTATAGTCCTTGAGACTATCGAGAGGAGTCTCCAAGCCTATTGAATTCCTTGTAAAATCCTTTGTTATATGTGAACCACAGGGAGATTCTTCGGGTATTTCATATCCTCAGAAGGAATTATTTATCTCTCCACCACCATCGCCATCCCCTGTCCCCCGCCGATGCACATCGTAATCAGCCCTGTTTTCCAGTTATTGTTTTTCATCTCATACATCGCGGTTACCACCATTCTTGCGCCCGTCGCGCCGATGGGATGTCCTAATGAAATACCGCTGCCGTTGGGATTGGTCTTGTCCAGGGAAAGACCTAATTCCCGCATCGAAGCGATGGCCTGCACGGCAAAAGCTTCGTTCAATTCCACCACGTCCATGTCTTTGACGGTCATCCCCGCCCGCAGCAATGCCTGCCGGGAAGCGGGAATCGGGCCCAGCCCCATGTAAGCCGGGTCCACGCCGCCGCCGCCATAGGATTTAATCGTGAGCCACGGTTCCAGCCCCAATTCTTTAGCTTTGGCGCGGGACATCACCAGCACGGCGGCCGCCGCGTCGTTGATGCCGGAGGCGTTTCCCGCCGTCACGGTGCCGTCTTTCTTGAAAACCGGGCGCAGTTTCGCCAGCTTTTCCAACGAGGTTTCCATTGGCCTTTCATCAGTGTCGAAAATGACCGGGTCTTTACTGCCCTGCGGCACGGAGACCGGGACGATTTCTTCCTTGAACT
>PMCB01000088.1 GCA_003153955.1 Dehalococcoidia bacterium | reverse complement strand
TCGGGGAATTTCCCCGGCTCGGCGGTTTCATAGATTGCCGCCAGTTTGTTATGCTTGCCTTGCAGATAAGTGTCCAGCGTCCGCCAGCCGACCGCGCCGTGCGGTTCGATAACGATGCCGGACCGTTCGTACACTTCTTTAATCGCCTGATAGTGGTCGGCATTTTTTACGCTGATCGAATATAAATCCTTCCGCATGCTCTCCAGGTCGGGGACAATATCCATNNTTGGAGACGTTCATCGCGCTGGAAGGCGACTGTATCGTCGGCTTTTTATTGAATTTCCCCGTTTTCAGGAACTCGGGGAATTCCGCGTTTTCATTGACCCCGCATAATATTTTAGTGACCGGCAGCCCCATTTCCCGGGCGATGACGGTGCCCATCATATCCCCGAAGTTGCCGGAGGGGATGGATAATATNNATGCGGGAGTAGATATAAAACGGATAGACCACCTGCGGCAGCAGCCGCCCGAGGCTGATGGAATTGGCGGAAGTTAAATAATTCGGGTCGTTAAACAGTTCTTTGGCAAAATCACGGTCCCCCAGCAGCCGTTTGGCAATCGCCTGGCAGACATCGAAGTCGCCGTTGACTTCAAAAGCGTAAATATTGTCTTTCAATGTCGTCAACTGCCTTCTTTGCTGCGCGGAAATATTGCCCCGCGGGTACAGGATGATATTCGAAACCTGTTTCAATCCGTGCAGCGCCGCCGCTACCGCGCCTCCGGTATCGCCGCTGGTGGCGACAATGACGATTCTTTTCTTGCCTTCGTCTTTCAGGAAGTACTCCAGTGTCCGGCCTAAAAATCTGGCCGCAAAATCTTTAAAGGAGTAAGTGGGGCCTTTGGACAGCCAGGCGATGTAAGTTTTGCCGGTGACGTTTTGGATTTCCACCGGGATTACTTTCTCATCGTAAGCCGAAGCCAGGATTTTTTTCAGGTCCGCGGGGTTGATGTCTTCCCGCAAAAACGGAGCGAGCACTTTGTAGGCAATCCCGGCATAATTCAATTCTTTCATCGCCAGGATGGCTTCCATGTCCAATTTGGGCACGCTGTCCCGCCGGAACATGTACAGCCCGTAATTGGAAGCCAGGCCGTTCATGAAAGCCTGACGGAAATTCGCTTTTTCCGTCTTGTTATTGGTGCTGTAGAAGGTTATTCTTTCCATTTTTACTTTCGCTCCGTTAACCGGTTTTTTCTATTTTAGCTTTCCGTTACCGCTCTTACCATTATAAGGTTTTTATCATCTCGTAGAATATCAATTTTTTGGCGTTCGCCACCGGCAAAGAAAATTCCCCGGTTGCAACAAAACCCATTGCCTCCCAGAATTGTCGTGATTTTAATGAAGCCGACAGGTCCAGTTTTGCCAGTCCGGCCGATTTGGCTTTTCTCTCCAGTTTGGTGGCGATGATTTTTCCGATGCCTTGATGCTGATATTCCGGATTGATGAAAACCCGCCGGATGCTTGTTTCAATTATTGTCCCGGTGCCTAAAAGCAGCCCGCCNNGTGGTGATTTTTGAAAAACTCGATTGCCTCCGGCGGATAAACATCGGCGTAGGAGACCTCAATTGTCTGTTGCACCAGTTCGTAGACCGCCTCTAAATCGGTTGTTTTCATCTGCCTGAGTCGGATATTCTGTATCACTTTTTCCCGCCCTCCTTTGCTCAGTTATTTCTCCCTAAAATGAAAGAGCCCTCTCTTTTTCTTGGGAGAGGGCTCTTGTGTCTACAATTTTAGAACTTTTTGAAATCAGTGATTAGACGTGTCAGACCTCTCCGTCAGCAGGTAAGCCTGCTGCGTTAGCGGTAGTGGATGCGGAAAAATTATGGTTGTGTCTGACGGTCTGAAATAACATTGTAATCACCAATTTACCATATGCTGTTTAGCGTTGTCAAACATGTGATTTATTCGCCTGATTTTCGCCGGGAGGGGTTGTTGATGATGGTTGTTCTTTTTAAAATTTAACCTTTTTTCTCCTCTCACTTTCCTTTATCGCCAAAAAATGAGAGAATAAGATACTCTCAGGTTGAAAAACCTGCGGTGTCCCGGGCAATAACAGGGTAATTTTCAAACAGGAGATTACAATGGCTGAATTTCAGAAAAAAATTGAACAACTGGTAAAAAAGACCGAACAGAACAACGTCTGGCGGCAGCGGGAATGCATCAATCTGATTCCCTCCGAATCCACTCCCAGCCTGCTGGTCAAAATGTGTTCCATCGCCGATGCTTCCGGCCGCTACGCCGAACACCGCGTGATGAAAGGCAAAGAGGTCTATTTCTATCAGGGTATCGATTTCATCCGGGAAGTCGAAGAAGATGTCCGCAAAGAAATGCAGGCTTATTTCAAATGCACCAACGTCGAACTGCGGCCCATCAGCGGCCAGATGGCTAACGATATCGTTTTCAAAGCGATGGTCAAATTCATTAACCGCGGACGGGGCACGAAGTTATCCCGCCGCATGCGCGCCGTCATCAATAACGATTTAAAGACCGGCGGCCACCTCAGCGACCAGCCGATGGGCGCCCTGTTTAATCTGGTGGAAGAAAATCCCGCCACCGGCAAAGAGTTCGTTTATCATTTCCCCGGGATGCCAGATAATCCTTATAAAACCGATGTTTCCAAACTTGCCGGGCTGATTGCCGAAGCCAAACCGGAGCTGATTATTTTCGGGAAAAGCATGTTCCTCTATCAGGAACCGGTCAAAGCTGTTTATGAATTAACGAAAAACCTGAATCCCCGCCCGATTTTAATGTACGACATGGCCCATACGCTCGGCCTCTACGGCGCATTCCAGGACCCGCTGGCGGAAGGCGCCGACGTGGTCACCGGCAGTACCCACAAGACCTTCTTCGGCCCGCAGCGCGGTGTGATTGTCAGTAATATGGATGAGAACAGCGGCCTGGAGAAACTCTGGAGTGAAATCAAGAGCCGTGCCTTGCCCGGTGCTACCAGTAACCATCACCTCGGCACGCTGCTGGGGCTGCTCGTCGCTTCGTATGAAATGAATTATTTCAAGGCGAAATTCCAAAAACAGGTCATCGCCAATGCCCGCGCTTTCGCTAAAGCCCTGAATGAGCGAGGGGTGATTGTCGAAGGGGATCCCGCCGACGGCTTCACCGAAACCCACCAGGTGCTTATCCGTGTGCGCCAATACGGCATCAGCGAAGAAATCGCCCTGCGGCTGGAACAAAATAACATTATCACTAACTATCAGGCCCTGCCTGATGACGGCAGTTTTGTCGGCTCCAGCGGTATCCGGATGGGTGTTCAGGAAATGACCCGTTTCGGCATGAAAGAAAAAGACTTCGCGCAGCTGGCCGACTATATGGCGGATTGCATCATGAAAAACCGCAAAGTCGGAGCTAAGGTCAAGGAATTCCGCCAGCAGTTCCAGGAAATGCAGTATTGTCTGCCGATTGAGAAAGCGGCCCCGTTAGCTGCCCGCGTCCTGGAAACCAGTTTGCCCAATAGCCGCGACGTAGAATTACTGGCCGATGCGCTCAACACCTGGGGCCAGTAAGAAAGTTTTGTTCAAAAAGATTAAAAAGGGCGGGGGAGTAAAATCCCCCGCCCTTTTTTTTTATCCGTCCCGATGAAAGCTTGTGAGTGTGTCCGAAATCTCTGGATTGTCGGGCCAAGCCCGACAATGACAATGAAACAAAAACAGCTTCAAGCTTTACTTGAAGCTGTTTTCCCCGGTTTGT
>PMCB01000116.1 GCA_003153955.1 Dehalococcoidia bacterium | reverse complement strand
GAAAAAATTAAAGATGCGAATCTGGTAATCCATAATTAAAACGGCTGTCTTCTTCGGTTCAAACGTTATTCCGGCCATGAGTCATATTCTCCTTCGCATATTTATTATGTGGGTAGCTGTAATTCTATACTGTTTTTTAACCGCATTCAATCTAATGGAATGTAAAAAATCGCCATCTATTTTTGACAACTCTTTGTCCCCCAGTTATGATTTAATGGTTATGCTTAACGGCTCTGTGATTGAAGTTTCGAATCTGCGCAAGACTTATAAGTCGATTGCCGCTATTGATGATGTCTCTTTTCAAGTAAGGGAAGGGGAAATCTTCGGTTTGCTCGGCCCCAACGGCGCCGGCAAGACTACTACGGTCGAATGTCTGCAAGGCTTGCGTCACCGCGATTCTGGAATAATCAAGGTATTGGGCTTTGACCCCGAGGCCGATGCCTCGAGCCTTAAAAAACTGATCGGTTCTCAGCTTCAGGAGTCGGCTCTACCGGATCGGATCAAAGTCTGGGAAGCCCTCGATCTTTTTGCCTCGACCGGTAAAATAGCCGTCGATTGGTCTGCTCTGATCGAACAATGGGGGTTGAAAGAAAAACGAAACGCTGCCTTCGGGACTTTATCCGGCGGTCAGCGGCAGCGGCTTTTAATCGCTTTGGCGCTGGTCAACAATCCTAAAGTCGTATTCCTGGATGAAATGACCACCGGCCTTGACCCCGCCGCCCGCCGCGTCACCTGGGATCTTATCAAGGCCATCCGCGACCGCGGTACCACGGTCATCCTGGTAACCCATTTTATGGATGAAGCGGAAAATCTCTGCGACCGCATCGCGATTATGAATAACGGTAAACTGGCGGCGCTGGATACACCCCAAAACCTGATCAATATTCATGCAAATCAAATTAAAGTTATCTTCAGCACCGAACGGACCGACATTGATTGGTTAAAAACAGTGCCCCATGTGCACACTTTCTCCCGGAACGGCAGGCAGGTTGCGGTTGAAGGTGACGGTCCGGTGCTGGCGCTGGTGGCATCTGAACTGGTTAAACACGGGATTGTCCCGTTGGACTTGCGTAAAGAGCAGCCCTCTCTTGAGGATGTTTTCCTGAAAATTACCGGGCGGAGTGTCGTCGAGTAATATGAAATCACTGCTGAAACTGACCTGGGTGGAACTGAAGCTCTTTTTCCGGGAGCCGCTGACGCTGGTGTTCTCCTTTGCCTTGCCGGTTGTTTTTTTACTGGTCATGGGCGGTGTTTTTGGTAATAAACCGGACACTACCGGAATGCATATCTACCGCGGAGTAGGGGCGGTTAATTATTATAATCCGGCTTATATCGCGCTGGTGCTCGCCTCGATTGGTATTGTCGCCATGCCGGTTCATCTTACTGCCTACCGGGAGCGTCGGGTGTTAAAACGTTTCCATGCCTCTTCGTTGTCGGTGTGGCATATCGTCGGGTCGCAGGTACTGGTCAGCTTTTTTATTGCTGTCCTGGGCAGTATTTTGCTTACTATCGTCTCGATGCTTGTTTATCACTCCGAAGCGCCCAAGATGTGGGGGTATCTAATTCCGGCATTTATCCTGGGGACACTTTGTTTCACTTCTCTGGGCGTAATGCTGGGTGCGATTCTGCCGAATACCCGTGCCGCGCAGGGCGTTGGGTTAATGCTCTTTTTTGTAATGATGATATTAGGCGGGGCCGGGCCGCCGCCTGAAGTTATGGGAACAGTAATGCGTGACGTCGGCAAGGCAACTCCGATATGGTATGTGATTGAGTTATTGCAAGACCCCTGGCTCGGTTTTGGCTGGCAGGTCATCGCTTCACTGATTGTCGGCGGGATTACCCTGGTCGCCACGGCGATTACGGTTAAATTCTTTAAATGGGACTAATTCACTATCACCACAGTCTTGCTGCTTTCCGCTTTAACCGTGCCGTGTTGTTTGATATGCGCTTTGAGGTCGACGAACGTTTTCAAGACGATCAGCAGGATTAGTCCGATAATTGGAGAACCCAGCGCCATCACTAAAAAGCCGCCAATTAATATGGTTAAGTGCAGGATGATTACTCGTCCGTAAGGCTGGACCATCAATTCGGGGAGAGTGGCTGTTTTATATTCACCGTTGCCGATGTAATTTGTAATAAAAGAAATCGTGTGGCTCAATATCAACGCCAGCACCGCTCCTCCGATTTGCAGACTTCCTATTAATCCAAAAACAGCGGAAAAACTTGGCATCAAACTGCCCTGTTGATTATATCCCCCGAAGAAAGTCAGAATCAAAATACCGTGGACCAGCGTGAACATGCCGTAATGCACGCAAAAAAACGGAATCAGAAAAATTTTACCCACCCACTGCCCGAAATTACCGGGGGCCGAGGCCAGCATTTTAAAAACATTGGATATCCCGATGATGACGTTTTCAATCCAGAAAAGGAACATCACCGGAAAAACCTGCCAACCCATGAACAACACCCCGTAGATGGGCACCAGGTTGGTTATGATTATTGCAATTACTGAAATCTTTTTGAAATCAGCCGGATTTATTTTTAAGCGTTCCAGGAAATCTACCACACTCGAACCTTTGAATTTAATGATGACAGTATACCCTAATTTATCATATCGAATCAATGGATTTCGAAAAACATAATGATTTCAATGTCACTATTTTCCTTTTTGACATTATTGTTTGGATTATATATGTTGACAGGTGATGACTTCATGATGCGACCTTAGTCACATCACTTCATCTTCATCTGAGTTAAATTTATTTTGCCATGTTCAAAATGGCCAATCTCGCAGTATAATTAGATACTTGCCGTGATAGGCATGGAGGGGAAAATGACAACCGGACAGGAAAAGACAGCTCAGGCACTAAAATATTGTATTCAAATGGAAATCGACGGCAAAGAATTTTACCTGAAGGCGTGCAAAGAAAGCACTAACGAATTGGGGAAAAAGTTACTGCAGTCGCTGGCGGAGCAGGAAGATTTCCACCGCCGGAATTTCGAACAGATATATGCCAAAATCAGTAAATCGCAAAAATGGCCGGTCATTGATTTCAAACCGGATGCCGGTCAGGTTTTAAAAACCATTTTTGCCGAAGCGGCAGGTGATGCTGTCCCTCAAGCCAAATCGGTCAAGACCGAGCTTGAAGCCGTCGAAAAAGCGATGCAAATGGAAGATAAGTCGTATGATTTATACAATCAGCGGTTTGAGCAAGCGGCCAAGGGCGCCGAAAAAGATTTTTATGAGAAAATCGCCGGCGAAGAAAGAGGGCACAAATTGATTCTCCTCGATTATTATGAATACATGAAAGACCCGGGCGGGTGGTATGTTAAAGCCGAACACACGTCCCTGGATGGCGGCAGTTAAATATAACAAGTATCTTTAGTTCCCTAGCCTGAAGAAGGGAATTGGAGTATTAAACGTTAGTCTCCTCGCCCCGGTGCGGCGAAAACCGAAGAAAATGACTTCATGTAAAAAATACCGGGAGGTACTAAAATGAACCCGAAAGCATTTTTTAAATTGAGCTACGGCCTATTTGTCGTCTGCAGCAAAGACGGCGAGAAAGTAAACGGGCAGATTGCCAATACCGTGATCCAGGTTGCCTCAGAACCGGCCCTGATTGCGGTGGCCATTAATAAAAATAATCTCACCCACGATTACATCGACAAGAGCAAAGTGTTTACGGTTTCCATTCTCGCACAGGATACGCCGCTTTCTTTTATCGGTAATTTCGGGTTTAAATCGGGGCGGGAAATCGATAAATTCCAGGGTATTGATTACACCACCGGAACAACCGGAGCGCCGAT
>PMCB01000070.1 GCA_003153955.1 Dehalococcoidia bacterium | reverse complement strand
TAGTTACTTATGAACTTGTTAGTATAAGCCCATGTACGAACCTGACCGCCTCGTTTCGGCATCTATTCTCATCTCTAATAAGCACTAAATCCGAATATCGAAATCCTAAACAAATTCAAATTCCCAAATTCCTAACAAACTCCCTAATCTCAATTCTCTCTGTGGAGAATAGATGGAATCTCCCTCTCTGCCGTCGTTCCTGCGAAAGCAGGAATCCATCTAATCAGTCTGGCCTTGATACTAACCCCGAAATACGATTCATATCCCGATTTCCCTGGTTAGTTCCCTCATCCTTGATGGGCGAAGGCCGGGGTGGGGTGGCTCATAAGCATCAGAAAGCATTAATATCCAACTTCTGTTTTCGACCAAAAATAACTAACCATCGGTTCTCATCACATTTTTGACAATCCCCAAATTTCTGGTTATATTTTAGAGAGACTGACAGGAGGATTATAAAATGACAATTGTTGACTTATTTAAACTTGACGGACGTAAAGCGCTGGTCACCGGCGCCGGGCGCGGCATCGGGCGCGTGATGGCGATTTCGCTGGCCGAAGCCGGCTGCGATATCGGTATCTTCGAGAAGAATCTGGCCGACGCACAGAATGTCGTCGCCGAAATCAAAAAACTGGGCAAGAAAGCCTATGCTGTCGAGGGCGATGTCACCAAAAAGGATGAAGTTGAAAAACAATTCGCCGCTTTAGCCAAACAGCTGGGCGGGCTGGACATCGTGATTAATAATGCCGGCGTCTGCATCCACGAAGCCGCCGAGACCACCCCCGAAGAACACCTCGATTTTGTCGTCGATACGGATTTGAAAGGCGTCTTCTACTGCTGCCAGGCCGCTTCCAAAATCATGATTCCGAAAAAGAAAGGCAGCATTATCAACATCGCCTCGATGTCTGGCACCGTCGCCAATTATCCCCAGAAACAGGCGCATTACAACGCCGCCAAAGCCGGCGTCATCCTGCTCACCAAGTGCCTGGCCATCGAATGGGTCGGATACAATATTCGCGTCAATTGCATCAGCCCCGGCTATACCCGCACCGAGATGACCGTCAAACTTTCCGCCCCGGAAATGATTAAGCAATGGGAGTCCCTGACCCCGATGAAACGCATGGCCGACCCGCAGGAACTGTGCGGCGCCGCCGTTTACCTGGCCTCGGACGCCGCTTCCTTCACAACCGGCAGCGATATCATCGTTGACGGCGGCTACACCGCGATGTAATTGCCCTCCCCGTTTACAGAAACAGAAAAGGCCGTGCCGTTAAAGGTGCGGCCTTTTTTATTTGGCGGCTGGTCCCATGGTTTAACAAAGTTGCGTAAAGCGGTAATATTGAGCTGACCGGTTTAACAAGAAAAGAACTATCCGCGAATGTAACGCCAGACAAATAATCAGAGGTGAAATGATAATGGCAGCAATAAAGATTTACGGCACGTCGTGGTGCCCGGATTGCGCCCGGGCCAAACAGGTATTTAATAAACTTAAAATCCCCTTTGACTGGATTGATATCGATAAGGATAAACAGGCGGGCGCCGAAGTGCAAAAAATCAACGGCGGTTTCAAGAGCGTGCCCACTATCGTCTTTCCGGATAACTCAGTGCTCGTTGAGCCGGGCAACGCCGAGCTGGAACAAAAATTGCAGTCGTATAAATGAGCTTCTTCTGTTTAAAGCTGCCGTTAATATTTATTTTTATTGTGTCAATAATCAGCGCAAAGTTTGCCTGTTTTCTTCGTATATATCATTAGCGTATAATTGTTTGTTGATATTAGCATATTTGATATTCATTGAAAAAGCTAATATTATTTATCATATAACGAAGAATACAAACCGGAGGTAACGGCATTATGAGCACTGATGGCCAACGTACCTGTATTGCGGCTGTGCGCCGGATCATCTTTGCCGGGGTAATCCTGCTCGCCGTTTGGCTGATTTTGCTCCTGTTCCGGCGGATGATACCCGCCAGCACCATTGATGTGATTATGGCCAATATGGGCAATGGTAGTGTCCCGACTCTTTCTCACAACACCGCTACCTGGGATTGGTCAAAGTCCCTGCTTGAAAACACGAAGGTCTCAACCCTGATTGGACCGTATATCGGTAATACCTTGCGCGCCATCGTTTTGATCGCGCTGCTCAGCTTGCTCATCGCTATAGTATTGCTGCTTCTCGGGGGGCTTATCAGCGCCGTCACCAAAAAGCCCGCCTGGCTGGTCAAAGTCCGCGGGGTTTTACGATTAATCCTGGTCAGCGGCGGCGCCAGTATTCCGGTATTTGTCATAAGCGCATTTATCGCGATTTATATTTTGCAACACGACCCCCCGCCGCAACACCCGGTCAGTTTCTTCCTGACGGCGTTTTATTGCGCGCTGCTGCCGGCTTGGCTGCTGTTGCAAAGCGGATACAGATTAATATCAAATCGTGGAGAAAATACTACCCTTTCCCAATCGGCGCAGCAGGTAAGTATCAAATTGCTCATCAGGGCGCTCAAACTAACAGGGCTGATTATTGTGACCACCATCATGGCCGGCTGGTTTCTGGCGCAGCCGGGTTTGGGGTCACGTTTGATTAGCTATCTGAACAGGCGCGACTTTCCGGTAATTTTCGGCATTGTCTGGGTACTGGTCATTATTGTGGTGTTGGCGAAACTGGCCGCGGAATTAATGGAGATTGTGTATAACCATTTCACAGGACAAACCGCCGTCATCACACCGGCTGACGCAAAGCCGGCGGTAAAAAAGGGTATCCCAAAAGGATGGCTGATATTTTCATTGGGACTTTGTACTGTTGTCATCCTGGTCGCGGTATTCGGGCCGTTATTCGCGCCTGACCCGAAACTGATTCATCTGCTCAGCCGATTGCAGCCTCCGTCCGCTAAATTTCTGCTGGGCACCGATGAACTGGGGCGCGATATTTTCAGCCGCCTGGTCGCCGGCATCAGGACGGATATTTTGATGGGGCTGGGCATCGCCGCGGCAGTATCGATTCTTGCCGCAGGCTGGGCAATGCTGGCAGCCCAATGCAGAAAGATAAATAACCGGTGGGGCGATACGCTTGAAGACATTGTGATGCTGCCCGGAGATATCATTTGCGCCTTTCCCTGGCTGGTTTTGCTGTTGTTGCTGATGGATATGTCCACCAGCTTCAGCCCCCGGTTAATTGCGTTCGCTGCCGGGCTGTTGCTACTGCCTAGGACCGCAGGCATGATATTGGAGATTCGCCGTTCGGCACCGGAAGGTATAATCGGACGGCAGAATATGCTGCGGGCAATACCGGTGGTATTTATTTTTGTTACCGCCGGCGTTGTCCTCTACGTCTCCGCTCTCGGCTGGCTGGGCTTCGGTGCGCCGCCGGGTACAATCGAACTTGGGAATCTTGCCGCCGCAGGCAATGCCTATCTGCAAACCGAGCCGTGGCTGGCAATCGCCCCGTCCATCGTCCTGATAGGGATACTGTGGCTGTGGGTGATGACCGGCGAAGCGCTGCTGGAAAGGCTGGGATTCCGCTCCGGGTCTCTTTGGTCCAAAACGATGGAATAAAGGCTAAGATTTACGGGATTAAATGATAATTCATAAGAATTTGCGGCTGTTAAGTATTTGTGTTTCCTGTATCGTTATTTTAACAGGGCTAACAGGCTGCGTATTCAGTGTCACCAAAACCCCGGTCTCAATTATCACCAAAACTTTAAATGCGCTGACTCAAGTCAAATCATACCAATTGTATACCGATTTTACGGATGGACCCGGCCCCGGCTCGACGGAATGGAAAGGCACCAGAGTTATCGATGTATCTGATAAGGCGATGTCAATGAACATGGCGATAACCAGCGGGGCTTTTTTGACAACTGATGAAGAGTATTTCGTGAACGGGCAGGACTATCTTAAAACTGTTGCGGAGGCTAACTCTCCACCGACCTGGGGATGGTCTGCAAGAGCGCTGGTCGATGACGTCTGGAATGCCCAAATCGAGATACCATTTCTTACGGAACTATTGAAAAACCCAACTAAATTCGGTTCTCTGGAGACCGAACAATTAAATGATGTTGGCTGCTATGTGGTCACAATCACCCCATCCGCGCAGGCCGCGATCGATTTTCTGGTTTCCCAGGGCGAACCCGGTGGGCCGGCAATTGGTACCTGGCTTTGGGGCGGAGGCGGCGGCGTTTTAGTGAGAACGGATACTTACAATTACGGCTCGGTGGAACTCTGGATTAACAAAGCTAATAATTTACCGGTAAAAGTCACGGTAAATCTTGATTTTCGCGGTCATTTGAACATGGAAAATCCGGATATCCTCGATGAAAGTTTGCAAGGTGAACTGGATTTCTCAAATTACAATCAGCCGGTCTCTATCCAAGTGCCGCAAGATGCACTAAACGCACAGAATGTTAGTAATTACTAACAAGTTCATAAGTAAC
>PMCB01000024.1:3228-5773 GCA_003153955.1 Dehalococcoidia bacterium | reverse complement strand
GAAGAACAGATGAAAGTGGTGGATGAAACCTACGATAAAGAAGAAGTCCGCGGCGTTACCATCCGCTACTGGGACGATATCAAAGAAGGGGATACCATTACCCCGGTAGCCAAAGGGCCGCTCAACCTGGGGGATATCCAGGGCTATGCTTCCGCTTCGATTCAGCCGCTGGCTTACGGTGAGTTGATCCGCTATTTACGCAAGCACCCCACCTACGGTTTCCATCATCCCACCTCCAATAGATTAGAGCCTGTTTCACGGGTAAATACGGACGATTATGTTGCCCGGGAACTGGGTATCCATTCCGCTTACGATTACGGCGCCGACCGGATTACCTGGATCGGACATGCCCTGACCAACTGGATGGGGGACGATGGGTTCATGAAGAAGCTCAATGTGGAAATCCGCCAATTGGATATTATCGGCGATGCCACTTTCTGCAAAGGCAAAGTCGTTAAGAAATACAAGGATGGCGAAGAACATCTGGTAGATTTGGATGTCTGGGCGGAGAACATGCGGGGAGAAATCACCGCGCCCGGCAAAGCCACTATCAGACTGCTCTCCAAAGAAGTCCCCGGCGGCCATTCCTATTTGTATCCGCGGGCCAAGGAATAGCAACACCTTGCTTAATTAAAATAAAAGAGAGGGACATGTCCCTCTCTTTTTACACCATCAATTTGATATTGAGGTTGGTGTTATAATACTTGAAAAATGCTGCCGATGAATTGGATTTCATGGTTGTAATTTAGGCAAGATTCGTTTGATTGATTCCCGCTTTCGCGGGAACGACAAATCGAGTGACTGATGATGAAAAGACCTTTTAGCAATTTAAAAGTTATCGAGTACGGAGAGAATATTTCCGCACCGTATTGCGCGAAATTAATGGCCGGCCTGGGCGCGGAAGTAATCAAAGTGGAAAATACCGCCAGCGGGGACAAAGCCAGAATCAACGGGCCGTTCCCTGAAGATGAGCAGGACATCGAGAAAAGCGGCCTATTCCTCTCCCTTAACGCCAACAAAATAGGGATTACCCTGAACCTGAAAAAGAAAAAGGGCGCAGAAATCTTCAAACGGCTGATCGAGACGGCGGACGTATTCATCGAAAATAACGCGCCCGGTTACATGGCAGGGCTGGGTTTGGGATACGATACGCTGAAAGAAATCAATCCGAAACTGGTGATGGTATCAATCACAGCTTTCGGGCAAACAGGCCCGTATAGAGATTACAAAGCCTATCACATCAATTCCTGCGGCGCCGGTGGGATATCGGTAGGAGTCGGGAACCCGAAACGGGAACCGCTGACAATGCCGCTATCGCAAGGCGGCTACGAATCCGGAGCCAATGCCGCGGCGGCAGTGATGGCCGCTTTATTAGCCCGCCGCAAGACCGGCAAAGGGCAATTCATCGATATTTCAGAAGTCGAAGTCTGGGCAACAACCCATGCCGGACAAAACGTGATGACTTTCCTGTACCGCGGAGTGAACGGCATCAGGCGGGGCATTCACGGCGGACGCACTTATCCCAATGAAATTTTCCCCTGTAAAGACGGCTATGTCTGTGTGATCACGCCCCAGGGGGAACAGTGGAAGCGGCTGATCGAGGTTTTAGGAACGCCGGAATGGAGCAAAAACCCGAAGTACCGGGACCGCAGGACAATCACTGGACAGACCGCCGATGAGGTCAATGTGCTGATGATTCCGTGGATGCTGGAACATACCAAAGAGGAGATTTTCAAAATCTGCCAGGATAAACGGGTACCCTGCGCGCCGATTTACGATATCGCTGAAGTCATCAATCACCGCCAGATAAAAGCGATGGAGTTTTTTGTCGAACTGGACCATAAAAAAGCGGGCAAGCTCAAATATACCAAAGGGCCATGCACGTTTGAAAAGACCGACTGGGAATGGCAAACGGCGGCGCCGCTACTGGGGCAGGATAACGAGCAAGTCTATTGCGAACGCCTGGGATATTCTCAAAAAGAATTAGCCGGCATGAAAAAGTCGGGGGTTATATAGCTCACATGCAATCGTTGGAAGGATACAGATTACTGGATTTCGGAACAGCCCAAGCCGGGCCGCAGGTGGCACAGCTGCTGGCGGACATGGGCATGGAAGTTATCAAGATTGAAACCAGAATAAAGCCGGACGGCGTCAGGCTGGGGCATCCGATGACAGGCATCGATACCGGCAGTGTTGACGAGAGCAAGTGGCTGGATATGCAGCCCGTCTTCCACATCATGAACCGGAACAAACTGAGTTTCACGATTAATCTGAAGCACCCCCGGGCGACGGAAGTTTTTAAACGGCTGATTAAAATCAGCGATGTAGTGTTGGACAATTTCAGTCCGGGCGTGATGGCGCGGTTAGGATTAGACCAGACCAACCTGGAAAAAATCAACAAAGGGATTATCTCGATGTCTTTATCCGGCTGCGGGGAATCAGGGCCGCTGAAAGACACGCTGGTTTACGCGCCGCTGATTATCAGTTTGGGCGGAATGGAAAGCATGCTGGGTTACTACGGCGAGAAACAGCCGATGAACCTGGT
>PMCB01000024.1:0-3073 GCA_003153955.1 Dehalococcoidia bacterium | reverse complement strand
AGCACCGGGAAGAACTGGATAAACTGATCGCCGCAAAAACAGTGAACTACGGCGCATATGATATCACCGGTATTTTGCAGAAAGTGAACGTGGCGGCGACGCCGGTAATGAACTGCGAAGACCAGTACAACGACCCTCATTTCCGTTTTAAAAAGACTTTTGTGGAGATGAATCATCCGCTGGTGGGGAAAGAAATCGTTTACGGGAACCCGATGCGGTTGAGCGAGATGCCGCCGGAGATAAAGCGGATTGCCCCCGGCCTTGGGGAGCACAACGATTATGTGCTGCGGGAACTTTTAGGGTACTCGGAGCAGGAAGCGGCGGAGTTGGTGAAGGAACAGGTGATTTACTAGGTTGATGAACGTAGACAAGGAATAGATTACGTTATCGATTTTTCACAAGGGTAATAATATCCGCAACGCCCCATCCCTTTCCCTTCCCGCCGGGAAGGGGAGGCTGATTAGAGGGGCTGCGCCCCTCTCCCATTCATTTCATTCTGGGGCTTTGTAACTCAAGCCTTGCAAAATACGAAATTGGACAGCGGGCGGAAATGCTGACAGCTACACTGGCTTTATCCATCCAACAGAATCGACACTTTCACGGTGTTGATTAACCAACGGGGATGCGGGTAGAATAGGGTAAAATTAAATCCGGAATTTGCCATCCAACAGTCAGCCGTAAATAATGACGGCGGGACAAAGGAGAGTGCCAAATCGCAGATAAAAGATTAAAAGATTTCGCTGAAAGCACCTTCCGACTGGAAGAGAACGAAGGCGAAGATAAGGTCATCGGTTTACCGGAAGCCATAAAAAAGAACGTTAAACCCGGAATGCTGCTGCACATCTCGCCATTCGGCAATGCGGCCACCCGCGAAATTATCCGGCAATTTTGGGGAACGAAACCGGAATTCACTCTGATTGCACCGCCGATACTGGGAATGGACATGATGCAATGCGGGATGGTGAAGAAAACCATCGGGGGCAGCGGCGCCAAAGGGGGAAGAAAGGGCCAGGGGCGGGGAAAACCGGGCAATCTGGAACACGATGTCCAGAATGAAATCTGGTCGCTGGGGGGTATCAGCCAGCGGCTTTTTGCCGGCGCGATGGGAACAGGATTTATCCCCACAAAGTCGATGATGGGCACGACGATGGCGGAAGACAATAAAGACGCTTTTAAGGTGATTGACGACCCGTTCGGCAGCGGGAAAAAGATAGGGGTTATCAAGGCCCTGAATCCCGACCTTTCAATAATCCACGGGTACGCGGCCGACCGTTACGGGAATACGATTTTGTGCCAGGGAGATTCGATTGTTGACGAATACAGCGCCTGGGCGAGTAAAAATCCGGTAGTGGTAACGGTGGAGAAACTGGTCTCAACGGACTATATTCGAAAGCACTCGCCGCTGCTGGTGAAAATTCCCGGTTACCGGGTGAGTTCGGTTTCGGTGTCGCCGTTCGGGGCGCATCCGAATTACCTGCCGCCGTGGCGCGATTTAGAGGAATTTTCCGGCTATTTTGAAGATGAAGAAATGGTGGAGGAGCACCGCAAGGCGCTTTATGACCCGGAAGCGCTAGAGGCCTGGATTAAAAAATGGATACTGGATTGCCCGACCAATGAAGCGTATTTAAAGCTGCTTGGGCCGGAGAGGATACAAAAGATAAAAGACGAAGCCCGGGTAGACATGGGCGCGGTGCGTCTGCCTTCCATCCTGGAAAAGATTTCGGTGAGCACCGAATGCAACGACAAAGANNTGCGGCGTGGGGCCGGGGGCGCTGGTAGCATTTTTAGCTTATTACAGATTGAAGAGCCGGGGCATCCACATCTCGCTGATTGTGGGGAACGGGGTTTTTGATTTCTCCCCGCAGCCGGGCGAACCTAACCTAACCAGTTTCCCAAACTGGGACACGATGAAAATCAGGCAGAATTATTTCGGGGCTTACANNCCTGATAATAAACGGGGAAAACCAGCAGAGCATCAGCATTATCGGGGCGGGGCAGATTGATAAATTCGGAAACCTGAATTCAGGAATTGAGGGCGGGAAAATTGTGGTGGCGGCGCCGGGCGGCGCGGCGGACGCTTATCAGGCCTGTGAAACGCTGGCGGTGATAAACCAGTCGAAGACACGTTTTCTGGATAAAGTGTCTTACATCACCAGCAACGGGACGAAGATCAAGACGCTGGTATCTTCGCTGGGCGTTTTTGAGAAATTAGGTGAGGATAAGGAGTTTTCCCTGACCGGGTGCCTGCCCATCCAAAAATTTCCGTCGTTAGATGAAAAAATACGGAATGTCAAAGATAATTGCGGCTGGGAACTGAAAGTTTCGCCGAAAGTGGCGGAGATTGCGCCGCCGACCTGGGAGGAATTGATGACGCTGCGGATTATCGACCCGGATGGGATATACCGGGGAGAATAGGGGACACGCAGAATTGTTTTTGATATAAAAAAGAGCCTCCGGTTAACCGGAGGCTCTTTTGGTTTGTTTGGGAATACTGGGTTATTTCGAGCAGTGTTTGCAGTTCTTATCGGTGCAGGCTTTTTCCGGTTTGGAGTCGGCGAGTTTCCATTCGCGCACGCCTAATTGTCCGCTGGGTTTCTTGGAGTAAACAGGCCCGCCCATTTTCTTGCCTTCGGCGGAGCCGCTCATGCGGAGTACCTGGGCAACGGTTTTGCCGACATTTTTAATGGAATGCCGGACATTGGAGGGGCAATAGATGAGACTGTTGGCGCCGACAACCCGTTCTTCGGCGCCGATTTTAGCCAGAATTTTGCCGGAAATGACATAATATACATGGTCGAAAATCGGCATATCGGCAGTATATTCGTGATAATGTTCTTCCACGCCGCCGCCGGGATTGATCTTATCCAGAGTCAGCATAAAGTGTTTTGACGGCATTTTGCCGACGCGGTCTTTCTCGCTGGACGGGCGGATGAAACGAAAATCGTCCTGGTCGGGGTGGCCTTCTCTTTTCAGCGAATGCACGGCCTCTTTAATCGGCATGATATATCCGTTGGCGGTTTCTTCCATTTGTTGCATCTCCTTTTGTATATTAGCTATTATTTTAGCATACCTG
>PMCB01000064.1 GCA_003153955.1 Dehalococcoidia bacterium | reverse complement strand
CTTGCGGCTTCTCCATGCGGATGTAGTCAATGCGCCACGGCGCCCAGATCTGTTCCATTTTCCATCTCCGGATATTTGATTACCGTTTAATATTTTAGTCGGCTTGCGGGGACAAGTCAAAGTAGGGTGTGATTAAGCATTTAGCGTTTCTAAAAGCATGAAAGATTTAGTATCTACTTTTGACATCCGACCTCATTAACCGGATTTAGGCCCTTCATCAGCTTGACACTTATTTCCCTCGACTATATACTGAAAATTATTAAATGACAAGCTTTAAAAAATAGCGTTTGGAAAGGAAAAATGAAAGACAGCCAATTATCGGTAAAAGAACTTGAGGAAGGGAATGAACTCCGGCTGGACTTTGATAAGCTGAATACGGTCGTAAAACAGTGTCCGGATGTAATTCCGGTCGCGGTGCAGAATGCCAGGACAAAAGAAGTGATACTCATTGCCTACACTAACAAAGATGCGCTGGAGAAAAGTATCAAAACCGGCATCGCGACATTCTGGAGCACATCCAGAAACGAATTATGGGTCAAGGGCGCGACATCGGGAAATATCTTCGAATTAAAAGAAGTGTATGTTAACTGCGAGCAGAATTCACTTCTATATATGGTGCTGCCAAAAATTGACGGTATTTGCCACACACACAATTCTAAAGGGGAAGCCCGTAACTGCTACTATCGCCGGGTGAACATGAAAACCGGCGTTTTGGAGAACCTGAATCCGTAGTGCCCCAAAACCGCAGTATTTCGTCATAGGCTCAAATAGATTTGTTTTCTAATTTCAGTTCCCTCGCCCCTCGACGGTCGTAGGCCGCAGACCTCAGCCGGAATACTTTACTGAACCATTCGAAGCAAATGTAGAGAGGGGCAGGGTGAGGGTGCAACTTTGGTATTTTTCGGTGTTGAAATAAATACTTCCCAATCCCCATAAAGTTTGTAAAAAAGAGCCTTATACCTTATCATAGAAGCATCGTGGATAACGCAAATCAGTCTAAAGAAACAATCACTTTTCTCGGCACCGGGGGCGCCCGCTTCATGATTATCAGTCAACTGCTGGCCTCCGGCGGCCTGTGGTTTAATTTTGACGGTACCCAGATATTGATGGACCCCGGCCCGGGCTGCATTGTACAGGTCACCAAACGCAAGCTGAACCCCCAGGAACTGAGCGCGATTATTGTTTCGCACCGGCACCTGGACCATTCGGCGGACCTCAATGTCATGACCGAAGCGATGACCGACGGCGGATTTCAAAAACGCGGTATCCTCTTCACGCCCCGGGACGCGATGGAAACGGACTCCATCCTGCACAGCTACCTCAGAAAAAGCATCGAAGGTATCGAATATCTGGAAGCCGGAAAGACCTGGTCCGTGGGCAATGTTTCCTTCACCGCGCCGGTGCGCCACGTGCATATGGTGGAAAACTACGGCCTGATTTTCAAGACTAAAAAGCATACCATTGCCTATATCACCGATACCCGCTATTTCGAAGAATTGGGCAGCTATTACCGCGGTGATTTGCTGATGCTGAACCTTACTTTTCTGCATAAACGCACTGTCCCGGACCGCCCGGGCGCCCCGATGGACCACCTTTCGGAGCCGGATGCCGAACGCTTAATCAAAGAAATTAAGCCGAAAACGACCATCCTCACGCACTTCGGCATGGGTGTCTGGCGCGCCAAACCGGAACTGGTCGCCGCCGCGCTTACGGAAAAAACCGGCAGTAAAGTCATCGCCGCCACTGACGGCCTGGTTTATGATTTAGCCGAACTGGATAAAATTTGACAGGATAACCGGCCATTCTGAGCCCTGATGAAATCGGGACGAAGGGCGAGAAAAAACTAAGGGGAAAAATTGACCAATCTTGACGCCATTCTTCACAAAGTCCAAAAACCTGCCCGGTATACCGGCGGGGAATGGAACAGCATCATCAAAGACTGGAGTCAAACTCCCGTCAGAATCGCCCTTTCCTATCCTGATGTTTACGAAATCGGCATGTCCAACATGGCTTTGCCGATTCTTTACGAATTACTAAACGCGCAGCCGGAAGTGCTGGCGGAGCGAGTCTTCCCGCCGTGGGGCGATATGGCCGCCGCAATGAAAACCAACAATATCCCCTTATTCAGCCTGGAAACCAAACACCCGCTGAGTGAGTTCGACATGATTGGTTTCTCGCTGGGGCACGAAATGACCTACACTAACGTGCTGGAGGCGCTTTCCCTGGCACAAATACCTGTCCTGGCCGCCGAAAGGAATGAATCCCACCCGCTCGTCATTGCCGGCGGCACCTGCGTGCTCAACCCGGAGCCGATTGCCGATTTCTTCGACTTTTTTGTCATCGGAGACGGCGAAGAAGCGGTGCTGGAATTATTGCCGGCAATCCGGGACTGGAAAAATAAAAAAATCTCCAAACAGCAGTTATTGCGCGAAGTCGCGAAAATTGACGGCGTATATGTTCCGGGCTTGTATAAAGTTGAATATTCACCGGACGGCACGCTGAAAAGTTTTACGCCAACCGTCCCGGAAGCTAAACCGGTCATTAAAAAAAGAATTGTCAAAACATTACCTGCGGCGGTCGTCAAACCCATCGTTTCCTACATCGAAACCATCCACGACCGCGTCGCTGTGGAAATCCAGCGCGGCTGCACCCGCGGCTGCCGTTTCTGCCAGGCCGGCATGATTTACCGCCCGATGCGCGTCCGTCCCCAGGCAGAAATCGAAACAGCCGTCGAAGAAATCCTGAATAATTGCGGCTACGATGAAGTCTCGCTGGTTTCGTTAAGTTCCGGCGATTATCCGGGCATCGACGAACTGGTGGGCAAATTATCCAAACACAATCAAAACCTTTCTTTATCTTTGCCCAGCTTGCACCTCAACAGTTTTTCACTGAAGCTGATGGAGGCCTTATCCCCGCGTAAAAAGATGGGCTTGACCTTTGCGCCGGAAGCCGGCAGCGACCGCATGCGGCGGGTCATCAATAAGCAGCTCACCGAACAGGAAATTCTGGACACTTTTGCCGAAGTATTTCAGAAGGGCTGGCTGAGCGTAAAACTGTATTTCATGGTAGGACTGCCTACCGAAACCAAAGAAGATATCGAAGCCATCGGGCAGCTGGTGGATAAAATCCGCGACCAGGCGCGAAAAAATTCGGGGAAGACGCCGCAAATCAGGGTCAACGCGTCCACCTTTGTACCTAAGGCGCATACGCCGTTCCAATGGTTCGGGCAAAACACTGAAGAGGAACTGGCGGCGAAACACGAAATATTGGGGTCGGCGATGCAGCGGAGGGGCACCAGACTCTCCTGGGGTAACGCTAAGGTCAGTTTACTGGAGGCAGCCTTATCTCGGGGCGACCGCCGGTTAGGTAGGGTCATTTACCGCGCCTGGCAAATGGGCGCTGTTTTCGATGCCTGGGATGAATTGTTTAAGTGGGAACTCTGGGAAAAAGCTTTTACCGAAGAAGGACTTGACATAAAGTTCTACGCACAGCGGGAACGCCCTCAGGATGAACTATTGCCCTGGGCGTTTATCGATACCGGGGTCAGTCAGGAATATCTTAAAGCTGAATACGCCAAAGCCCTCAGTGCCGAAGTCACCCCCGATTGCCGCATTGGTCCCTGTAATACCTGCGGCCTGGAAACATGGGAGACGGCGTGCGGGAAGTAGGGTTGCACCGGTCCCGCAGGGTGGGCGGTGCCCACCGGTTTTTCCATACCGGCGAAGGCCGGTATCTACTGGTTGTTTAGAGAAATCACCTTCCTGCCCCTTTGATGAAGAGTATGGTATCCGGCAGGAATAAAAAATATTTCGCCCCCCTAAACATTTCCTAAAAAACAATTCTGCATAAAAAAACACTCCCGCGATGGGGAGTGTTTAGAATTTACGATTATTTCGTCGATGTCCACGAAAAACTACATCACTTAAAACACGTTTCAGACGTCCTTGTTTTCCAAGTAGTGATGGTTTTGCGTGTTTGCCAACAGGAATAGTCCCGACCGGGTATTGTTAGACTATTTCGAGGGTGGCTTTGGTACCTTTCTTCGCCGCCTTCACCCTGATGAGAGTCCGCATTGCTTCCGCGATGCGTCCCTGCTTGCCAATCACCCGGCCCTTGTCTTCATCAGCGACTTTTAGCTTCAGGATAATGCC
>PMCB01000016.1 GCA_003153955.1 Dehalococcoidia bacterium | reverse complement strand
GTACTGCCTACGGTAAAAGATTACATCGAAAAGAAATTTGGTAAACTGGACAGGCATTTTCAGAATATCAACAATACTAAAGTAGAATTAAGCGAACAGCAAACAAAATCGGCGGACCAGCGCTACCGCGTTCAGGTCACACTTGATGCCAACGGGACTTTATTGCGCGGCGAGGAGCGGGCGGAAAATTTACTCACCGCCATCGATAAAGTGGTGCCGGTGATTGACCGCCAGATTGAAAAATATAAGGGTAAACTAACCCGAAAAGGCAACAAAAACGGCCCGTCCATAAAATCCAAACTGGATGAAGAACCTGCTGCGGACATCGTCAGGACAAAACGGTTCGTCATGAAACCAATGTCGACGGAAGACGCGATTACCCAGATGGAATTGCTGGGACATGATTTCTTTCTGTTCTATAATGCCGAAACCAAAGAATACAATCTGCTCTACGCGCGGAAAGACGGCAAGTACAGCCTGATCGAACCGGAGCTGCAGTAAATTACCCCGGCGGTAAAAAATGACGCGAGTTATCGGATTGACCGGCGGAATCGGCAGCGGAAAAAGCACTGTATCACGGTTTTTGGCTGAGCTGGGAGCCGTGATTATTGATGCCGATAAAATCGGCCACGAAATTTACCGCCCGGATACCGATACCTGGCGGCAACTGGTGAAAACATTTGGCAGCGGGATTCTCGTCCCCGATAATACGATTGACCGCAAAAAACTGGGGGCAATCGTATTCGGTGATAAGCAGGAACTGCAGCGGCTGAATGCTATTATTCATCCACAAATAACCCAAGAAATCAAGAAACGGATCGAAGAATGCCGCCGCCGGGCTGTAAAGGTCATCGTACTGGATGCGCCGGTGCTGCTGGAAGCAAACGCGAAAAACCTGGTTGATGAAATCTGGGTTGTTGTCGCGGATGACGGAAATGTGATTAAACGCGCTGCCGCGCGGACCGGTTTGACGGAGCAGCAAATACGCGACCGTGTCCATTCTCAGTTGTCTAACACGGAACGGACAAAAAATGCCCGGGTGGTAATTAGTAATGACGGCAACACCGAAGATTTACGGGGAAAAATACGGGAATTATGGGAACAAATAAAATCCTGAGATTGCGCTTGACGCTATATCCCAGAAGCTGATATAATACTCTTTTTGTGGAGGGTACGAACATTTACGCTATAATTGAGACAGGTGGAAAGCAGTATCGCATTACTCAGGGGCAGACAGTTGATGTCGATAACCTGAATGTAATTGATGGCGATACTATCGAATTCGATAAGGTTCTGGTAATAGGCGATGAGAAAAACGCCACTATCGGCGCTCCCACTATTGAAGGTGCCAAAGTTACGGCAACCTCAAAGGGCACCGTCCGCGGCGATAAAATCATTGTCTACAAATTCAAATCGAAGGTCAGATTCCGCAAGAAGACCGGACATCATCAACTGTTCACACGCTTGGCCATTGATAAAATTGAAGCACCCGGAATCGAAATTAAAGAACCGGTAAAAAAGGCCAGACGGACCAAGAAAGAGGAGAACGAAAGTGGCTCATAAGAAGGGCGGCGGCAAGAGTAAGAACGGGCGCGATAGTAAATCGCAACGGCTCGGTATTAAAAAATATGCCGGGGAAGTAGTTACATCAGGCTCGATCATTGTCAGACAGAGAGGGACCAGGATCCATCCGGGCGTTAATGTCGGTTTGGGTAAGGATTATACCATCTTTGCATTGATTGACGGGGTTGTGAAGTACGAACCTTATAGCAATGACAGGAGAAAGGTCAGCGTTTACGCTGAGTAGATAAAATGAAAGAAAAGATTCACCCTCAATATTACCCGGCCGCAAAAGTTACCTGTTCCTGCGGTAATACATTTACCGTTGGTTCAACTAAAAAGGAAATCAGCGTAGAGTTGTGCAGCAAGTGCCATCCATATTACACCGGCGAACAAAGAGTTGTTGACACCGCCGGCAGAGTGGAACGCTTCAGACGGCGTTACGAGAAGACCGAGAAGAAAAGTTAACTGCGGACTTAAAGAAAACAGGGAGCGGAATAAAAAACCGCTCCTTTTCTTTATTGAGGAGAAACATGGCGACCAGACATTTTCATTACGGCGGGCAGGCAGTTATTGAAGGCGTGATGATTCGCGGCGAAAAGAATATGGTGACCGCAATCCGCAAGCCTGACGGGGAAGTGGTCGTCCATAAAGAGCCTCTCCCCAAAGCCTACACCGGCAAGTTAAGGTCAACCCCGTTAATCCGCGGGATTATTGTGCTTATTGAATCGCTGGTTTTTGGTGTCCAAACCTTGACTTATTCCGCCAATGTCGCCATCGGGGAAGAAGATGCAAAACAGATCAGCGGCTGGCTCTGGGTTACTTTGGCAATCTCCATGGTTTTCGCGGTCGGCATTTTTTTTCTGGGCCCCCTGTTTTTGACCAAATTAATCGGCGTTCAGACGTCATCCGGTTTTTTCAGTCTGGTAGAAGGTCTTGTCCGCCTGGCGATGTTCCTGATTTATTTGTGGCTGGTCTCGCTGATGCCGGATATCAGACGGGTATTCGCTTATCACGGCGCTGAACATAAAGCGGTCAACGGCTATGAAGCCGGGGCTCCCCTCGAACCGGAATCGATCAGGAAATACCCTAAGGCCCATGTCCGCTGCGGCGGCAGTTTCCTGTTCGTGGTTCTGATCATTGCCATCATCGTTTTTTCACTGGTGGGAAAACATGCCTTATGGATCATGGTGTTGAGTCGCATCTTGCTTGTGCCGGTAATTGCGGCGCTGGGTTATGAATTCATTGTTTTTGGCGCGAACCATGTCGATAATCCGGTGATAAAAATTCTACTGACGCCCGGTTTATGGCTTCAGTCGCTCACTACCCGTGAGCCGGATGACGCCCAGCTTGTTGTCAGCATTACCGCGATGAAAGCAGCCATCGCCGCCGATGAGGAAGTTGCACCGGTTATGCCTGAACCCATTTCAGGACAAGCGGTCTGATTTTCGCAGAGAAAATAACGGGGATGGAAACAATATCAATCCACGACTATCGAGTATAGACTTGGAAATTAATTTTATGGATTCCCGATCAGGTCGGGAATGACAAAGCGGTGAAAAAAGCTTCAAGCAAAGCTTGAAGCTTTTTTCTTTATATTGTCATTGTCGGGCTTGCCCCGACAATCCAGGGATTTCAGACTGGCTTACAAAAAGAGAGCTGCAAAGCACCGGACACCCAACCATTTACAAAGATTTCGAATTTTCAGCAATGTAGGCCGCCGCGCTTTCACCAGCCAGATATCCCGTCGAAAAAGCCGCCTGCAGGTTATAGCCCCCGGTTTCAGCATCAATGTCCATGACTTCCCCGCCGAAAAACAGGCCTTTTACCAGTCTTGACCCCATCGTTTGCGGGTCTATTTCCTTGAGCGAAATCCCGCCGGCCGTAACCATCGCCGAGTTCAAAGGCAGCGGAGTTTTGATATTGAACCTGAGCGATTTCAGCCGCACTAACAGTCGTCCCCGCTCTTCTGAGGTAATATCGCAGCCGCTTTTCTCCGCGGGTATTTCCGTCATTTCCAGAAATGGTTCAATCAGTTTTTGCGGCAGCAGTTCTTTAAGAATATTACGGTAGCTGCGTTTCCCATAGGTATCGAATTCGCGCTGCAGCCGGGCCCGGAGTTCCTGATAACCGACGGCCGGTTTGAGGTCTATTGCCACACTGACCGAGCCTTGTTCCAGCGCATCCGCCACGGCCAGGCTCATTTGCAATGTTACCGGTCCCCCGATACCGAAATGAGTAAACATCATATCGCCCATCCGGCTTTCGATTACCGGCGCTTGCGGGCGTTTCCCCGGTATCCCCCTTCCGGTATCTTTGACCGGCGTTTTGGCGATATCGATTTCATCAGCGGCACATTGAAACGCGGTCAGGCGCACATTATGCAGGCTGACGCCCTGCATACTTTTCGCCCGCTCGATTTCGTTTACCACCAGCGGCACCAGCGAAGGGCGCAGTTTGATGATTGTGTGTCCGATTTCCGCCGCCAGCCGGTAGCCGTCACCGGTAGAACCCGTCGCCGGATAGGATGCGCCGCCGGCCGTTAGAATAACGGCCGCCGCCGGGTATGTTTTGCCGCCGGCCCGGACGCCGGTGACCTGGCCGTTTTCCACTAATATATTGTTCACGCCGGTACCGGTTTTGATTTGCACTTTGGTATCGGCCAGATAACGCTTAAAGGCTTTGACCACATCTTCCGCATTATCCGAGACGGGAAAAATCCGCCCGCCGCGTTCGGTTTTAGTTTCCACGCCGTAACGGCTCAGGAATTCCAGCAGCTCGTTACGGAAAAAATGATTGAAAGCACGGTATAAGAAATTGCCGTTCGTCCCGTACATCGTAATGAATTCATCCAATTCTTTGGAGTTGGTCAGGTTGCATCGTGTTTTACCGCTAATGAGGATTTTCTTGCCGGGCTGTTCGGTCTTTTCCAGCATCAGCACTGATGCGCCTGATTCTGACGCCCGCCCGGCAGCCATCATCCCGCCGGCGCCCGCCCCGATAACAATTACGGTGTTATTTCCCATCGGATATTTTTATTTCACCCCTAATACGATACGCTGATTAATTATACGATAAATTCAAAAAGCTTCATATCAAAATACCGTTATTCCGTGTTCTGGTGTAAAATATACTAGATATTCTAATTACAGATCATTAAGGGAAACAAAGGAGAATAAATGTCTAAATACAAATTCGACCACATCCACGTAATGAGCACCGACCCTGAAAAAACATTTGAATTTTATCAGAATGCTTTTGGTGCGACGCTGGTAGAAAAAGTGGATATGGGTAAAGGCAGATACATGCTTAACGTGGACCTCGGCGGCGTTACCATGTTAATCAGCAAGACGGATGATGAAAAAAAGGCCGGATTAGGGCATTTCGGGATGAAAGCCCCGCAACTGCAAAAAGCCGTCGATGAACTTAAATCGAAAGGTGTTAAATTCTCCATGGAAGTTACTAAAATCAGTCCCAAACTCACCATTTCTTTCCTGGATGCGCCGGATAACATCCGCGTCGAATTTTCAGAAAGCGAAAAATAGGTTATCGGAATTATTTATTACGGTACTTAACATAAAATATAATGTGTGGAACAAAACCATGGTCCCGTTTTTGGCTTGAAAACTGTTGTTTTTGCTTGGCTTGAGTTTGATCAAAACGCATATTGAGACTTGATTTGAATAAATTATTAAAAAGTAAATCGTTTTGGGAAAATGTCTTCATCGTAATCTTCGCAGTGGTATTGTTTATCGGCTTGAGGCTGACGATTCAGGACTATGAAGTAACGAGTTCCAGCATGGAAGATACGCTTCAGGTCAATGAAAGGGTACTGGTAGATAAACTGGCCTACAAGTTCGGCACACCACAGCGGGGAGACATTATTGTTTTTCACCCGCCGTTCCCCAGTCCCGCACCGTTTGTTAAGCGTGTTATCGGCCTGCCCGGAGAAAAAGTGGAAATTGCAAACGGCACAGTAACTATTGTTAGAGCGGACGGCAGTATTCTGACGTTAAATGAACCGTATATTAAACAGGCTGCTGCCTATAATTACACCAGTATCGTGATTCCGGCCAATGAATATTTTGTGCTCGGGGATAACCGTAATAACAGCGAAGATTCTCATACCGGTTACCTGGCATCGCGCAGCGAGCTGATTGGTAAAGCGTGGCTGGACATCTGGCCTTTTAAATTATTCGGTTTGGCACACAATTATTCGAAATATGCCGCGGCCGCAGCCAAAACAGGTAATTAACCTGAAAACAGATCGAACTGAAGCTTTTACACGTAAAACAGTGGTGTCCCATTCGCCTTGATAACAGCAAAAAGCGTATAATAGGACTGTTTTGAAGACACTGTTGAAGAGTAAATCTTTCTGGGAAAACGTTGCGATAATCATCTTCGCAGTGCTGCTGTTCATCGGCTTGCGCTACTCCATCGGTTCTTATTTTGTCTCCGGGCCCAGCATGGAAAATACTTTTCAGAATAATGAAAGGATACTGATGGACAAACTGGTGTACAAATTCCACGCTCCGCAGCGGGGCGATGTGATTGCCTTTCATCCCCCGATTCAAAGCACTGCACCGTTCATCAAACGCATCATTGGTTTGCCCGGAGAAAAAGTAGAAATCAAAAACGGTACGGTTACGATCATCAAAGCGGACGGCAGCCATTTCACTCTGCAGGAACCGTATATAAAACAAACCCCGGCATATAATTACACCAGCATCGTCATCCCCGCGAACGAATACTTTGTGCTCGGGGACAACCGCAATAACAGTGAAGACTCGCACTACGGCTGGTTGGTATCGCGCAGTCAGATCATCGGTAAAGCGTGGATTACGATCTGGCCGCCCGGTTTGTGGGGCGCTTCGCGTAATTACACCCAGCCGGCTTCGGTGGTAACTACCGCGGTCAATTAGAAATAAACTGCTTGAGGGGGCATTTAATGAAAGCTGAAGAAATGTTCCGGAAATCGGGGGCAATCCTGGACGGCCACTTTATTCTGACATCGGGAAGGCATTCCCCGGTCTACTGGGAAAAATTTAAGGTGATGCAATATCCACAATACGTCTCACAGCTTTGCGGGATGATTGTTGAACATTATAAGAATGAATCTATCGACCTGGTGGCCGGGCCCACTACCGCCGGCATTATCCTCGCTTTTGAGGTTGCCAGGCAGATGGGCGTCCGCGCGATTTACGCGGAAAAGGCCGAAAATAAAACCTTTGCTTTCAAGCGCGGCGCGGCGATCAGTCCGGGTGACAGGGTGCTGGTGGTGGACGATGTTCTTACTACCGGCGGTTCCATCCGGGAAGTAATTGCCGCGGTTAAAGAAAGAAAGGGAATTGTCGTCGGGGTTGGGGTGCTGGTGGACCGCACCGAACATCCGCTGGATTTCGGCGCGCCACTTTACGGTTGCGTTCGGGCTGAAGCAATCAGTTATCCGGCGGAAAATTGTCCGCTTTGCGCCGCGAAAATACCCCTGGTTAAACCCGGCGGCAGTTAGCGGGATATCACCAGGTAGTTGCTTTGTAATCAGATGCCGAAGGAGCTAAATATGGTTGATGAAAAAGCAGTCCAAAAAGCTGTAGCGTCAATTATTACTGCTATCGGGGAAGATCCTGCCAGAGAGGGTTTGGCAGACACTCCGAAACGTGTCGCGGAAATGTATACCGAGCTTTTTGCAGGGATTTCCATGGACCCGATTGCCGAACTCAAGAAGGGTTACGAACTGGGGCACCGGGAAATGGTGATCCTCAAAGATATCCCGTTTTATTCGATGTGCGAGCATCACCTGCTGCCGTTTTTCGGGGTAGTGCACATTGGCTACATTCCCGATATCAGCGGCCGGGTCGTGGGCATCAGTAATTTCGGCCGGATTGTGGAAATATTCGCCCGCCGGCCTCAAATCCAGGAACGGATGACAACACAAATTGCGGATGCGATTGTGGAAGGATTACAGCCCCAGGGAGTGGGCGTTGTAATTCAGGCAGAGCACCTTTGTATGGTCATGCGCGGCGTGAAAAAACCGGGGACAAACATTATTACTTCTGCAATCAGAGGGTCATTCCGTAAAAATGCAGCCAGCCGTGCCGAGTTCTTCTCGTTGATTCAAAACGGGAAATAAAATAAATTAATCGGATGAAGGAATCGGTTTCGCTTCCGATGATTTGACTTCTTTACCGCAGCAGGTTAC
>PMCB01000081.1 GCA_003153955.1 Dehalococcoidia bacterium | reverse complement strand
GAGTGGTGACCCAAGCTCCTAGCAGAATTAATTCGATTATGTCTGAGCTCGGTTGGCTGCAAAAAGACCCGATAAAGGGATGGTGGGTTACAAATTTCGGAAAGAGACTGGGGGGCATGCAGGAACGGTATAAAACAACTGGAATACCCTTCGTACGCTGGCCGGATAGTTTGGTAAATAACAAAACACTCATTACCAGTATTAATGAAGCCAAAGGTGAAATCACTGATGTAATACCAGAACCCGTTGTCGAGAATTCTGAAATTCATCAATCAGATGACTTCAGAGGAAAGTTTAAAGCTGAAATCAGAGCTAAAGATGGGCACAATGTCAGATCCAAATCGGAATTGATAATAGACAATTGGCTATATGATTCTAAAATTGTGCACGCATATGAAAGGAAACTCCCAATAGAAGAGAGCCTGTACTGCGATTTTTATATTCCTACAGCTAAAGTCTACATCGAATATTGGGGGCTGGATGATGATAAATATCTAAATAGGAAAAACAAAAAACTGGATATTTACAAAAAATATAACCTGAATCTTATCGAGTTATTTGAAAAAGATATTTCCAATCTCGACGATACTTTGCCCGCTAAGCTTCTGGAATTTCACATACCGGTAGAATAACCAAACTGAGAGCTTTACGATTTCGCCGCTGTTAGCTTGAACCTGGAATTACCGTGCATTACTTTACCGTCCAACAGGATGTCCACCGCCTGCAAACCGCTGTTCATCGCGCCGAAAACACCGTGCGCGAATTTCGGGGCTAATAGACCTTTTACCGGCGTGACCACCGGTAAGCGATGCGGACCGAAATTTTCCGGAACTGACGCCATGTCATAAATCGAGCCGGTGGGAGAACCTGAATACCGGACATAAGTAGCAGGGGTAGAAATATCCCTGACCGTAATGTGATTTCTCAAGTCGGGAACAACGTATGTTTCCATAATATTGATCAACATATCCGCCGCTTTTTCTTTTTCCTGCTGGTAGATGCCTGGTTCTGCATTCCTCAGACGCGACCAGTTATTCACCGGCACGGGCACGGCCTGAAGGGATAACACCGGTTTTTCCCGGTCTGACGGAGGAGGACATGAATATCCGAGGTAAAAACAACCCGTTGACAACTTGAATTCATTGTTTTCGAACGACGGAAAAAGTTTTTGATATGCATCGTCGCCCATGGTCACTACGCCGTAGCCGCACGGTAACGCGTGGTCAGTCAGGATACTGGCGTCGTCGATACCGAGATTGACGGTAAATGTCGAGGTGGTCATCCGGACAGAATCCAATTTTGCCGCGTAACCCGGATTTAGCGCGCGTAAAATCTCCAGTCCCACCAGGTTTTCCATCGTCAGTTTGACATCGATGGTGGAAATAATATTCCAGGAGCGGATGATTGAGCCGTCTTTCAGGCGGACCCCCCGCACTCCATTCTCATCAACGATGATTTTCTCGACTTCACTCCTGAAAAGCATTTGGCCGCCCAACTCGCGGTAGCGTTTTTCCATTTTTTGGGGCAATTCGATGAACCGGCCGCGGGGACGGCAGGCTTTCTCCCTGAGGGAATACATCACGCCGACCGTCAGCAGGGCCGCAATCCGGTCGTTGGGCAGACCGCACATGCCGGAAAATACCTGGAACATCAACCCGATGTCCGGATTATTAATGCCGAACATCTTCATGTATTCCGAAAATGTTTTATTCCGGTTGCGCACCACTTTCGGGCAATTGAGAAGCATTTCCAGGATATCACGGGCACCGGGCGCGTACTTGAGGCCGTAGATTTCATCGAACATAGCCTGGGAATAGTCGAAAAACCTGCGCAATTTAGCAGCGTCGGCGGGAAAAAGTTTAATTAGCTGTTCCTCGAAGGCTTCCCCTTGAGTATACAGTTCAAAAGCCCTGACTTTGTCTGTTGCCGGGTCGACTTTATATACCCGGATAAAATCATGAGTAAATTCATCGAAATCGACGGCGACGCCGAAATAGTCCAGCATATCTGAAATATTGGAAATCATCTGGCAGGTATCGAAATGATAACCCTGTCTGGCGAAGGTCGTGACGTAACCGCCGCTGATGGGGTTCTTTTCAACGATCAGGACCTGCTTCTTTTTCAGGTCGTTGTTCAGTGCGTAAGCAAGCCCGGCGGAGAGTCCGTTGATACCGGCCCCGATGATAATCAGGTCTTTTTCATTATTCTCCGTTAGCGGGCTCCGTAATTTTCGTTAGTAGTTGCTGCCATCTTTATTTGGTGCGATAAAACATATAATATGAAAGGTTTTCGCCTTGAGTTTTCATTCTCTCATACCAAATATCATATAGAAGATATTATAATCCATCAGGGTTGTTTCGACAATGATGCTATTATAAAACAATCCGGATTTATTATTGAGAAGATACCATCGGTTTCAGATAGTGCGGTGGGCGTGGATGGCCAGCGCAATCGCGCCTAAGACGCCTGCCTGTTTTCCGAGTTTGGGCGGGACGATGTAATTATCGATGTCTTTCAGGATTTGTTTGGCGCTGACATACTCATTGAGCATTTGCTGCACATTTTGGCGCACCATGCCGAAAAGCTGCGGCTGTTCCATCACGCCGCCGCCCAGAATCAGTTTCTGCGGGGATAAGGTGCAGATGTAATTCTGCAGCGCGAACGCGATATAGCGCGCTTCCAGCGCCCAGGCAGGGTGGTCGGCCGGTAAAGTTTCGGCAGGCTGCCCCCAGCGTTCCTGCATCGCCGGGCCGTTGGCCAGCCCCTCAAAACAATCCCCGTGGAAAGGACAATGCCCTTTATATGGGTCGGCTTGTAAGTCGTGCGGCAGGCGGATATGCCCCATTTCCGGGTGTATCAATCCGTGCGCCAGCTTGCCGTTAACCATCGCCCCGCCGCCGATGCCGGTGCCGATGGTCAGATAAATAAAATCATTTAAATCCTGCGCCGCGCCCCAGCGGTGTTCGCCTAAAGCCGCGCCGTTGACATCGGTATCGAACCCGACATGGACTTTCAGCGCCCGTCCCACTAGGCCGGCCAGGTCGGTAAAAGCCCACCCGGGTTTGGGGGTGCTGGTGATATAACCGAAAGTCGGCGATTTGGTATCGAGGTCCACCGGGCCGAAAGCGGCAATGCCGACCGCAGCGATCGTTCCGTGGCCTTTGAAAAACTCAATCACCTGCCCGATTGTTTCAGAGGGAGTCGTTGTTGGAATGCGTTTGATATCGCGTAAATCGTGGGGACCGGAACCTATGGCGCAAACGAACTTGGTACCGCCGGCTTCGATTCCACCATACAAGGCACACATCAGTTTTTACCTCACTGGAAAGAACTGGAGCCAACGGCGAGAGTCGAACTNNGCCCATTCTTCGATTAGAAAAGAGTATGGGCAGGACCGGTTGAGGGTAAATTAACCATGAAACAGATATGTCCGACCGTTAAATCAACAAATACTTCAGTTGATAAGTCTACTGAGAAGCGCCGCCCCAATGTTCCAATGCTTTTTTCAAATCAGCTGCCAACTGTGAGGCTGCTTNNGTTGTCCTTAATATTTGAAAGCTTCTGAATAATATCATTAACGTCAAATTGGGAATAGCTGCTCTGGTGTTGTAACATTTCCTGGGCTTTTTTCGTGAGTTGTGTCATTCTGTGTTCAATTACCTGAGGCATTGCCCCTGAATCAATTATTTCTTCCAGCAATACATGAATCTTTTTAATGGAAATCATCGCTTGAATAATAATTACGAAAAACATGATGCTGATCACCAAAGCGATAACAGCGAATAAAAACCAAACAACTTCCATCGCGGCCTCCAAACAAA
>PMCB01000071.1 GCA_003153955.1 Dehalococcoidia bacterium | reverse complement strand
CAACCTCCATCGGGCATTGGCCCTCCTGACATAATTATTTCCAATACTGTATAATACTGGTTATCATCATTTGTGAGCGGAGGGAATAATGGACTATTTCGCATACGCCTCCAATCTGAGCCGGGCGCAAATGCGGCAGCGCTGCCCGGATGCCAAACCGAAATTCAGCGCCGTCCTGCCAAACTATAAACTTGTCTTTACCGGCTGGTCCCGGGAATGGCACGGCGGGAAAGCTACTATCCAAACGTTCAAAGGTGCAAAAGTAAAGGGTGCGGTTTACGAAATTTCCGAGGCGGACTTGAGGAAACTGGACCGCTTCGAAGATTATCCGGGCACTTACACTCACCTAAATGTCATGGTTTTCAACGAAGATGATGTTGCTGTTAAAGCTATAACCTATGCAAAAACCAGGCAGGAAGAAGAAACCAAACCGTCACCGGAATATATCATCACTATCAAACAGGGCATGAAAGACTGGGAGCTTGAATAATCAGTGAAAGTAGGATTATGCCTCGGCGGCGGCGGTTCGCGGGGTTACGCTCACATCGGCGCGATTCGCGCATTGACAGAAGCCGGTATCAAGATTGATATCGTCAACGGCACCAGCATCGGCGCGATCATCGGCGGAATGTATGCCTTGTATCTGGATGTCGACACTATGACCGCTCTCGTTAAAAAAGTTGTCGAGTCAGTACCTGTCAATCATTTCAATTTATTTCGTCATTCCACCGAGGGGCCGGTATTCCTGCAGAACTGGTTAACAGAAGCGGTCTGTGACATAGCTGCATTGAATATGTCCATTCAATCTCACCGGAATAACCTGAAAGCTCTAAGAGTACTTTTCGGCGAACATCGTTTTGAAGACACCAAAATCCCCTTTTCCGCCATCGCCACCGACATCAACGCAGGAGAAACAGTAATTATAAAGCGAGGCAAATTAATTGACGGCATCCTGGCCTCAGCGTCGATTCCGGCAATATTCCCGCCGGTTGCGCGCGGCAAGAGACTGCTGGTGGACGGGTTTGTGCTGGCAAATATACCGGTAACTCAGCTCCGCCGGCAAGGCGCAGATTTCATCATCTCGATTGAACTGTTAGAATCGCCAAATACTCATCATCAGAACGGCGTTGACCTGCTTTACTATGTTGAATATTTGAAAAGGCAAAAACTCGATCAATGGGCAATCGAACAGTCTGATTTCCATATCCGGGTCGATATGTCGCAATTCGACAGCAGTCACTTTGAAAATTATATCGTGGCAATGGAACGGGGTTACACAGCCGCTCAAAAAGTCATTCCTCTCCTTAAGGAAAAACTGGAGAAAGCCAATGTCTGAGCCGATTACCCTGGTTCTTGGAGGAACAGGCATTAAAGGGATTGCCAGTATCGGAGTGCTCCAATCTTTGCACAGCCATGGGATTAAAATCAAAAAAATAATCGCCGCCGGTATCAGTGCCCCCATCAGCGCACAATTTGCCCTTGAGAAAGGTCCTGACACGCTTATATATGCATTCACGCGTTTTTTTGAGGAGAATTATGGTTCGCTTTGGGGGCTCGAGCAGCTTTCCGGTTTACTCCAGAGTCCCAGAGGTCGCGTCGGAGATAGTTTTTCTTACTTTTTACGGGAAAGAACCTATTGTCAAGCCAATTTCCAGAATGAAAGCGTTCTTTCCTGGCAGAAATTAGAGCCGCAAATCAACCAAATTTTCGGAGACAATACTTTTTCCGACCTAAAAATTCCCTTAGCTGTGTCTGTCATTGACCTCAAGCAAGGTAAGAATATCCTGGTGCAAGAAGGCAAATTATATGACTGTATGAAAGCCAGCATGGCTTTCCCCGGTATCCTGCCCCCTGTTTCGGTTGGGGAAATGGAATTGGTCAGCAGCACTATTTACTGCGACTTACCGCTGGATAACATCACCAGGAATGATGCTCCGGTTTTAACAGTTGACTTACCCATGCCTTTTGTCGGGAGTAATCCGCGGACTCTGCTGGAAATCATCTCTATCGTCGATGATATCAGCAGCCGCGCGATTAAAGAAAAACTGCTGGCAAACACCGATTATTTGTTTCGACTTGAAGGAATGGAGAAATTCCGCTGGGGTGATTATCATCAAATACCGAATATCGTTGAACAAGCACTTATTGAGACTGACCGGTTGCTGAAAACACTAACCCTGCCTTAAAATAATCAGGAATGTGATGAGGATCCGTTTATGTCTGAGACCTTAAATATCGCCCACCGGGGATTTACCAAAGATTCTCCGGATAACACGCTGGAATCATTTTACGCCGCCATTAAACTGGGCGCAGACGTAATAGAGTGTGACGTTCATGAAACCGCCGACCACAACTTTGTGATTTTTCATGATGGCGAAATCGCAGGCAAATCCATCCACACAATGTCCCTGCCGGAAATCCGTAAGGTAAAACTGGCCGGACAATATCAAATCCCGACACTGGAGGAAACACTCAACCTGTGTCATAAACGCATCAAACTGATGCTGGAACTAAAACAGGTAGATTCGCTTGACCTTTTTCTGGAAATTGTTAATGCCGTGATGAAACCTGAAGAATTGTTTATTACATCTTTCGACAACAAACTGGTCAAAGAACTAGCTGATTTTGCGCCGCACGTGCAAAGGGGGATATTGGCTGACGGCAGAATTCAGGATCCGATAAAATTTTTGGATAAAGGCAAGGCCGGAATATTACTGCCCCGCTTCTCATACACAACTCTTGAACTGGTGAATATACTGCACTCCCACAATTACTCCATCATGGTATGGGACTGTAACAGCGCACAAAATTTACGCGCGGCGCTGGATTGGGGCATAGACGGTATCATCACTGATGCCACGGCAAATCTGGCGCTGGAACTGACCTACCGGAAAAGGCTCCGGAAATAGTCTGCTCTATTCAACGCGTTATCCTGAAAGATTCCAGCTTACCGCTAAAATACCGCGGCACTGATTCTCACCTTAACACAACTGCTAACTGGGTTCCGGCGGTTATTTTACGCTTCTCCCGGTAGCGGCGGATATTATCCAGAACCCTTTTCTTTTCTTCGGGCGTCATATATTTATATTTATGTCGTTCCTGCCGGCAATTGTCGGAGCAGAAAAATATCCTGTTCTTGGGCAAAGGATGGTTACAGACTTTGCACAGCCGATGATTTTTATAATGCTCGCCAATTTTTACGGCAGCATCCCGGGGCCATAAAAGATAATCACGGTGCCCGGCATCCCATTTCACGGCCGGAACAATTATTCCATCCATATACAAATCTATGATCCGGTTTCTGGGTAAACCGGCCTGTTTACAGAGTTGCAGGGTAGATAAATATTCATGATCTGTCGATCCGCAACCTTCCATCAGAATCTGTCTGACTCTTTCTTTGGTTCGGCCTATCTTTTCAGCAATCTCCCGCATCGGCATTCCCGCCTGCCTCATTTCCAGGACAAGGTCTTTGCTGACTACATTTCTCGTTTTTACGGCGGTTACCATGTCATACCTCCAGGTTCAAAAGAAATTGACATATTTTAGATTTGAAAGATTTACGATTATTTACCGATTCTAAGCACAAAGATAGCCCCATTATTATTTATCGATGTATTGTTTGTGCCAACGCAGACGGCATCTTTATTTTGCAGCTTAAACCAAATTTAAACTCTTTATCCGAAATGTTCACTTTTTATCGTAATTAGACTAAATAACAGAACCTTGATTCGCCAGTGCACAGCTATTATATCGCTATTTCTCATATGAATCAAGAGTACTTTGAGTAATAATTACAAAATATTTGCTTCCATATACTACCAGGAATTGAAGGTGTGCAGTGAATATTTACCGTGATGTGAGCGTAAATGACAAATTTTTGTAAGAATTACGGTCTTATAAAACCGTCCTGGTAAAAACAAGCAATTTTGTTACTTATAGGTTCTTCGTATCCGGACCAGAAATGGTCGGCGCCGGCAATAACCTGATATTGTCGAAGATCCCCGAAATATTTTTGGAAAGGGCGGAAAATTATTGTGGTGTCTTCATTACCGATCAGAATAAGTTTTGGCTGCGAATATTCCTTTAGTTGCGCCCATCCTGCAGCTCCTAATACCGGCGATATCAGCGCCAGCTGTTTGACGCGTCCGTCCTTCATCGCCACGGCATCAGCCACCATTCCCCCGAAAGAATAGCCCACCAGGCCGATTTTCCGGCCGTCAATCTCTTTTACGTTGGAAAGATAATCCAACGCGGCGGTGACATCATCCTGCTCACCCCGGCCTTCGTCATAGCTGCCGCTACTGTTGCCTACCCCGCGGAAATTGAAGCGTAGCGAAGCTATTGATTTTTCTCCGAGAGCGGCGCAGACCGCCAGCAACACTCCGTTATCCATATCCCCGCCGTATAACGGGTGCGGGTGACATGCAATGACGGCGGGAAAAGGGCCTTTGGTTTCCGGCAGCAGCAACATACCTTCAAGTTGAATATCACCGCAAGGAAAAACGACGTGACTGGAAATCAATCCCTCTTCTCCCCGGGGGTTTTACTGCTGTTGGCCTTCTTGATTGTTTCCCAGGCCGTAAGACGGTCTTTGACCTGTTTTTCATAACCCAGCTCACCGGGAAAATAAAATTTCTTGTCTTTCAACGAATCCGGCAGGTGCTGCTGGTCCACCACATGTCCCGGGAAGTTATGGGCGTATTTATAGCCTTTGCCGTAGCCATTTTCTTTCATCAATTTTGTTACGGCATTGCGCAAATGCAGCGGCACCGGGTCGTTTTTACCGTTTTTCACTTCATGCTGAATACTGGAATAAGCTGAATAGAGGGAATTGCTCTTCGGCGCGGTGGCCAGATAAACCGCCGCTTCCGCCAGCGCCAGGTTACCTTCCGGCACCCCGATAAAATGCACCGCCTGCTGCGCCGCCATCGCCACCATCAGTGCCTGGGGGTCCGCCATGCCGATATCCTCCGAAGCCGCCCGCACCAATCGCCGCGCGATGAACAGCGGGTCTTCTCCCGCTTCCAGCATCCTCGCCAGCCAGTAAAGTGAAGCATCCGGGTCGGAGTCGCGTAAAGATTTATGTAAAGCTGATATTAAGTCGTAATGCTGTTCTCCTGCCCGGTCGTACAATAAAGCGCGCTGCTGCAGTGCATCCTCGATTACCGGCAGCGTGATGTGCCGCATCCCCTGCTCATCCGGCAATGTGGTCAATGCCGCCAGTTCCAGCGCATTCAGGGCTGTGCGGGCGTCGCTGTTCGAGACGGTGATTAGCTGTTTGAGCGCCTCATCTTCAATCTCCGCCTTGATATTACCGATGCCTTTGTCTTTATCCTCCATCGCCCGCCGGATAACTGTTTTCAGTTCGCCCTCGGTCAGCGGGTTCAGTGTGAAGACGCGGGCACGCGATAACAAAGGGGCGTTGACTTCAAACGACGGGTTTTCCGTGGTCGCGCCGATTAAAGTTATCGTGCCGTCTTCCACGTAGGGCAGCACCGCATCCTGCTGCGATTTATTGAAGCGGTGAATTTCGTCGATAAATAAGATTGTTTTCTGCTGATAAAGCTTGCGCCGTTCTTTCGCTTCCTCGATAATCCGTCGCAAATCGGCAACGCCGGCAGTAACCGCGCTGACCGAGCTGAAATGGGAAGCGGTGGTATTGGCAATAATCGTCGCCAGCGTGGTTTTGCCGCTGCCCGGCGGCCCCCATAAAATCATCGAAGGCAGCTGTCCGGATTCGATAGCTTTTCGCAGCACGCGCCCTTCCCCGACAATATGCTCCTGCCCCACAAATTCCTTCAGTGTGGTCGGACGCATCCGTGCCGCCAGCGGCGCTTCTTTTTTCTTCTGTTCCTCAAACTGTTTTTCAAACATATCCATCTGGCTATAGTCCAAATTCCAAATTGAAACCAATTTTACAATATTACGGCTGCAATTGCGAAGTTTTAATCAAATCAGGAATTATCAAAACAAAGGACCTAGACTCTTTTTCAAATGTTTCTGTGTCCAGGGACATACCCAAATACATAAACCGCAAGACCCATGGCGGCCCCCGATTACTTTGCCCCGCTCTTTTAACATTTTGTCGCAATCCAGGGCTTTGATAAAATCATCTCTATACAATCCTGCTTTCCATTCTATTCCTGAAATAGCTCCGGCCGGACATATATTTTTACATTTTTCACACTTGCCGCATTTCGACACGGTGATGGGTGTACCGATATCTAAATTCGCATCGGTCAACACACTGGTGATTCTGATTGCCGGGCCGTATTCTTTTGTTATCAATAAAGCGCATTTCCCAATCCAGCCGAGACTGGCTTTGGTCGCCACAGTTTTATGCGGCAGCTTCGATGTTTGTGTTTTTGCATCCTGAATCACAACACTTTGCGTCTTCGCCAGTGTATTAATTCCTTTGGTTTTCAGCAATTCCGCACAACTTTCCCCCAATTGGTTTAGCAACTTATTTACCCTGTCATATTCGTCAGAGTATTCCATGCTCGGACCGTTCCCGATTATCTTTACTATTTTTGGATTTAATTCTACCGCGATACTGATCCCGTACCGGTAGCCGTCGCGAATATCCGGCGGCAGGTCTGATAAGTCCGCAAAACCGACCAGCGCCGCTCCTTGCCGCAGCAGGCTCTCTTTTATTTCCTGATTCAACGTTTTCATCGCTCGTGTTTTTCCTCAACGATATAATGAGATTTCATTTTACATCATCGTTGATAAAATTACGATTTCGTGAAAAATCCGAATAATCTCGCTTTCCAATTCTTTAAGTGGTTCCATCTTTTAGAAAGAGAAGAATTTTCTCCCCTTCGTAAGGGGAGATATAGAGGGATTTATTCTCAATTCGGATTATATCGAAATCTCTTCATTTGAACTGGATCAAAACACGGTCTCATTTCACAGTTTAATATTCCGCCACAATAATATCGGGCAGCTTCCGCTTAGGCACATGATGCCCTTCCTCTTTGTCCCGCCAGTAATCATAACTGTCGCCCAGATTCATCGCTTCCAGGATAATCTTCTCTTTCGGTTTCCCCAGTGCAATCACCAGAGAGATTTCATATCTTGCCGGAATATTCAACAGTTTTCTCAGGTCTTCCCGGTCCACAGCGCCCAGCATGCAGCCGCCGAGCCCCTTTTCCACCGCGCCCAGTAAAATCGTCTGGGCGGCAATGCCCGGGTCCATGCCGAAACTGGCACCGATTTCCTTATCACCCAGAATAAGGATATAGGCCGCCGGCCGCTCCCCTTCCGCCGGTCCCGGCCAGTTTTTCAACGTCCCTGCCCAGTGCAGTGTGGAGAAAATCAGCGCGTTCTTGTCCCGCGCACCTGAAATGATATATTTAAGCGGCTGCCGGTTGACTGCCGAAGCCGAGAGCCGGGCAAAATCGACCAGTTCCCTCAAAGTTTTGTCATCAATTGCGACATCCTCGTAAAACCGCCGGTAACTCCGGCACTTCAATACCAGATCTTTGAACATTGCCTCTCCTTGTATTGGCGCTCAGCCTCAAGCCTCAGCGTTCAGCTATTATTTATTTCGATATTAAAATTTAGATTTAGTGCTTGTTTGGATTTTGGTATTTGGATTTTGGATTTTTCCCCGTTCATTTGTATCTTTTCACTTCAAAACGGTATAACTTCACCTTTTCTTCCGGCCCGATACCGGCTTTCATCCGGCAGATTTCCAACTGGTGTTTTACCGTATCCACCCCTTCAAGGTCAGGCAGCAGTAAACCCCGCCGCCACCCTGCTTCCACAATCGCGCCGTATTTTTTCGGGTCTAAATCCTTTTCACTTTTTACCGGTTCCGGCTCGGTCAATACATCGACGCTGTATATTAATTCCGGAAGTTCTTCTGGTGTGACCGGCGAGAAGCGCGGGTCCTGCGTAGATGATTGAACGGCATTGCGGATGATTTCCTGGGCGATGTTGGATTCATCCGGCTCGATTGTCCCGATGCACCCCCGTAATTCGTCGCCCTTATGTAAAGAAACAAATACCCCGGCTTTTCCTTTCATTTCCGGCGGAATTGTTTTTAAATGCGGGACTTCCCCCCGTTTCACATAGCTTTCCACTGTTTCCCGCGCCAGCCTGACTTGAGGCGATTCTTTCAGTCCTTTAAACAAAATGCCGGCATACCCCACCACCGCGTCCAAATCTTTGGTGACATCACCGCTGGTCTGGTATTTCACCAGTTCCGTGGTCACCGGACCCAGTTCTTTGGCCGCATAAATCAGACATGCCGCCGTGCCGTAGCCGCACATCGAGATATTAAATTCGCGGACGCGCTCCAATAACTGTTGTGCATCCAATTTCAAAATCGATTCAATAGCTTGTCTGTCCTTTGTGTGGGTCGTTTTTTGCGACTCGTAATGGTTCATGTCGCCGGAAGCTACGATCACCACCTGTTTGCCGGTGTCTTTTATCGCTTTTGCGATTGCCATCCCAATATCTTTATAAACAGCCGCGTTGGTGTGGGATAATGTAATCGGCACAATTTTGATATCCGGTTTGAAGTACTGGATAAAAGGCAGCTGCACCTCGATGGAGTGTTCCTGCAGATGGGCCAGGCGGTCCTCTTTCAGGTGGCTGCAATTGGCGAGAATCGATTTGGCCAATTCGAAATCGATTTCCACATCGCCCAGCGGCGTCCGCCAGGTGCCTTCGGTCAGGATGCTGAACGGCGCGCCCGCGCCGGTATGGCTGGGGCCTAAAATTACACACGTATCTTTAAAATTGACCCTCGAGACAACCGCCCCCACCACCGGCCCGGAGTAAACAAACCCGGCATGCGGCGCGTAATACCCGATGACATCTTCTTTGTGGGCTTTTTCATCCACCATTCCCTTAATCATCGACTTCAATTCTTGCGCAGACGCAGGGTAAAATTGTCCCGCGACAGCAGGTTCTCTAATCATTTTATTTTCCTCCCCGGTTCACCGTAAAATTCAGGTCGGTACCGCAGTATTTACAGCTCGACTCGTTCAATCCACAAACATTGGTTTGATAGCCCACCCGTTCCACCACCGGTTTCCCGCAATTGAAACAAACCGTGGTCTCGGTGGCATGCCCGGGCACATTTCCCAGATAAATAAATTTTAACCCCGCTTTTCGTCCCAGTTCATAAGCATGTTCCAGCGTCGCTACGGATGTCGCCGGCAAATCTGAAATCATATAATTGGGATGGAATCTGGTAACATGCCACGGCGTTTCCGTTCCCAGTTTTGAGGCAATCCATTCGGCGATCCCGCCCAGTTGCGCGTCGTCGTCGTTCATTGTCGGGATGATATTCGTCACCACTTCCACGTGCATATTCCATTTGGTTTTCGCGCGCTGCGCTGTTTCCAGGATGCCGCGCCAGTTTTTAATTTTCGCCAAATCCTGATATAGCTTATCGGAAAAGCCCTTGATATCCACCCGCCACGCGTCCAGGTACGGCCCGATCAAGTCCAGCGCCTCCGGGCTGAGATATCCGTTGGTCACATAAACCGTATAAAGGTTATTTTGCTTCGCCAGTTTGGCAGTATCCAGCGTGTATTCGAACCACATCGAAGGTTCATTGTAAGTCCAGGCAATGCCCCGGCAATGATTTTGTTTAGCCAGGTCGACCGCCATCTGGGGTGAGATTTTTTCCGATTCTTTAAGGACATCTTTCACCATCGAGATTTCCCAGTTCTGGCAATCCTGGCAGTGAAAATTGCATCCCCAGCCGCCCAGCGAAAAAACCTGCGTCCCCTGATGAAAATGGAACAGCGGCTTTTTCTCGATGGGGTCGACAGCCACCGAAGAGGCCAGGCCATAATTGAGGTTATAAAGGATACATTTGACGTTGCGGTACATTCCGCAAACACCGGATTTCTCGGGCTGTATCGTGCAGCGCCATTGGCAGATGTTGCATCGGACTATGGAGCTGGAAAGTTTTTCGGCAAGCAGTGCTTCGTGCATACCACCATCCTGTCCTCGTTTCTGCCCCAATTATAGCACTGCAAATATGTCAATAAAACCACGTCAAAAATGAACTGAAGCGTCATCAACAGGAATTGAATCGTATTACGCAAGGCTTGAGTTGCGAAGTCCCTGAACGCAGTGAAAGGGAGAGGGGCGCAGCCCCTCTAACCAAACTCTCTCTTCCCGGCGGGAAGAGATTAGAGAGATGGGGCATTGTGCAGGCATTATCACTTTAAAATAAATAGTATCATTGGGTATGTTGACCGTAACGAACGTTATCCGAATTTATTTTCTAAAATGCCGTCCCGTTGATGAACGGGTTTCCTTTCCGCTCGGCGCCGATGGTTGTGGCCGGGCCGTGTCCGGGATAGACTTTCGTGGCATCGGGTAATGTCATCAGTTTGCTGCGGATGCTGGTCATTTCCTGGTCATAATCTGAACCGGGGAAATCCGCCCGTCCGATGCTGTAATTGAACAGCGTATCGCCGGTAAAAACAATCCCGTCCCCCAGCAGGCAGATGCCGCCGATAGTGTGCCCCGGCGTGTGCAGCACTTTGAATTTCAATTTACCGATTGTGATCACATCGCCGTCTTTTAATAATCTGTCAGCCGGCGGCGCGGGGGGCGTGGGCGGCATGAAATCCAGCGTCCACGGCTGCTTCAGTAAAAACGGGGCTTCGCTCTCGTGAATGGCAATTTCCGCGCTTGTCGCTTTTTTTACCGCTTCCAGCCCCCCGATATGATCGATATGGCTGTGCGTTAAAAGAATCACTTTGATTTTCAGGCCCAGCGCCTTGACCTGCTTCATTACCGCCAGGCCTTCGTCTCCCGGGTCGATAATCATCCCCTCTTTACTCGCCTCATCCCCGACGATATAGCAATTCGCCCCGAACGACCCCAGTTCCATTTTTTGCAGAATCATCAGACACTCCCCCTTCTGGCCGTTATGTATTACTTCCCGTTTCTGCTTTGAATTCTACCATTGTGCGCCGATACGCCGCAAACACCTTACTGTCATTCTGAGGTTACGTCAGTACCCGAAGAATCTCCTTGTGTTTCAAATAAAAACTTTCCCATTGTCTTTGCGAGACCTTATCCTTACTCCACACAAGGTCGCGGCAATCTGACATCGCAATGTCGTACTGAGCGGAGCGAATGTATCCGAAAGGAGGGTCATCTTCCCCACCCTGAGATTGCTTCGGATAAACCTCGCAAGGGGCATAAATACTTATTTTGTGTTGTTAAATAAACATTACCACTACTGTCGTTCCCGACCTGATCGGGAATCCATCTGACATCCTGCTCTCTTCTTCAAAGGTCTGTTAATATTAATATTCCGTCATCCTGTGTTCTAAAAGCCTGGATTAAAACCTGGCCACCCATGTTTCTGTCATTTTATATTTTAATATTTGATATTGTTTAGTTTTTCGATATTAGTATTTGGAATTTATTTGGTATTTGGAATTTGATTATTGGTATTTTGTTGGGGTATGCTGTTCTTATGGCTAAAGATAAATATTCCGCAAAAAGATTNNCATCAGGAAGCCGACATTGACGTCAAGGTACTGGAAACCATTCCTTTCGACTACCCCGGTTCGGACACCGAAGTCGTCTATGAAACGGAAGAGTTCACCTGCGTCTGCCCCTGGACCGGCCTTCCGGATTTTGGTATCCTCACGGTGACTTATATCCCGGATAAATCGTTAATCGAATTAAAATCATTGAAATATTACCTGACTTCTTACCGCAATGTCGGCATCATCCAGGAACACGCCATCAACCGCATCCTCAAAGACCTTGTCAAATTGGTCAAACCGGTTTCGATGACAGTGGATGCGGAGTACAGGGAAAGAGGCGGGATTAAAAGTTTCGCCACCGCTTCCTGGGAGAAAAAATAATTGTTGCATTGAATCCCCACCACGCTCTATGTTAAATTAAATTAAATTAAAGGCGATGAAGCTCGTCCCCCGGGTCTGATAATACCGAAACCGTCTTCACAAGACTGATAGCTTCTACTGGAATCATCCGGTAGAAGCTTTTTTTATGGAGGTTTATTTTGCAGCAGTTACTATTTCTGGCCATTGCCGGCGCCCTCGGCACACTCAGCCGTTATGCTTTGGGCGGGTTAATGCAGCGCATCACCGGAACAGGTTTCCCTTATGGAACACTATTAATCAATGTGCTGGGCTGCATCCTTATCGGGCTTGTCATGCAGATCGCATTAACCACAGATTTAATCCCGTCCAATGTCCGCGCTATCATTACCATCGGCTTTATCGGGTCTTTCACGACATTCTCCACCTTCAGCTACGAAACAATGAAATTACTCGAAGACGGCGCGCTGGTTTCCGCGATGATGAATATTGCATCCAATGTCGGGCTCGGCCTGATTGGAACTTTTTGCGGGTTACTAATCGGTAAAATTGCTCTGGGAGGTGTCTGATGAAGGAACTTACTGGCGAACAGGTATTGCTGCGCATCATGCTCGGCGAATCGGACAAACAGGACGGCAAACCGACTTATCAGGCCATCGTCGAATTGCTGCGCCGTGAGAAAATCAGCGGGGCGACGGTCCTCCGCGGCATCACCGGTTACGGCGCGCACAGTCATCCCCACACCGCCAATATCCTCCGCTTGAGCCAGGATTTACCCGTAGTCGTTGAGGTCGTCGATTCTCAGGAAAACATCGACCGCGTGCTGCCGCAAATCGAGCAATATATCCACGGCGGTTTGATCACCATGGAAAAAGTGCGCGTGATTAAATATATCGGCGACAATAGGCAGGGTTTGAGTCCGTAGACCGCAGTCGGAGGTACTTTGCGGAGCAGTTCGGAGCAAATGTATAAGGGCGCGCAGCCCCTCTAAAAAAACCTCCTCCCTCGCCATTCATGGAGAGGGAGTCAGAGGGTGAGGTCAAAATCCGTCATTTTGGTATAGGACTGCATGAAAAACAAAAGCACGGGGTATATTGAAATAGTCTGCATCCCGATTAAAGCTACAGCCCCAATCCCTTCTCCACCGCTTCCCGCAGGCTGTTGAAGGCCATTATCTCAATATCTTTAGGCAGCGGTGTGATTTTCCCGCCTGCTTTTGGCGTCAAAATACGTTTAAAACCCAACCGCGCAGCTTCCGTGATGCGTCTGTCCAGTTGCGGTACAGCCCGCAGTTCGCCGCTTAAACCTATTTCTCCGATCACCGCCAACCCGCGGTCGACACTGGTATCCCGGAAGCTGGAAGCAATCGCCAGCGCAATCCCCAGATCGGCCGCCGGTTCATCGATTTTCAACCCGCCGGTCACGTTCACCATGATATCCTGATTACCTAATTTCATACCCAGTCGGCGGCTTAACACAGCGGTGATCATCAGTAACCGGTTATAGTCCACGCCGTTGGCCGTCCGCCGCGGCATCCCGAAACTGGTGGCATTCGTTAACGCCTGGATTTCCACCAGCAGCGGCCTGCTGCCTTCGATAATCGGCACTACCACCGAACCAACGGCCTCGTCCTGTCTTTGGGAAAGAAACGCCAGCGAAGGATTTTCCACTTCGATCAGGCCTTTCTCTTTCATTTCGAAGACCCCGATTTCATTGGTGCTGCCGAAACGGTTTTTCACGCAGCGCAATAACCGGTAAGCGCTGAACTGTTCCCCTTCCATGTACAAAACCACGTCGACGATGTGTTCCAATACCCGCGGACCGGCAATTGCCCCTTCCTTGGTGACATGTCCGGAAATAAAAACCGGGACGCCGCTGGATTTGGCCCAGGTCATCAACCTTTGCGCCGACTGCCGCACCTGTGTCAGGCTGCCCGGGATGCCGTCGTCGTCCTGCGTGTGCACCGTTTGAATCGAATCGATAATCAACAACGAAGGCTGCAATTCTTCAGCATGAGCCAGCAGTGTGTCGATATCCGTCTCGGCCAACAGGTAAAGGCCTTCGCCGTTAATGCCCAACCGTTTTGCCCTGATTTTTATCTGATTCGGGGTTTCTTCCCCGGAGACATAAACCACTTTCCCCTGTGCTTTAGCTAACAGCGCGGAAGCCTGTAATAACAAAGTGGATTTGCCGATGCCGGGTTCACCGCCAATCAGTATCAGCGACCCCGGCACAATGCCCCCGCCCAATACGCGGTTGAATTCGCTGATGGGCACGGGGAAACGTTCAAAAGCCTCTACAGCCAGCTGCGATAATTCTTTCGGCGGCGCGGTATTTTTTATCTGGCGCGTACTGGCCTTGGTCTCCGTGACCACCTGCTCCAGAAAACTGTTCCATGCCTGGCAGTTAGGGCACTTCCCCAACCACTTCAGGCTTTCCTTGCCGCACTGCTGGCAGATATAAACGGTTCTTGATTTTTCCATGAGATGACTTTACCCGATTTTTAGAAATTAATCAAATTCGACATTCATTTTCATTTTGAGGCCCACAGGCCGAAATACTTCCGAAGGTCGCAACCGAAGGTACTTTTGACCTTAGTCAAAATGTATACCTTTAAGGTAAAATGCCGTAGACTGCAGTCGTAGGTACTTCACGGAGTGAATGTATACTGAGGTTACGAAATACCCGAAGAATCACCCTCTCTATAGAAATAAAAAAGAGCGGGTTTGCTTTCCCCGCCCTTTTCATTCCCAAATAAAGAAAGAATGACCGAAAGGTCTATCCCTCGATGGTTGCCATTGGTTTACCGGACTCTACCACCTGTTTTACGGCCACTTTAATTTCCGTAACTTTACCGCTGATCGGAGCCATGATCGGATTTTCCATTTTCATTGATTCGATGTAGAGGAGTACATCTCCTTCTTCCACTTTATCGCCGACTTTGACTTCGATACTGATAACCGTACCGGTGATTGGGGCTTCAACAACTTCTTTTGCCAATTTATTTTCTCCTATTTTTTCCTCATCCCTTGAGCGTATTCTTCAATAAACCGGGGGAGCGAGGATAACTTACCTAAAAAGAAGGACGCTGTTTTTGTAACGTCCTTCTTTTAACACAATATTAATTGCTTCGCATACTAATTGCTGCTCACCATCGCGGCAACGGGCGCCTTTTCCATCACAATCTGTTTCTCTGTGACCCCTTTGTCATCCGTCACATCGCGGACATCCACCAGGACCGTATCCTTCTTCAGGAATTCACCGCGGAGAATTGCTTCGGAGAGCTTATCCACAATCATGTCCTGAATCGCTCTCTTCAGCGGGCGTGCTCCGAATACTTCATCGAAACCCTTTTCTCCCAGATAATCCTTGGCGGTTTCGGTTACCTGTAAAACAATTTCTTTTTCGTCCAGCTGCTTATAAACCACTTTCAGCATCAGGTCGACAATCGAGCGGATGTTTTCCTTGCTCAAAGAATGGAAAACCACCATGCCGTCAAGGCGGTTAATAAACTCGGGGCGGAACCGTTTTTTCAGTTCTTCCAGCAGTTTATCTTTCATGCGGCTGTAGTTCTGTTCGCGCTGCTTGCCTTCGTTCGATTGCGTCGCAAAACCGATGTTGGTCCCTTTTCTAATCTGCTCCGCGCCGATGTTGCTGGTCATAATGATGATTGCGTTGCGGAAACTGACTTTTCTGCCCATGGCATCGGTCAAGTGGCCGTCATCGAAGACCTGCAAAAGGATATTGAATATATCTTCATGCGCTTTTTCAATTTCATCGAATAACACGATACAATAGGGTTTTCTTCGGACAGCTTCCGTCAACTGTCCGCCTTTATCGGAATCAACATAACCGGGTCCGGAGCCAACTAACCGGGAGAGGCTGTATTTATCCATGAACTCCGACATATCGAGTCTGATTAACGAATCTTCACTGCCGAACATGAACTCGGCCAATGCCCGTGCCAGTTCGGTTTTCCCAACGCCTGTCGGCCCCAGGAAGATAAAATTACCGATCGGGTGCCGCGGGTCTTTCAATCCGGCGCGTGCCCGCCTGACTGCTTTCGAAATTGTGTCGATCGCTTCATCCTGGCCGACGACGCGTTTGCGCAGCGCCTCTTCCATGTGCAATAAGCGGCTGGTTTCGTCGACGCCTAATTGGCTGGTCGGCACACCGGTCCACATATGCACTACTTCGGCAATATCTTCGGCGGTTACTTCAGAATGTTCCTGGCTCTTCTTTTCCTGCCAATCTTTTTCACCGGCTTTGATCGTTTCTTCTAATTTAACTTCCAATTGGCGTTTCTCAGCGGCTAAATCATACTGCTGAGAGGCTAAGGCCTTTTCCTTTTCTTTGGTTACAATTTCTTTTAATTTCTTTTGCTCTTTTAATTCTAGCGGCGCATGCAAACGCAGTCGTACCCGCGATGCGGCTTCATCGATCAGATCGATGGCTTTATCCGGCAGTGACCGGTCAGGAATGTACCGCTCCGAAAGAGTAGCGGCAGCGTCTAATGCTTCATCTCTGATTTCCAGTTTATGGTGTTCTTCATATCGGTCTTTAACACGGCGTAATATCGCCTTCGTTTCTTCAACCGTCGGTTCTTCAACCAGTACCGGCTGGAAACGGCGTTCCAGTGCCGCATCTTTTTCGACATGTTTGCGGTAATCGTCAAGAGTGGTGGCACCGATAAGCTGTAATTGTCCGCGGGCTAATGACGGTTTCAGGATACTGGCCGCGTCAACCGCGCCCTCGGCGGCGCCGGCGCCCACAATTGTATGGAATTCATCGACAAACAGGATAATATTACCTGCGGATTTAATTTCTTCAATAATTTTCTTGAGGCGTTCTTCAAACTCGCCGCGGTATTTGGTGCCTGCAATAATGCCGCCCATATCCAGTGTCACCAACCGCTTGTCTTCCAGCGTTTCCGGAACATCGCCGCTTACAATTTTTTGAGCGAGTCCTTCCACAATAGCCGTTTTACCGACACCTGGTTCTCCGACAAGAGCGGGATTATTCTTGTTGCGGCGGCTGAGGATCTGGATAACACGCTGCATTTCCTTTTCTCGCCCCTCAACCGGGTCTAATTTACCGGCACGGGCCAAAGCGGTTAAATCGATGCTGAACTGGTCGAGAGTCTGGGTTTTGCTCAGGCTTTTCGTAGCCGGGCGCGGTTGTTTGTTGGTGTTCTGGCTCAGGATTTTAATCGTTTCGTTGCGAACCTGTTCTAAGGTAATGCCGAAGCTGTCCAAAACACCGGCAGCAACACCGCCGCCTTCATGCAGCAAACCGAGCAGCAGGTGCTCGGTTCCAATATAGTTATGCCCGAGGTGACGGGCTTCATCGATTGCTAATTCAATAACACGCTTGGCGCGTGGCGTCAGGCCAATCTCACCGGTATTGGGTTTTTCGCCTCTGCCGATAATGAATTCTACGCCGGAGCGAACTTTGCCGAGATTGGCGCCAAGACTGACCAAAACTTTAGCAGCAACGCCGTCCTCTTCCCGTAATAAGCCAAGCAAAATATGTTCGGTACCAATATAGGAATGATTAAGGTGTTGTGCTTCTTCCTGTGCAAGTGTGAGCACTCTTCGGGCTCTTTCAGAAAATTTCTCAAATCGGCTCGCCATTTTTCCTCCCGCAACTTCCTCCACTCGATAACCGCTGCCAACTAAGAAAAGTGATTAGAAATACAAGCTTCCTGGCGGTGGCATATTTTCCACAAAAGGTTTTCCTCTCAGTATCGTCTGCGCTGAAGCGTTTCACTACCGTGTTCGGGATGGGAACGGGTGGTACCACTTCGCCCAAACCACCAGGAAGCGTATTCACTTGTATTGACAGCCCTATCTCTATAATAGAGTACATTGCCTCTTGTTGCAAGATACCTTTTAGGCTGTCTCACTGTAGCCGGTAGTAATAACCGGCATTTATTATGGATATTTTAACACTAATTCAATCTTAAACAATGGATTAAGCTAGTATTTTCGAATTAACGCTAGTATCAAGTC
>PMCB01000073.1:5691-15199 GCA_003153955.1 Dehalococcoidia bacterium | reverse complement strand
CCGTGCCTGGTGGATAAAGAAGGGATTCACCCCTGCCCGGTGGGGAACCTGCCGCCGCAATTGGCCGCTTTAAATATGAGCAACGTCGCCGTGCAGGAACTGGCGGTCAGGGGAATTATGGAAAAAGATAAAACCAAGATTTTCCAGTCGATTCTGCTCGACCCGATTACGGCGGCGATGCTGACCATCGATGAGACACGGCAGATGGTGGAGGAATTATTCGTAAACAATAAAAAGTTTACGCAGGGCTATAAATAGAATCATTTTGAATTTTTTTGCAACGTTAATGACGCTGCCCGAAATCTCCGGATTGTCGGGTCATCCTTCAGCTGAAGGACAAGCGCCCGACAATGACAAAAACTACTTGTCATTCTTGAGGCCCGTAGGCTGAAATACTTTTGGCCTTCAGCCAAAATGTACAAGACCTGATCGGGAGTCCATAAACAATCTCTTCAAAAGCTTATCTTCGGACATCATCAGAAAGTCTTTTTTTGGGTAGCCCGTGTAATTTATCAGTTATTTGCTGGCGCCGATGCGGTACATGCCGGCCCCGCAGGTTAGACATGTACCCTTGGTTGCCAGTTTGCCGTTTTTCATGGTGACCGCTTTGCCGTTTTTAATTTCCCGTTGGGCGCGGCATCTTACACAATAACCTTCCATCTTTTTTCTCCCGTTTTTCGGTTATTCAGGTTATATTTTAAATATGATAAATATTTTTCACCGGAGGTAACTCCAAAACTTACTGTTCGGACCGCCGTCCCAGAATAAAACACCCCCGCAATTGTCGCACATAATTTGAGTCGCTGATTTACCGTTAGTAGTAACTATATCTACGCCATCTTGAAGTTCTTTTTTAGAATGGCATTTAGTACAATATATTTCCAATTATTTCCCTCACATTTGATGACCGCATAATTTCGACTATCTGCTTGTAGTTTTTCAATACTTGTAATTTTACTTTACTTCAACTTTTACCGGTGTCAATACGTAGGGGCAATTGCGCAGGGATGAAATTATTCTGTCGCCGACGGGAGATGCAGGTTCATAGAAAATAATAATTGTCTGATAACTTCAATCAAATCAGAAAAATTTACCGGTTTTTGGATATAATTGTTTGCGCCTAATTTGCGGCTGGCAATTATATCTCTCTCCTCGCCGGAAGATGTAAATATCACGACCGGAACAGTTTTGGTCTTTTCATCTGCCCGTATTTCCCGTAGTACATCGAGGCCGTTGATTCTGGGCATATTAATATCAAGCAGGACTAAAGCGGGTAACGCCTCCAATTTGCGCACCATCACACTCCGCTTATCGCCAAACAGGTATTTCAGTGCTTCGACACCGTCACTGGCGGTGATTAACTCCTCAAGCAGGTTTAACTTCCGGAATGCCCTGGTGGTAAGCATAATATCATCAGCGTTATCGTCCACCAGAAGTATTTTCTTGCTTTGCATAACTTCTTCCTCTTCTTCGCTGACCGTCTCTATTCTTATTATACTTTGCGCTCCGGGGATGTCTATAAGTAATTGCTCCTAAAAATAATACAATGATACCTATTAGTTTGCGTAGCACCGCCAGTTTCCCGAATATTGACTAGATTCACTATATATATTATCCTTATCTGTATTCGCAGCCGCGGAGCAAAGCTTGGATAACAGAAAGATTCTATTAATCGAAGACAATACCAATGACGTGATATTAACCCGGCGCATGTTCACAAAATCAAAGATTGCCAATGAAATAATCGCTGTGGGAGATGGCGAGCAGGCTCTTAAATACTTGTTTGAAGATGTAAATGAATGCAAAATTAAAAATGATGGTCATGACCTGCCTCTGGTCATTCTGTTAGATTTACATCTGCCGAAAATTGACGGCATTGAAATACTTCGTAAAATACGGGCTTGCGAAGACACGAAATTAGTTCCTGTTATCGTGATGTCCACTTCCCGGGAAGAAGATGAAATGGTCGCCAGTTACTTGCTGGGTGTCATTTCCTTTGTTTCTAAACCGGTCATATTCCTTGACTTTGCTGATGCACTCAGAATGTTGGGGCTATTTTTAATGGTAACCAACCAACCACCGGCGTCCCTCTCATATTAATGACGCCGGGGAAAATAATTTCTTTTTTTGGGCTGCGCGAGGGCGTTTCCACTTCGGTTAAAAAAAGAGATTCCGGTTTTAACGGAATCTCTTTTTTATTGTCTGGACTTTTTCAATCAAACAATCAAGGGTTTTACTGCATAATCATGCCGGAGTCCACCTGGAGACACTGGCCGGTGATGTTCCTGGAAACATCCGAGGCTAAAAAGGCGACGGCATTGGCGATATCATCCGTGGTCTGATTCCGCTTCAGCGGGGCCATGTTGGCCATGGCATCGAACATTTTATCCTGGCGGTCCTGCGCCATGGCAGCGAAGAACTTGGTCTGGACCATGCCCGGGGCGATGGCATTGACATTGATGTTGTTCGCCCCGTACTGGGCGGCGAGACCGCGGTTGAAGGCCAGCACAGCCGCTTTGGCGGCCGCATAAGAACCGGGGCCGCCGGCCATTTTGGCGACAATCGATGAGAAATTAATGATTTTACCATATTTCTTTTCCATCATGGTTGGGAGGACTGCTTTGGAGCAATTCATCGTGCCGTAAAGGTTGACGGCGAAATCTTTTTCCCAGATTTCCTGTTTCTGCTGCAAGAATTGCGAGCCCATACCGGCGTTCAACCCGGCTGTATTGACCAGAATATCGATTTTGCCGAATTCTTTCAGCGCCGCTTTGGCCATTTCTTCGGCTTCGGCGAAAACGGTGATATTGACTTTGACGGCGATGGCTCTGCGGCCAAGCGCCTTTACTGCTTCGACTGTTTTAACTGCCCCTTCCAGATCCATATCTGCCGAGACGATATCGCAGCCTTCTTTGGCCAGCAGCAGGCAAATAGCATTCCCCATACCGACCTGACTGGCGCTGCCGGTAACGACGGCGACTTTACCTTTTAACCCTAAATCCATTACGTTCCCCCTAAATTTTATTGTGTCATGTCAAATAACGGAATATTGCGGTTGTGGAAATTTTATTTGATTCGCACAACCTATTTTATCATGTTTTTACGGCCATAAATCTTTGGCGACATCGTCGAGTCCGCCGAGAGCCAGCAGCTTGGCTTTACTGGGCTTGGTGGTGAAGCGGTCCCAGTCCAGGGAACCCAATCCCCAGTAAATCTGGGCTTCGATATCGGCGGTGGAACCTTTCAGCGGGCCGTCTTCCTGCGGCGGCTTGCCCACAATCCGCGGGTGCGGCGTCCAGTTCAATTCACAGATGCCTTCGCGCAGGTTGAAGGCGTGCCTGATGTTGGCCGTCCTTTCACCCGCCAGCAGCATCTGGTCCATGGTCATGTTCCAGCCGGTGACGGCATTCAGGAAGCCTAACAATCTTTCCCGGCTGCCGGACCATCCGCCCTGGAAACACATCCCGGTCATATTTACGCAATGCCGGAAAATAACAAATGTGCCGAAACTGAGCATATGGCGCCCCGGCGTGGCGTCCATCTGGTAACGGGCGGCGGACATCGGGTAACCGTTGCCGCGGGGCAGCCGCGGGTCGTGCATGCCGGGTTCCTGTCCGCCGACATGGACGGCATATTTCTCCGCGCCTTTACCGATTTTTTCAGCGGCTTTCTTAACGCCGTCCGCCAGGATATCGCCCAGGCCTTCCCTTTTAACGACTTTATCGGTTAGAGCGATGATGCCCTGATGGTTGCCCCATTTCAGGTCGATACCGCCGGTATCTTCCATCGTGATAATGCCGTTTTCGTATAATTCCATGGCAAAAGCGATAACGCTGCCGCCGGAAATCGTATCCAGACCGCCGCGGTTGCAGATATCATTGGCCATCGAAATCGATTCTGTATCGTTATTCAGGCAATTACAACCGAAAGCCGCCGCCGTTTCATATTCGGGACGGTGGCAGCCGGCGGCGTACTTATATTCGCCTTCCCCTGCTTTCAATACGGCTTTGCAGGCGACCGGGCAATGCCAGCAGGCGTGCCCTTTCTCCACCCGGGCTAAGAATTTATCCTGATGGACGCCTTCTCGGTCGGGGAAATCAATAACACCGATGCCGCCCCAGTTCTTGACCGGGCTATCGCCGCTGTGCGCCGAACTGTAGTTGCTGCTGCTGGTGCCGTATTTGCGCTGCCCTTCGATTTCGGACATGCCGTTGGGACGGATCGTCTGCCATTGTTTCATCTGCTCGGCCCGGAGCGTAGATATCACTTCTTTGTTAACAATCGGCACTTCGATTTCGCCTCGGGCAACAATCGCTTTCAATTTTTTGGAACCCATCACAGCGCCCAATCCGGAGCGGGCGGCAGCGCTGCCGTGGTCGGTCATAATACCGGCGATTAACGATACTTTTTCCCCGGACGGCCCGATGCAGGCCACGCGGGAAGTGCTGCCGTATTCGGCCATTAGGGTATCTTCGGTTTCGTAAGTATCTTTGCCCCAAAGATTGGCGGCGTCTTTAATCTCCACCCGGCCGTTATCCAGCAATAAATAAACCGGTTTGGGTGAAATGCCGGTGAAAAACACAGCGTCAAAACCGGAAAATTTAAGATAGGAACCGAAATAACCGCCGGAATTGGCATCGCCCCAGCCGCCGGTCAGCGGCGATTTGCCGACGACCATGTAACGGGAACCGGTAGGAACGCCCGTGCCGGTCAGCGGCCCGGTGACAAACCCGAGCATATTTTCCGGCCCCAGGGGGTCCACGCCGGCTTTCATCCGGCTGTATAAAATCCTGGCGCCGAGGCCGTAGCAGCCCAGGTATTCTTTAGCCATTTTCTCATCGGTGGGTTCTTCTTTGATTTCTCCGGTGGAAAGATCCACAAACAGGATTTTCCCCATATATCCGCCGACCATTTTTCTACCTCCGCAAAAGTAATTTATCAATATAATAGCAGAGTCACAACGGGGATACCAAGTTTGCCGGGAAATTTTTATTTCAAAGCAGAATATGGCGTAATATTTGGGCTTGAGGAAACGCGGCGAACCGGCGGGGGAGACACTGGGACGTTTACCATTTCTTGCGTGATGATGGCTATTCCGGAAAGGTTTTCAAAAATTCAGGATGGAGGTTAAGTCCCCCTAATCTAAAAATACTGATTTGATATGGACGACGATCTCAATAAATTTTGAGAGACTGCCCGGTTTTTGGAGGTATTCATTTACTCCACAATGGTTACACGCTCTTTGATCGGAGGGTTCCATCGAAGAAGTAAGCACTATTACCGGAATATCTTTTGTTGCAACATTTTCCCGGATTGCTTTGAGCACTTGCACGCCGTTAAGCAGCGGAAGTTTTAAATCGAGCAAGATTACGGCAGGTTTATTTGTGAGATCCCTGCCTGCGTACCTTCCAGTACCGAAAAGAAATTCCATCGCTTCGACTCCGTCCCAAACCACGTCCAAGCGGTTGGCTACCCCGGCCTTTCGAAAAGCGATTCTGGTTAACGTGACATCGTCCGGGTTGTCTTCGGTTAGCAGAATATATTTTTCATTAATTAAAATCCAATTGGCGGGTGTCCGAATTTAGCTTTTTCCCAAACCTGACGCATTTTCTATTGTAAAATAAAACGTGGTTCCTTTACCAACCTCAGATTCCGCCCAAATCCTGCCGCCATGCCGCCGTATAATCCTTTGCACGATAGCTAACCCGATACCTGTGCCGGGGTATTCTTTATCTGTATGAAGGCGTTGAAAAGGTTGAAAGAGTTTATCGCTATATATCATGTCAAAACCAATACCGTTATCTCTTACAAAAAACACTTTTTCGCCATTTTGCTGAGTCTGCCCAAACTCGATTAAGGCATTTGGGTTTTTAGATGTATATTTCCAGGCATTTTCAAGCAGGTTATTTAAAGCAATATCCAGCAAGCCCCGGTCTCCGGCGACTAATATATCCGGCGCGAGGACGAACTTAACCTTGCGTTCCGGCTGACCGGCCTGTAATTCCCCGGCAATAACTTTAGCCTCTTCGCTCAAATGTACGAGGTCGATCCGGATTTCCGACCGGACCACTCTTGAGAGTTTCAGCATGTCATTAATCAGCTGGGACATCGTCTGGGTGGCTTTCCTGATCCGTTTGAGGTAGTCCTGTCCTGTTTCATCAATTTTCTGCCCGTAGTCTTCAATCAGCAGTTCGCTAAAGCTGTCGAGGGCACGCAGCGGCGCCTGCAGGTCATGCGAAACGGAATAACTAAAGGCTTCCAGTTCCTTATTGGCAATTTCCAGGTTTTTGGAATATTCGACGGCGGCTTCTTCTGCTTTTTTCCGCTCGGTGATATCGGTGTTAGCTTCGATAATCATGCCCGCATGATTTTTGTCCGCCTGATAAAACGTCCACACGCTGGATGAAATGATTTTAACACCGTCTTTCCGGGTGTGAACCAATTCCCCCTCCCACGTTCCTTTGGCGGTCAAATCACGCAGGATATCAGGGAGCGGTTCGTGAAATTCAGTTTTCAACAGTTCATTGGATGTTTTTCCGATAGCCTCGTCCATAGAATAGCCGTAAATCTTTTCAACGCCCATATTCCAAAAGATAATTTTGCCGTCCATATCCCTGACGAAGACATTAGCCTGTTCCAGAATGTGCAAATGCTCGAAATTCTGTTCTTCGATTTCCCTGCGGGCCGTGATGTCCAGAAAGGCGGCCACAGCTCCGCGTACCTTTCCTTTTTCATCCCGCAATGGGCTCGCTGCACCCATCAGTGTGAGTGATTTCCCACTGGGAACCTTGACGTCAAATTCAGATCCTTCCACCACCTGGTTCCGGGCAGCAGCTTCTTGCATTGGCAAATCTTCAGCTTTCAATTCCTTACCATTCCTGAAAAACCGGCGGGGAGAAACAGGCTCACCGGAAGCGGGGCCGGCAGAAACATTTTCTCCTTCTTTAGCTTCATAAAATTCATTAGCGGTGCGGTTTCCGGTAATATTGTGACATTCCGGATCATGAGCTACCCAGATTGCGGCGGGAACCAGGTCCATCACGGTCTTCAATTCTTCTGCCTGCTGACGAATTTATTCTTCTGAATTCTTGCGCTCGGTTATGTCATCGAAAATAGTGTAGACCTGATATGGTTTGGTTTCGTTGGGTTGGAGCAGAGGAATTGCGCTGACATTAATCCAGTGGTATTGCTTATCCCGTGGGTTATAAACTCCCATCACCACATTATTTATATTTTGGCCTGTTTTTAAGGCAACCATCGAAGGATGGGCATTACCCGGAAACGGAGATTTGTCCTCTTTAATCGTGAAATGTTCATGGTCTTGTGATGAACTTCCGACATAATCCCGCTGGTTCTGCCCAAGGATCCGTTCAGCCGCGGGGTTCATGGAAATAATCTTTCCTTCGGCATCCTGATACACCACACCCATAGACATTGTCTGCCATAAATGCCTGAAATTACTTTCAGACGTTGCCAGAGTTTCCTCCAGCTTTTTACGCTCGGTAACATCACGGATTATTACCTGAACACATGTCTCGTTATTCCAGGGGACCGGGGAACCGGTTGCTTCCAGCCTCCATTGCTGCCCATTCAAACGGAATGCCCGTCTCTCCGTCATCACCGTGGTTTTACCCTCTACAACGGTTTTTATCGAGGTCCTGGCATTTTCCCGGTCTTCAGCAGCGATTAAATCCAGTAGGTTATGTTTTACCAGTTCGCTGAAGGTGTCAGCCCCGAACATCCTGACGGCTGAAGCATTAGCATAATAGATGTTTCCGTCCCGGTGGACCAGGATTGCGTCAGGCGTCAAATCAACCAGGGCGCGGTAACGTTCCTCACTCTCTTGCAACCGTGATTCCAACTTTTTATGTTCGGTGATATCCGAGATTATCGTGGTGAAAGTACCCGGTTTGGTCGAGAAGGCAAATACCTGAGAATAAATACGCATATCCGGGAAAAAGGTCTCAAAGGTAATGGCTTTTCCGGTCGCGGCTACTTTTGCGAATACTTCGAGGTTGGGAGCCTGGACTACATGGAATAATTCGGCCGGGCTTTTGCCGATAACCTGTTTTTTAGAAAGGCCGGTGTGTATTTCCCATACAGGATTGACATCGGTGATTGTATAATCTACGGCTTTACCCGATGAGTCATAAACCATCTGATGTAAAGCCATGCTCAAATTGATTGACGAGAACAGCTGTCGGAATTCACTATCGCTTTTATCTTTTTTATTGAGGGCTTCTTTACCCTTGGGCGTTGTTTTACGCTTGGTGCTTGCCTTCGGTTTTTTATCCTGTTTTGCTGCTTTATCATCCATCGTCAGCGCTCCTGATATCCCGGGCCGATATTGATTTCCCCGCTATGGGAATATACACATTAATCGGTAAATGCAAACCTGGTTCCTAGTTACGTATAAACTTAAGTATAGATGAGATTTTACCATTGCGAAATAATCAAATCAAGTCTAAAACCGGTAAAAATAATATTTAAATCAGTTCACAGAAAAATGTTATGAATTTGCAACACTTTTTCCGGCGACAACAGCCGGAGAGTTATTGAGATTACTCAAAATAATTGTCATTGAGATCAGAAAGAAATAAAAAAAACGCCCGGACAACAAACGGAATTATTGCCATTCAATGGATATGTTTTGAAATGATAGATTATGCTATTTTACCGGTTTCTTTGGTTTGCTCCCCCGCGCAGCGGGAGGCTTGGCGGCGGTTTTCACTTTAGTGATGTTGTTAGCAACAGCGGCCCGGATGAAGTTTTTCAGGGCGGTCTTGTTGATGGTGTCTCCCTGATGAAAATCAATTGTCCGCCATTGCTTGCCTTCCAACCCGTTATTGCAGAGCTTATCAGGGTCAGGCAGATCTGAGCCTCGATAAAAAATCAGCTTTACCTTGTCTTTGAAAGCATTGGCAACACAAACGATGCCATCGTGGGACCAGACTGCAGCGCCCCGCCATTTCACTTCCTCGACGATATCCGGGTCAGCTTCATGGATAACCCGCCGGATGTCAGCAATCGTATCACCCCGCCAGTCACCAAAACCTGCGATAAAATTGTCGATAAGCGCATTGGCTTTTACCATCTTACCCTCCCTTTTCAACCTTGCCAGGCTTAATAGCCCTGCTGTCATGAAACTCTCCCTTTCGCGAAAGGGAGATATAGAGGGATTTATCTTTCATTATTTTCATTTAGCCATCACTTTCTTTTAGGGAAGTAGACTATTTCAGCAGTCTGTAACCTGCCAATAGATACCGGCTTCCGCCGGTATGGATGAAATGGTAATAGGCGGTCGAGTTCGAAACTCGAACGTATAAAAACCAGCCTCTTAGGCTTAATAGCCCTGCTGCTCGGTCCGGTTGATGATATCCATTTGCTGCTCGGCGGTGAGGTCCACGAAATAGACCGTGAAGCTGGCCACGCGGACCATTAAATCGCGGTATTTTTCCGGTTCTTTCATCGCTTTGCGCAAAGAATCGCTTGATATTATGTTAAATTG
>PMCB01000073.1:0-5679 GCA_003153955.1 Dehalococcoidia bacterium | reverse complement strand
ACCGCCGTGGGGCCGTTTTTGTCCATGCCCTGGACCGGGGACATCGTATCCGCCAGCGGATTGGGATAAATGTGGCCGTTGGGCAGGCTGCCTACATTGAGGCCGTAAGCGACCGTATTCGAACCCGTGGTCATGGCGCCGACCCAGCGTCCGCCCCATTTCGGCAGCAGTTCTTTCTGGGTATTAATCCAGTCAAGGGTGTCATACCAGGTATCCATTACGAATGCCGCCCATTCGTCGGCATAATCATCGTCGTTGCCGTACTTGGTGACGCCGTTAATGCAAAGCTGCCGCAGGTTGTCATGGCCCTGCCAGTTATCTTTCAACGCCTGAGTTAATTCATCCCAGGTAACCTTCTTTTCCCGGTAAATCAGGCGGTCGATGACGCCCAAAGAATCGGCGGTATCGGCCAGACCAGCCAGGAACGCGCCGTAAGTGGTAAACCACGACCCGCCTTGAGTAATATCGATGCCTTTCTGCATCGGGCCTTCAGACAAAGAGGAGCTGAAAGGCGCGGGATAGAAAGCTGACTGCATTTCTTTGGGTATTTTCTGGGCTTGAGCAAGGTGCTTCATCCAATAGAAAACCTGGTCCCGGAACGCCTTCCGGACGCCGTCCATGGATTCAAAGGTGCGCGGGTCGCCGGTGACCGGCCCGATCTGTTTGCCGCAGATGGTGCATTTGCCGTTGGAGATTACCAGTTCCATGATTTTGGCCACGACGTTGACGCCCTCGAACAGGTTGCCCATGGTGATATGCGGCAGGTTGGTCTCGGTGCAGCCCAATAATGAATATTCACGCCAGTCTTCGATGGTTAATTCAGGATAGCCCTTGGCCAGTAATTGCACGCCTTTCTTATCGCCGAAGAATTTCGGTTTGCCCCGGCCCAGCCGCACCAGTTCCACCGCCTTGCGGAGATATTTATCCGGGGTGCCGGACCAGATGCGCATGCCCGTTTCGGGCAGCAGGATGCCCAGCTCTTCGTCGCATTCCAGACAAAGGATGGTAACGTCGTTGCAGGCGTCTTTACCATCGCGGGTCTGCCCGCCGATGGTCAGGTTATTGCCTAAGCCCATTCCTGTGAGGATTTTCACCGAATCCCAGCTCCGCAGGCCGGTGCAGTTGGTGTGGATCCAGAAGCATTCCAGTAATTCCAGAGCTTCGTCGTGGGTCATGGTTTTATCGTCATGCACGGATTTTTTGTAATAAGGATACATGTACTGATCGAAACGGCCGAAACAGTGCACGCTGGCGGACAATTCGCAGGTAATCAGGACATGCATCATCCAGACGGACTGCACCGCCTCCCACCAGTCGCGGGCAGGATTGACCGGCACCTGGGCGCAGACTTCAGCGATGCGCTCCAGTTCTTTCTTCCGTTTGGGATCGGTTTCTTTAGCCGCATTTTTCTTTGCCAGCTCGGCATACCGTTGGGCATAATCCATGGCAGCATCGAGGGTAATGAGTACTGCTTTATAAAAATCTTTCTTTTCCTGCACGCTGTAATGGTCATACGGCTGGTCGACCTGAGCTAGATAATACTCAACCTCGGCTTTAATACCCTTGAGGCCGATCTTCAGGACTTTTTCATAATTGGCCATCTGGTGGCCGACATCCCCGAACATCTGCCAGTCGGCGATATCCGGGATATGGGGGCAGGAGGAAGTGGAGGGATAAGCCTTTTCCTTGCTGATTTCGTCCACTTTTTCCAGGCAATAATCATAGAGCATTTTCTTATTTTTGTAATAAGGGATAAGCACTTCGCGGATTTCCTTGCGTTCCTCGGGACGGATAATATGCCGGTCGAAAGCCCGTGTCTGCGGGTCCATCACCGGGTCGTCCATTTCTTTTTCCAGCCAGCGTGTGGTTGAGCCTTCGATGGTCGAGCCGCGGACTTTGCTGTTGATATTGCCGACAATCAGTTCGTCGTCGGCGATAAAAACGGTTTTATCTTTCAGATAAGTCTGATAGAAGTAGGCTCGCTGCAGGATTCTCGGCAATTTATCGTATTTGTCGCCGATTTTCATCTCGGTGCGCACGCGTTCCAGGCAAACTTCCGGCGTGCGGATGGCATTTTCACGCAGCCGCTTCACCCTCGCCGTCGTTTTGGGGACGAAAAGTTCCTGCCAACTGCCGATTGATTTTGCGTTTTTTTCATTTGCTGCGATTGCCATTTTGGGCCTCCCTTTGAGAAATGCCTTCTTTTATATTTTTTCCTGAATCCGTTACACTAACTGCCGGATTGACACTGCGCTCTGCTTTGTTATAGAATTCCAACCAATTCCCCGGTTAATCATCGGGTAAATTGATGCTTTTTGACCGGGTATCCACCTCCGGCGGTTCACTATATAATAAGTCTAACCCGGAGCGATAACCATGACAAATGTCACAGCCTTGATTTAATACTAACCGAAAACCATTCATTGTGCATAGCGGGCGATGAAATTTAAGGAGAGATGATGGAAAAGAAAACTAAAAACTGGTGGGATAAACTCGGCGAGCCGCAATACGGCGATGAAATGGTCATCCGCGTCGAGCGCGACATAGTGAATTTCGACCCTTATTTTACCGAGGGGCTGACCGGCATTTACGGGGCATGGCTGGAAAGACTCGTCTGCGACGACTGGACGATGGACCCGGCGGAATGGAATTACCAGTTGGCGTGGCACCCGGCCAAATACCAGAAAGGCAACCTGGCGGAAAGCCTGGAATTCCCGGACCCGGCCACGCACATCGTGCATCTGCGCAAGGGTATTCATTACCCTAACGTCCCACCGTCCAACGGCAGGGAATTCACCTCCGAAGATGTCATGTTTCACTACCACCGGATTTACGGTCTGGGCGGCGGCTTTACTAAACCCAGCCCCTACCGCGACACCGACATCAGGTTCAAAGATTTAATCTCGATAGACGCGCCCGATAAATACACGGTCGTTTTTAAATTCAAGACTCCGAACCCCGATTTCATTATGGAGACGCTGCATAACGTCAGCCTGGCTCAATGCCTGGAAAACTACGACGTGGTCAGGAAATACGGCGACATGAGCGACTGGCACCATGCCGTCGGCACCGGGCCGTTTATTTTGAAGAATTTCGTGCCCGGTAAATATGCTTCGCTGGAGAAAAATCCGGAATACTGGGGGTACGACGAGCGGCACCCGCAGAACCAAATCCCCTATATCGATAAACTGAAAATAGTCATCATTCCCGACGAGATGGACGCGGTGGAAGCGATGCGCACCGGCAAAATCGACTGCATGAACCAGATTTCTTACAAAGGGGCGCGGGAACTAAAGAAAACCAACCCCGAAATTGTGCAAATCAGGACGCCCGGAGCGCCGGCGCTTTCGATACAGCCCCGCAACGACAAACCGCCGTACAACGACATCAGGGTGCGTCAGGCGCTGCAGTTGGCCATCGACCTGCCGACCATCGCCAATACCCATTTTGAGGGTTCGGTCGACCCGGAGCCTTCGAACTTGACCGCCAGCAAGTACATGATGAATTGGGGCTTCGCCTACACCGACTGGCCGCAGGAACTCAGAGATGAATATGCCTACAACCCGGCCAAAGCTAAAAAACTGCTGGCCGAAGCCGGCTATCCCCACGGATTCAAGACCAACGTCGTAGCCACGGCGGACGCGGATCTGACATTATTGAAAATCGTCCTGGCTTACTGGGCCGCCATTGGCATCGAGACGGAAGTCCGGGTGTTGAGCGTGCCGGATTGGATTAAATATGTGGAAATCGAGAAAAAACACGACCAGTTGATTTACCGGCCGTACGGGCCTTTCGGGCATACCTACGCGCCGCTGCGGGCCATCACGCGGTTCCAGACCGGTTATTCCGCCAACCACATGATGGTCGCCGACCCGGTTTTTGATGCGTTCTATCCCAAAGCTATCGCCGCTAAAAACGAGACGGAACTGCGGCAAGTGCTGCGGGACGCCAACGAACGCGTTACCCGGCAGCATTACGCCGTATCGTTATTATTGCCGTTGCAATACTCGCTGTGCCAGCCATGGCTGAAAGGTTTTCACGCCCAGGTCCATTCCATCTGGATGGGCTCCGGCGGGCCGAGCATGCTGGGATTCTACGCTTCGCGGTTCTTTGTCGACCGGAAGCTGAAGCAGAGTATTTTGGGGAAAAGCTGAAAGAAGCGACTTAAATATAAAGGGGAGAGACATTATTGTTCTCTCCCCTTTTTTATTATTTCCCTTCGAAGAAGTTGCGCGGGCCGTTGACCAGCAGGGTGCTGAGGGTTTTTTCCGGTACCCCCATTTCCCGCAGTTGGGGAAAAACCTTTTCTTTGATATAGAGGAACCCGTAAGGATTGATTTTCTTTCGCTTGGCCGGTGAGCCGGCGGGCGATGGCCGCGATAAGAACCGCGCCAGCGACCAGTCATGGGAAACACAGAGGCGGTCGGCGTAGCCCATGTCAATCAGGGCTTTCAGGCAATTGGTGCGTTCCTCAGGGGTAATCCGGCTGCCCGGATAGCGGTCCAGACCCAGGAAACAGCCTTGGTCCAGAATCCAGGTCAGGTATTTCAAATCGGTAGTGTCGTTGGCATGGTCGATTTTCACCCGGCCCATTTTGACCCCTTCCTGTTTCAGGATGGTGATTTGCTGCCGCGCGATTTCACCCGCCATGGCGGTATGCAGCATGATCGGAACCCCGGTTTCCAGGTGCGCCCGGGCGATGGCCCGCAGCACGATGGCTTCGCCCGGCAGNNACGCCGGCGCGGTCACTGGCTTCTTTTAAAACCCCGGCTTTAATGCCGGTGCCGGCAATACCCACGGTGATATCTTTAATAAATGCTTGAGCGAATCGCTTGGCGGTGATACCGGGGAAAAAGCGGGGCTTTTCCAGCGCCCAGCCGCTGATCGCAATCACATTCACTCCGGAGGCGCGGGAAGCTTCCGCCATCAATTCCACGTCCCGTCCCAGGTCCAGGGTGGTGGCGTCAACCACGGTGTTGATACCTCCGGCGCGGGCGTGTTTCAATCCGTCGATAATATGTTTTTTGTAAGCCGGCTCCAGCAATTCCGGGTAATTCAAAGTCAATGCGGTCGAAGAATCCTGCAGGTGTTCGTGACACAGCGTCACCCCCAGGTTTTTAGTATCCAGCGGACCCAGCACCGAATTAATAATTGTCATGTTTCTCCCTCCGTGCCTGAATAATACCATTTGGGGAAAGTAGGTGGCAAGCTGCTTTAGCGTGAGAAGGACAAACCTTACCACGTCCTGAGTCCTTCATCGGAAGGACGAAGGATCTCATTACTCATTTCCTCATTGCTCTGCTGCATCATTACTCCGTAACATCATTGCAGCGCAACATCGTTTATCACGTCCTGAGCGTAGCGAAGGATCTCCTGGAGGTTCATTGAAGTCCGTCGAAAACGCTCATTATTTTAACCTGACCATTGAAAGCTCGTTAAAATTGGTGCCAAAACCCGCCTCTCAGCCCTCTCTCCACCCGTGGGAGAGAGTTTGGCGAGAGGGGGCTCTTCAAAAGAGGTGACAAAACTTCCTCTCGGTTAGTTCCCTTTGAGTCGCAACGAAATACTTGAGGCATTAAGCCGAAATGTACGCCCTTAATGGGAGAGGGCCGAAGAGTCATTTTCGATACTTACGAAGTAATGTATACTTTGCTTTGGTAGAATTACATCAAAGCAAAT